>CP067345.1:3625400-3942255 GCA_020641055.1 Clostridioides sp. ES-S-0010-02
TAAATTAAACAATCATTATCATGAGCCGGAAGAAATTAGAACATTATTTTCAGAGTTAATTGGAAAACAGGTAGATGAAACATTTAACATGTTCCCTCCATTTTATACTGACTGTGGAAAAAATATAACAATAGGTAGAAATGTTTTTATAAATTCAGGATGTCGATTTCAAGACCAAGGTGGTATTACTATAGGAGACAATTCGTTAATTGGTCATAATGTAGTATTGGCAACTTTGAATCATGATTTTGCTCCAAGCAAACGAAGCACTATGCACCCAAAACCTATTAAAATAGGGAAAAGTGTCTGGGTTGGTGCTAATGTCACAATAACTCCTGGTGTAATAGTAGGAGATGGGGCAATTATAGCAGCTGGAGCTGTTGTAACAAAAGATGTGACACCTAATACATTGGTGGGAGGTGTACCAGCAAAGTTTATAAAAAAAATTGAGGAGGAATAAATAAATGAACAAAAAAGTCTTAATTATATCTACAAGCTTTCGCAAAGACGGAAATTCTGAAATGTTAGCAGATATGTTTTTAAAAGGAGCAAAAGAATCAGGAAATATTGTTGAAAAAATCTGTTTGTATGATAAAACTATTCACTTTTGTAAAGGATGTCTTGCTTGTCAGAATACAAAAACAGGACATTGTATAATGCAAGATGATGCCGATATGATTGTACAAAAGATGATGACTGCTGATGTAATTGTTTTTTCAACTCCAATCTATTTTTATGAAATGAGTGGACAGATGAAAACATTACTTGATCGTTCTAATCCACTATTTCCCTTAGAGTATTCTTTTAGAGATATTTATCTTCTAGCAACTGCTGCTGATAAAGAGGAACATGCAATGGATGGTGCAGTGAAAGGATTGCAGGGCTGGATTGATTGTTTTGAAAATGCAACACTTAAAGATGTTTTGCGCGGTACAGGTGCAGATGAATATGGTTCTATCTCTGCTTTACCTAATCTATTAAGTAAAGCATATCAAATGGGAAAGGTAGTATAATCATATGAAGCAATGTAATCATATAAAAAAGATTATAACCCTCATGTTAACTGCACTCTGTAGCTTTGCACTATTAGGTTGTACAAGTATTCCAGCCTCAAAACAAACAGTAAAACAAGAATCTAAAAATAATACTTTGACTGCAACTCCTATTTCTTATAAAGAAAAAGAAGTAATAACACCAACTGAAAATAAACCAATTAAAAATAACATTATAACTGCCAATCTTAAAATTGGAGATAAAGACTTTGTATTGAAACTTTATAATAATTCCTCTGTACAGGCATTAATAAAAAAAATGCCACTTACAATAGATATGAAAGATTTAAATAAAAACGAAAAATACAATTACTTTATAAAAGATTTGCCATCAAATGCAGAATCCGTAAAAAATATTAAAACTGGTGATTTTATGCTCTACGGCTCTGATTGTTTGGTTCTATTTTATAAAGATTTTCAAACCTCATATAACTACACTAAACTGGGGTATATTGAAGATACCAGTAAGCTTGCTGAAATATTAGGAAGTGGAAACATACAAATAGTACTTAGTATTATTGATTAAAATAATAGTGTCATCATGGCAAATGCATCTACTATGATGACACTATTAAACCAAACGTTCTCTAACTTACAATTCTATTTTTCCCATTATTTTTAGCTATGTAAAGTTTTGTATCAGCTCCTTTTACTATCTTCTCCATAGTCATATTTTCAACATACTCCTCTACACCACCGCTGACTGTAATTTTGTCCACTAAATCAAATAATTTTTTGTCACTAGAAACATGTATGCGAATACGCTCTGCTACCTCAACCGCTTTAGATTTAGTAAAGCTAGGCATTACCACTATAAACTCTTCTCCTCCATATCTTGAAACAATTCCATCATTTCCAACCTCTTCAATTAAAATCTCACTAAATCGAATTAATACATTATTTCCACATAGATGACCATATTTATCATTTATTTTTTTAAAATCATCTATATCAAATAACACAATGGACATAATTCTTTCTTCCAATGGTTTTTTTAATATATCGGACATATATTGTATTAAATATCTTCTATTATATAACTTTGTCAAATCATCTATAATTGCCTGCTTTTCAAGTCTTTGGTTCAATTTATATACTTTATCACGCTCATGAGAATACTCTTGTAAAACCACAATCATTACTATACATAAAAACAATGAAACTATAATAAAATTACTTATCGTATCTGATGCACGAGATTCACCTATAGACACAATTAAGTTTGGGTAATTAAATGCCAAAAATATACATATACTATACACAAGTGTAGATACAAATATTATAACTATTCTCTTAAGACCATTAAGAGTCAATGATATAACACATATTCCCAACAAGAAATAAAACATCATACCACTATCCACTCCACCACTTATAAAAAAGAGTACTGGAAATAAGAATATATTAAGTCCTATATTAATTACTAGGCACCCTCTATCAATATCTTGTGTTTTAAGAGAATAGATTGCCAATATTGACATGATACAAAAACAAGAAAAACTCCCCCATACAGATATACTAGGAAGATTACTAAAAAGAGCTGCAACAAAGGCTAAAAAGGAACAAACAACTCCAGCAAAACAAAAAAGATAAAAAAGTCTTTCTTGTAAGTTTAATTTTTTATTGAAATACTTCTCCATATAATCTTTAATAGACTGTTGTATAGATGCCAAATATTTAATCTCCTCCTTTATTAAGATATTTTAATTTAATTATACTTATAATATTATATCATATAATAAGTATGTTTAAATAATAGCTTGTATATCCAATATATGGAATTAAATTTATCTAATAAGTATATATAATAATAAAAGTATGTAGAAAAATATTAAAAGTAAAACTTATAAAAAATAACAGACAATTACATGTATAAAATAACAAAGCAAAGCACTCATATTATATTAAAGTGTCTTGCTTTGTTTATATATTCTATAAAAATTTATAACCTATAATTTTTATTCCAACTCAAATGCCTCTGTATAAAGACTATAATAAACAAAAAATGTAAAGGAAAAATATATTCGATTCTTTATAGATAAATTTACTGGTTTGTAAATAGAAAAAAGGGGTTTAAATAGAAAAAAAGAAGAACATCAAATATAAAGGTTCTTCTCTTTCATCTTAGTATACTATTTTTTAGTGTTTTAACTATATTCAAATATATTTTTTATATAAATATATTCTTACTAATAAATCTAATATTACATTGTACCTAATTGTATAATTATGGTATAAATTTGCTTTGTTTTTATTGATTTACTGCTTTATCAATTTACTTATTTATTGTATTAATTCATCTTTATTGTCTCACTTAATATTTATTGTTCTACTTCATTTTTATCGCCTTACTATATTTATTGATAATATTCCATGTCCCATTTTCTTTTCTTAATTCAAGACTTATTTTTGAATAATACTCTCCATCTTCACTAGATTGTGTCACTATAACTTTATTTCCAGACTTATTCTTATAGGTACGTTCTTTTATCTTATTTTTGGTATGCCCAACTACAATAGCATCTATTCCATCTACTGTAGTAGCAAGTTTTTTTATCTCGCTACTTGGATTTTTTAAATTTATATTATCACTATCTGAATGTACAACTGTGACAATTACATCTGGATTTTCTTTTTGCATAACCTTTACCCACTCATTTGCATCCTTCACTAAGTCATTAGTATATAATCTATTTGTTTTTTTAGAATTTTTTTCTGAACTCGAATCATTGGTATTTTTTTCATCTTTATCTATAGTAAGCCCCAATATTCCAACCTTTATATCACCTTCCTTAGTCTCAACTTTATGCATTATATAAGGTTTTACATAATTTTCTCCAGACTCATCATATATATTAGCTGATAAAACAGGAATTTTCATTTCCTCAAAGTTTTCTATAATAGAATCCAATGTAGACTTTTTTTCTTCAAAATCATTTTTTTCAGATAGAAGTTCATGACTACCAAGTACTACAGCATCATAGCCGAGATAAACAATAGGCCATTCGTTTATTCTTTTATGAATACCTTTTTTTGTATTATACTGCCACTCTTTAGACCATCTAGTCATTTCTTTTGTATTAGCATCAAAAAAATCTCCAGTATCAATAAAGATTGGCTGTACAGCTCTATATCTTTCATTAAATAAACTAACTGCCATTTCATCTGAAAAATTTGAATGTAAACCAGATGTCGTAATTATATTTACTTCTTTTCCAAATACCTTTAATTCACTATGCTTATCTTTTATAAACCACTTATCATTCTTCTTATCCAACTTAAAATTAATCTTTGATACACTATCACCATGAGCTCCAGGCTGTGTCACTATCACTTCTTCACCAGATTTATTCTTAAATGTATGTTGCTCTATCTTTTCATGTGTATGACCAGCTACAATAGCATCTATTCCTTCTACTGTTGTTGCCAGCTCCTTTATTCTATTTCCTGGGTTTTTAGGATTTTTAGGCTCTTCACCTGAATGTACAATGGCAACGATTATATCTGGACTTTCTTTTTTCATGATTTTTACCCATTTTTGGGCATCTTCCACCAAATCATTTGCATATAATTTACCTTTATATTGTGCTTGTTCTTCAAGTGCTCTAGCTTTTTTATCTTGCTCAAAGCTTTTAAATCTTGAACGTTCTCCTACTTCTTTTATAGTAAGCCCTAGTATTCCTACCTTTATATTCCCTTTTTCTGTTTTGACATCTTTCATTATGTACGGTTTTACATAGTTTTTTCCAGATTGTTCATATATATTTGCAGACACCAATGGTATGTTATTATTTTTAAAATCAGAAACTAACCTATCAAGACCTTGCTTATCATTGGAAACGAACTCATGATTTCCAAATGTAACTGCATCATATTTTAATTTTGCCATTTCTTTAGCTATAGGAACTTCTCCTTCACGTGGCTCAGCTATTTTTTTAAATTCCGGCATACCATCATTAAATCGTACTAGTTTTTGACCAGTAAACCATCCATTCATATCAATACTTTGTATGTCAAAAAAATCGCCTGCATCAACCATTAGCAAGTTTTCATCGTATTTTCTCTCTTCTTGCACATAAGAAACTAGGTTTTCTGGGACTATTGAATGTAAGTCGCTTGTACCAAGTATATTGATTTCTATATCTTTAGTACTTTCACAGCCCACTAATAATATTATTAGAAATATTATTGATGTAACTATAATAAATTTTATTTTCATAAAAGCCTCCCCCTTAATTTTTTTGATGATAATAAAATTTACTCTTATACCTTATCTTTACTATATAAGTTTGTACTGTTTATTATACTAAAAAAACTATATGTAAATTCCTTTTTAAATAAATCTACATATAGTTCTTGATATTTTTCAGTTACAAAACAAGGCTTACTCTAGTATACTAAAATTATTCAACCTCAATTGTTTTACTAGATTTATCATTAATAACCCATGAACCCTTTTCTTTTTTCACTTTAAAAGTAATTTTAGAATAATATTTACCATGTTCACCTGGTTGTGTCACTATAACTTTACCTCCAGACTTATTCTTATAGTCATGTTCATCTATCTTTTCATGAGTATGACTAGCAACAATAGCATCAATCCCATCTACTGTAGTTGCTAGTTCTTTTACTCTATTTCCTGGATGCTTGGGATTTTTAGGCTCTTCTCCTGAATGTACAACTGCAACTATTATATCTGGATTTTCTTCTTTCATCACTTTTACCCACTTCTTTGCATCTTCTACTAAATCATTTGCATATAATTTACCTTTATATTGAAATTGCTCTTGTAAATTTACATTTTTAAGACCTTTACCTACCTCTTTTATCGTAAGACCCAATATTCCTACTTTTACATTTCCTTCATTTGTCTCCACATCTTGTATGACATATGGTTTAACATAGTTTTGTCCAGATTGTTTATATATGTTTGCTGATAATACAGAAATTGTTGTCTGTTCAAAATCCTCTACAACGGCATCTAAAAGACGCTCATCTGCCCAAAATTCATCATTTTCGGATACAAACTCATGATTGCCAAGTACTACTGCATCATACATGCCCTTATGCATAGCTATTGCCATTGGACATCTACTAATTACTGTATCAGTATTATTATCCCTTATAGCTTTCCACTCTTTATACCATTCAATCATTTCATCTGTCTGAGAATCTAAAAAGTCTCCTGCATCTACTGCAACAGGTTCAATTGGGTTACTTCGTTCATTAACAAGACTGACTAATAATTTGTCAGAAAAATGTGAATGTAAATCTGCAGTAGCAACTATATTTATTTCTTTATCAACTATTTTTAATTTGCTAGCCTTTTCCTTTATACCCCATTTACCATTCTTCTTATTTAATTTAAAACTAATCTCTGACACACTATCTGCATGCGAACCTGGTTGTGTAACAATTACTTCTTTCCCAGATTTATTTTTATATGTATGTTGCTTTATTTTCTTATGAGTATGACCTGCTACTATTGCATCTATTCCATCTACTGTGGTTGCTAGTTCCTTTATTCTATTTCCTGTATTATCAGAACTCTTAGATTCTTCCCCTGAATGTACAACTGCAACTACTATATCTGGATTTTCTTTCTTCATCACTTTTATCCATTTCTTTGCATCTTCCACTAAATCATTTGCATATAATTTACCTTTATACTCAGCTTGCTCTCCAAGTTCTCTTGATTTAGTTTCTTTTTCAATATCTTCAAATCCTGAACTTTTCCCCACTTCTTTTATAGTAAGACCTAGTATTCCTACTTTTACATCACCTTTATCTGTCTTAACATTTTTCATCACATATGGTTGTATGTAGTTTTTTCCAGATTGTTCATATATATTTGCTGATACTACTGGTATATTATTATTTTTAAAATCAGAAACTAATTTATCAAGACCTTGCTTATCATTTGAAATAAATTCATTATCACCAAGTACTACAGCATCATATCTCAATGGTATCATGTCTTTAACTATAGGTACTTCATCTTGACTATTCTTAACTATGTCTTCATATTCTGCTGTACCACTCTCTCTAATATTAACTAGTTTTTTCCCAGAGGTCCATTCCCACATTTCTTTACTTTGTTCACCAAAAAAATCTCCTGCATCTACCATAAGTATATTTTCATTCTTTGCTCTTTCTTCATTTACATATGAAACTAGAGAATCTGTCACAACTGAATGCAAATCACCTGTTCCTAATATTTTTACTTCTGTATCTGATACATTAACTTTTGTATCTTCTATTTTAGTTTCTTTATTTTTAGTACTTTGACATGCCACAAGCAATCCCACTAAAAACGCTATCAATACCATTATAATAAATTTTATTTTCATAAAAGCCCCCCTCATAAATTTTTAGATTATAATAAAATTTAATATCATGCTTTATTTTAAACTATAGCAGGTTATAGGATTATGAGCAACATTCATTGGACTAGTAGATTATTACCTGTAAATATATCTATAATTTAAAGATATACATTTCATTTCTTATGTCATGGTATTTAAACATACTTAATAATATATTTAAATATACTATTAGAAAACTTTAAATAGATACTTCAAATAACAAACTTTTATTTAACACAGATAGCTATGATGAGATTGTAGCGATATTAAAATATATAGAGAAAATCGAGTATAAAATATTATTTGAACAGTTAAGTAACCAGAATGGTTGTAAAATTGATAAAGGGACTTGTGTATTTTTGACTGTATTACCTATATTTTATCTGATATTCAAAATATAGAAATACAAAGTAATTTTATATCCTCAGATATGATTGTTGCATATGTAAGCATCCTCAATATGCATGCTTATAGGAACTTCATTGTACCACTTCACTTTCTTATGTTAAAAGGTACAATGAAATTCTATTTTATTTATACTATCCTTTATAAATTAGAGCATTACTTCTTAGGATTTATAAGTTCATCAAGCAACATTGGAAGTAACTCGTCTATTTGTTCATCATTAAATTGGCAAGTCCCAACAGCTTTGTGACCTCCACCGCCATACTTAAGCATTAGACTACCAACATCAACATTTGAAGTTCTATTTAAAATACTATATCCTACAGCTACAGAACACCCTTTCCCACCTTTTCCATTTACAATCCAAGCAGAAATATTTTGTTCTGAATACATACTGTAAATCATGAAACGATTACCTGTATAAATTGGCTCTACTCCACGTAAATCAGAAATAATAACATCTCCTTCTGTACGTGTGTATTTAGCAACCATTTCTTTAAATTTATCTGTTTGCTCAAAATAAACTTCTATACGTTCCTTTACATCTGACAGATTTAAAATTTCTTCTGTATCTAAAGTTCTACATGCATCAATTAACTTTTCCATCAATTGATAGTTAGATATAGTAAAGTTTCTCCAACGCCCCAACCCTGTTCTTGGGTCCATAAGATAACCAATTAAAATCCATCCAGTTGGATTTTGTACCTCTTCTATAGTAAGATTTCCAGAATCAACTTTGTCTACTGCTTCTAACATTTCATTAAAATGAGAAAATTTTTCATTTCCACCATAATACTCATAAATAATTCTTGCACAAGAAGGAGCAATGCGACTTTCGCCTCTATACCTTCCTTTAAGCTCATTTCGCTCAAATTCACTAGAATGATGGTCAAACCAAAGACCACACCCTTCTACAAATGGTACATTGGCAAGACAATCATTTTCTGTCACCTCAACCAACCCATCTTGTAAATCCTTAGGATGAGCAAATTTCCAATCATCAATAATACCTGCTTCTTTTAATAATGCACCACAAACTAATCCATCAAAATCAGAACGTGTAATCAATCTCATATGTTTCAACCCCTTTGCTTTAAATATATGCCTATAGATATTGTAATTTTTTCCTTAAATATATAATATCACTTTACATGTCAGCTTGATATACATTTCAATATATACTAACAAAACTTATTTTTTGTACTATAATTTATTATCTAAAGTACAACGTTGTCTTTTACTAAGAATATAGTTATAACTTGCCTAACAACCAAAATTTGATTAAAATAAAATACTTATATTACTATGAATATACTTATATTTTGTTGTAGTCTTAAATATAACCTATATCACGTTATATCAATTCATCATATAAATTTTATAAATTAACATAAAAATATCACTTATCACTTATCACTTATCACTTATCACTTATCACTTATCACTTATCACTTATCACTTATCACTTATCACTTATCACTTATCACTTATGTAAAGTTTAACATGCTAAAATAAAGATAGCAATTTGATATAGAAATCAAACTGCTATCTTTATTTTAAAACTACCCTCAATATTTTATTTAATCATACTAGCTTATATATTGTTTACACTGCACTT
Source organism: Clostridioides sp. ES-S-0010-02 (assembly GCA_020641055.1). Classification (NCBI taxonomy): domain Bacteria; kingdom Bacillati; phylum Bacillota; class Clostridia; order Peptostreptococcales; family Peptostreptococcaceae; genus Clostridioides; species Clostridioides sp. ES-S-0010-02. The sequence goes on from CP067345.1 coordinate 3,634,841, forward strand.
CAACAATTTTACTTTATTCTTCTTTAGGAGGTGCAATTATTAATCCTATAGAGTGCATTTTGCGTCCTTCTCCTGATGAGTTATTTCTTAAAGGTTCTAGTATATCACCAATCTTTCTAGCTGCTTCAGTTATTTCTTCTAGATTCGCATATATTGGACAGACAGAAAAAACAGAGCCATCTTTTAAAATATCTTTTTCTTCTCTTTTAGCATAATCATAAAACTCCTTCATAAATGCCATCATATATTGAGTAAACAGCTGTACATATGCTTCTGCTGAGTTTTCATTTATCATTTTTTTTGCATCATCATCAATATCTGACTTAACAGCATATACCTTTTCAACAGTTCCTCGTATTTTATTTTCTTCAACTACCTTTAGAATATTATCCTTTAACATTTTATCAAGATAACGATAAAGTGTAGCTTGTGATATATCCTTAAACTTCTCTGCTAATTGCTTTGCTGTAGTTTGCTTATTTGAATAAATCTCAAGTAACAACTTGCATTTAACTGGATTTATGAAGCAATCCATAAGTTTATCATTCATATTATACTACCTCCTCATTATTATTAATAAGATAATATTATTATATTGATAATATTTAATCAAGTTTATTAAAAATTTTATATAAACAAATAATATTCAAAAAATAAAAAAAGCCCTTGAATTATTTAAATAATTCAAGGACTTTTTTTATCATGATTTAATACTAAGCTAATTTTGCTTTAGCAACTTCTGCTAATTTAGCAAATCCATCTGGATCTTGTATAGCCATTTCAGATAACATTTTTCTGTTAACTTCAATACCAGATAATTTTAATCCATTCATTAATCTTGAATAAGATATTCCATTCATTCTAGCTGCTGCATTTATTCTTTGTATCCAAAGTTTTCTGAAGTCTCTTTTCTTTAACTTTCTTCCTATATAAGCATTTTTTAATGCCTTCATTACGAATGTATTTGCTGGTCTATATAATTTGCTTCTAGATCCTCTGAATCCTTTTGCAAGTTTTAATATTTTTTTATGCTTCTTACGAGCGTTCATAGCTTTTTTAACTCTTGCCATCGTTATGACCTCCTTTTATATCCCTCTTCTATAGTTATTGTTTATAATCCGTATCCTATCCTAGTATGGTAATAATTGTGCTATTCTCTTAGCATCTCCATCACTTACTAGAGTTGATTTTCTTAAGTTCATCTTAGTTTTTGCAGATTTTTTAGTTAATATATGTTTTTTATAAGCTTTAGCTCTCTTTAACTTTCCTGTTCCTGTTTTCTTTAATCTCTTTGCTGCACCTCTATGAGTTTTCATTTTAGGCATGACAAATTCCTCCTCTCAGTTAATCATCTATTTTTTTGGATCTATAATTACAACCATATTATTACCCTCAAATGCAGGGGCTTTTGTTGGTTCTCCAAACTCTTTTATTATCTCTAAAAACTTTAACATAACTTCTCTACCTATATCTTTATGTCCTAGTTCTCTACCTCTAAATCTAAGTTCAACTTTGACTTTATCCCCTTTTTTAAGGAATTTTATAGCATTATTAGCTTTCGTATTTAAATCATTTTGTTCAATACCTGGTCTAAGTCTTACTTCTTTTACAACTATAGTCTTTTGTTTTTTCTTAGCTTCTTTATCTTTTCTCGCTTGCTCATATCTAAACTTTCCATAATCCATTATCTTACACACTGGTGGATTTGCATTTGGCGAGATTTGAACTAAATCTAAGTTTTTACTAGTAGCCATTGCTTGAGCTTCTTTAGTAGGCATTACTCCAAGTTGTTCACCTGTAGGTGAAAGGACTCTTATTTCCTTGTCTTTTATTTGTTCATTGATTGCTAATTCTTTGCTAATTGTAGGACACCTCCAAAATTTTTATAAAATATAAAATAAAAAGCGGATGACATAATCATCCGCAATATAAGTTACCAAATTTAAACAAGCTTAAATTACTATTAAGCTTTAACTTATATTTACCTTACTAACCATCGGCGTAAGGTGAGAAGCGGACTTCTTCTTTGTTTTATTCTTACCCTATCTACTATATCATTTTATCAAATTTTTTGCAACTATTTTTTTAAGTTTAATAAATTTTTACTAAATTAACTGCTTTTTTATTTAAACCTACATATATTTATTATAAGGTACATAGTATTTGCATTTAATTATTTCTTCCTAATACTTATTATATGCTTGTACTATTTATTTTGCTCTTATTTTTCAAAATTTAATTAAAAAAATTCAAACTTCAACTTTAAAATCTTTTATTATCCTACTACTCTATATAGTAAATACCTAAAAACACTTCTTTAGCCAATTTTATACTGAATACTTTACTTTACATCCTTTAATATCTATATTATGGTTTTTTCATCATTTCAATTTTATCTTGATTTGTCGTATTTTTTTAGTATATAAAGTTAATTTGCACATATTTATAAATGACTTTTTTCAGTTAAATTTATGAATTTATTTTTATTTAGATTGCATGTATATTTTTTCCATAAAAAATAAATAATAAAAAATAGTAAATATGGAAAATATAAAATTGATTAACAATAATTAATTACCTGAGGTGTGAATATGAAAATGCTAAACAACTTTTTTAAAAAAATTAACAATCCAGTTCCTGTCTTTGCACAGACAAAAATGGAAAGAGAAAATCAAACAGATGATTCACTTTCTACAAAACCAAAAACTACATTTAGAGATGTAGCTGGATTAGACGAAGTAAAAGAAGAACTATTTGAAATAGTTGATTTTATGAAGTCTCCACAAAAGTATCAAAAAATGGGTGCAAAAATACCTAAAGGGGTATTATTTTATGGTCCTCCAGGAACAGGAAAAACATTACTTGCATCTGCTGTAGCTGGTGAAACAAACTCATCATTTTTCAATGTTACAGGTTCTGAGTTCGTTGAAAAATACGTAGGTGTAGGAGCAAAAAGGGTAAGAACTCTATTTGAAAAAGCTAGAAAAGAAGCTCCAAGTATAATATTTATAGACGAAATAGATGCTGTAGGAGCAAAAAGACATCTTGAAAGTAACAATGAGAAAGACCAAACGTTAAACCAACTTTTAGTTGAAATGGATGGATTTAATAAAGACTCCAATGTATTAATAATAGGTGCTACCAATAGACTTGACTTATTAGATGAAGCTTTACTTAGACCAGGAAGATTTGACAGACACATTCATATAGGTGCACCAAATTATCACACTAGATTTGAAATTCTAAAGGTACATACAGATGACAAGCCTATAGACAAATCTGTAAATCTAGAACTTTTAGCTAAAAAAACTCACGGTTTCAACGGAGCCCATCTTTCAAATATAGCAAATGAAGCAGCTATATTTGCAGTTAGAGATGACAGTGAATATATTACAGCAGAACACTTCGACAAAGCACTTGAAAGAGTTATTGCAGGATTAGAATCTAAAAACTCTTCATTAGTTGAAAAAGAGAAAAAGATAGTAGCTTATCATGAGGCTGGACATGCTCTTGTAAGTGATATCGTTGGAATTTGTCCTATACAAAAAATATCTATAGTACCTAGAGGACAAGCATTAGGTTATGTTCTTCAATTACCTGATGAAGATAGATATATTTATACTAGAGATGAACTGATTGGAAAAATAAAAATATTACTTGCTGGAAAAGCATCAGAAGAATTAATATTCAATCATAAATCTACGGGAGCAAAGGATGACTTAAAGAAAGTTACTGAGATAGCTAACCAAATGGTTTGTGAGTATGGTATGAGTAACTTAGGATTTATGACTATTGATGGAAATGATAAGACTTTCTTATGTGATAAAATTCAAAAAGAAGCTAATCGTATAGTTGAAAGTTGTTATAAGGAAACTTTAGAGATGTTAAAGGATAATCTTGAAGATTTACATTCTGTTTCTAAATTCCTATTTGAAAAAGAAACTATGACTCATGAAGAATTAAAAGATTTAATAGGAAAAGAAGCTGTAAATTAATTTGATAGTATTTTAAATAATTCTTACATTAAAATTAATAATTAATCTTAAAAAGAATTTCAATATTTAAAATGTACCAAAATACTTTAAGATGATATGTCTTGAGGCTGTAGATAGATTTGTGTAAAAACAAATTTACCTACAGCCTCTTCATTAATTTTATAGCCTCTGACTACTCTATCCTTTCTTCAAAATCCTATATTTGTGATTTGTCTTTATCAGTTACATCTATAGCAATTAGATTTTTGTATATTAAAACTACACAACTTTATCCTTATGTAAATATGATAATCTCTTAATGTAAACATGACAATCTCTTATCTGATTTTAAGAATCATTTAGAGATTGTCTCTTTTTATTTATATGCTTAATAATAAATGCTATCTTCCTGTAAACATAAGATTAACATTACTATGATATTGTTTTGTATATAAATACCAATAGACTAATATATAAGACACTAATAAAAAGTAAATTTTAAATGTTAAACACATAAATAATACATATAAAAAGGGGAAAATATCATGAATAAAAAATTAAATGCAAAAATTATATCTACAGGAATGGTTATGACTACACTAGTTACAGGAGTTGCTCAGGCACAAGAAACTGCTCAAGGTAATACTAATATAGAAAAGTCAGAAAAAACAACACAATCTAAAAGTAGAAAAGAAATTAAAACTAGTAGTACTACATATAGTCAACTAGCTGATTTTCTTTTACAATCAGCTAAATCATATAATTCTAATATAGATAAAAAGAAAATCCTGTCTGGATACGAAAAGAAAGAAAATCAAAAAGTTAATAGACTAGATGGTCTTATCATGATAAGTAGAGCTTTTGGAACTTTATCAGCTCCAAAAGGTCAAAATGAAAGAGTGGCAGATAAAAATGTAAGTTTTACAGATATCCCTGTTTCTGCTAAGTCTCATATAGATAACTTAATAAAGGGTGGAGTTATGGTTAACACTAAAGACAAAAAACTTCATGGTAGTGATGTTATTACTGTAGGAGAAGTTGATACTATGGTTAGACGTATCTGGGCATTTAAAGGTAGCAATCCAAAAGATGATTTTTATAATTTTGTAAATAAAAAGTCTTTGGAAGAATCAAAGCTTCCAAGTGACGAAGCAGTATCTGGTGGTTATGTTGATATTGAAAATGAGAACACAAAAAAAATTAATTCTATTATTAAAAAGATAGTAGAAGGGAATCATAAAAAAGGTAGTGAAGAGCAAAAGATTAAAGATTTCTATCTTAATATACTAGACATGAAAAGCAGAAATGAACTTGGAAATAAACCAATAAAAAAATATCTTGATGCTATAGATAAAGCAAAGAATGTAAAAGAACTTAGCGATATTCAAAAAAAATCACTTGAAGAAATAGGAACTGGTGGTTTGATTACTCTTTCTTTAATGCAAGACAATGTAGGTGAAGCAAAATATGCTTTATATATAGGAACAATAGCTGATACACATTTATTTAGCTCCTATTCAAATGATGAAGTAATAGAAAATAGTAAAACATTTTTTAAAAAACTGTTAATTTTAAGTGGAGAAAGTGAAGCACAAGCTAGTAAGCATGTTGATGAGTATATAAACTTTGTAAAAAAAGTATCTGGAGGTGAAGAAAATATTGATAAGAGGATGACTTTAAAAGAGATGGAAGAAAAAATTCCAAACTTAGAGTTGTCTAAAATGCTTACTGCTGCTGGATATACTAATCTTCCTAAAGAAATCAAGCTAATGAATCCAAAAGATTTAGAACTATTTAATAAGGCATATACTAATAATAATTTAGAAGTTTTAAAAACACTTTTTAAAATAAAACTTTCTGAAGAAAATGCGCAATTTTTAGACCAAAAATATCTAAATGTTTGGGCTGAAAATTTTAATCCTGGTGCAGATGCTTCACAAAGTAAAATAACTGAAAAAGATGCATCAGTATTAACATCAGAAAGGTTCAATTCATATCTTGGAAAATTATTTGTAGAGAAATATTTTCCTGAAAAATCAAAGAAAGATATTGAAGATATGATTAAATCTTTTGTAGAATTATATAAAGAAAGAATTAAAAAACTTGACTGGATGAGTGAATCTACCAAAAAAGAAGCTATAAAAAAACTTGATAAAATGACATTTGTAGTTGGCTATCCTGATAAATGGGAATCTGATACAGAAAATGTAGACATTAAAGGTAAAGAAAATGGTGGAAATTATTTTGATAATATAACTGCTTTTAAACTTGCACGTCTAAAAAAGGATGCTGAAGATACAGGTAAGGTAGTACCAAAAGATAGATTTAATTTAGCAACATTTACTGTAAATGCAGTGTATGGAATGTATGATAATGCAATGACTTTCCCAGCAGGTATTTTACAAGCACCTTTATATGACCCAAATGCATCAAGAGAAGAAAATCTAGGTGCAATAGGTGCAATAATAGGTCATGAAATTTCTCATGCATTTGACAACAGTGGAGCCAAATATGATTCAAGTGGGAAAGAACATGATTGGTGGACTAAGGATGATTACAGAGAATTTCAAGAACGTTGTAATGATGTAGTTAATTTCTATGATGGATGGGAAATAGCTCCAGGTGTAAAAGCAAATGGTAAGATAAGTTTAGGTGAAAATATTGCAGATATAGGTGGTGTAGGAGCAGCCTTGGGAATTTTATCAAAGATGGAAAATCCAAATTATGATAAGTTCTTCAAGAGTTATGCAAAGTCATATATTAGATTATACACAAGAGAATATGCAAAGAACTCTACAGGAGATGAGCATAGTCCAAATACTTTAAGAGTAAATCGTGTCTTATCAAATTTCGAAGAATTCTATAAAACGTATAATATAACAAAGAATGATGGTATGTATGTAGCTCCTGAGGATAGAGTAAATTTATGGGATAATCTAGACACTAATGTAAAATCTAAAAAAATGACTGGAGATGACAGATTCGAAACAGCAGTAAAAGTATCTAAAGAAGGCTGGAAAACTTCAAATACTGTAATACTTGTAAACGGTACTGATAAGCACTTAGTAGATGGATTATCGTCTACTCCACTTGCAAATACAAAAAATGCACCAATGTTACTTTCTAATGGAAATAATGTAGATAAATCAACAATGGATGAAATTAAAAGATTAAAAGCATCTAATGTAATAGTTGTAGGTGGTGAAGCTTCAATATCCAATTCAGTTGTTAACCAACTAAAAGGTGTTAATAAATCTATGAATGTAAAAAGAATAGGTGGGAAATCAAGATATGAAACGTCTTTAAATATAGCTAAAGAAATGTCTGGTAATAACAATATTGATACAATATATGTAAGTGCTGGAGATGGAGAAGCTGATGCACTCTCTATTTCATCAGTAGCAGGAAAAAATAACTCTCCTATAATACTTACACAAAAAGATGGTTTAGATAAAGATACATATGATTATATTAAATCTAAAAAAATAAAAACTTCTTACTTTATAGGTGGGGAAACTAAAATCTCTCAAAAAGCTATTGAACAAATTAATAATGTAACTTCAAATGATGTATCAAAAAATAGAATTGCTGGAAATGACAGACAAGAAACTAATGCTCGTGTTATTGAACATTTCTATAAAGATAATAGCATAAATGGGGTGATATTAGCTAAGGAAAATAATCTGATTGATGCTTTATCAGTAGGTCCATTTGCCTCAAAGGAAAATATGCCAGTTGTAATAGCCACAAGTAGTTTAAATAAAGAGCAAGAAAATATATTAGATAAAAAAAACTCAGAAAAAGTATATCAAGTAGGTGGTGGCATAAAATTATCTGTACTTAATAAATTGAGACTTTTATTAAACAAATAATATAAATAAAAAAATATACTATAAATATAGGTTTACTAAATTAATCACAAGTATTCAAGAAAGTATTCTTCATTTTGAATTTGAAGAATACTTTTCTTGTTTATACAGTATTATTAGTATATTTTTAATATAATTTTATCCTAAATGGTAGAATCTCTTTTAATTAATTCAGGCTTAAGCATTTCAACTACTGGCTCACAATCATCTTCTTCTAATAAGATTTTAAGTATATTAATCGTTTTTCCAATTAATAAGTCTAATGGTTGTCTAATCGTTGTTAAACTATAACTTTTCCATGAAGCCATCTGAATATCATCATATCCCATTACTGATAAATCCTCTGGTATCTTCAATTTATACTCAAATCTTGCGGCATCCATTACACCCATAGCTATCAAATCACTTGTACAAAAAATTGCTGTTGGAGGATTTGATAATGCTAACATTCTCTTTCCAGCTTCATATCCAGAATCATAATCATAATTTGCAGATTCTTCTTTAAGGTTGTGAATTCCGTTTTGTCTTAATTTAGAATAAAATCCAATTTTCTTTTCCATTTCCTCACTTGTTTCTCTTGTAAATTGAATGTATCCTATATTTTTATGTCCCCTATCAATTAGGTATTCAGCAGCCATTCCTCCACCTTCAATTGGGTCTACATAAACTGTACTTATTTTTATACCTGGTATAAAACGATTAAAAAGAATCACAGGAATATTATTTTCTTCACATGTCTCAGCCATTACCTTATTCATAGCTGAAGCTGTAATAATCACAGCTTCCACTTGAAACTGAATTACTCTTGAAATTATATTATCTATTCTTTCTTGTCTAGGAACCTTAAAAACAAGACACTGTTTACCTATTTCTTGAATCTTTTCCACGAATAAGTTAATAATTCTGTTGTAAAACGGACCTAGATTATCACCAACTATCAATCCTATAACATTTGTTTTGCCACTAATCATTCCTCTTGCAACTAAATTAGGAACATATCCAATTTCATCTGCTACACGGAAAATTTTTTCTCTTACTTCAGGTTTTACACCTTTTCCATTTGCACTACCAAATGCCCTTGAAACTGATGACTGCGATACTCCTGCTAATTTTGCAACATCTTTTGAAGTAGCCGATTTATTATAATGAACTTTCTTTTGATTCATTTAGTATTTCTCCTTAAACATCTTGTATTTCTTTTTAAACATCTTGCATTTCTTTTTAACGCCCTTTACTTCTTATTAAACATCTTGCATTTCTCATTAAAATTGTATTAAAAATAAGATTATATATTGGACAACGAAAAAAACTAACACAATTAACTCTTGTTTACCTAAAGAAAATGGCAATACAGACACTCCATCTACTTTATCTATTCCTTGTGAAATAAGTTCTTTTCTCATACCAAATACAGTATATTTTTTAATATCTTCTATATTATGATTATTCTTTAAAATGATACTAAAAATATATCCAAATATTAATGTTATTGTAGCACCTATTGCTGGATTCCACAACCAACTCACATTATATTTATTAGAAATAAAAAATCCTAAAACTAATCCTATGATAAAACCAATAGATACCCCTTTATCATGAGTTTTGTATGTAAACATAGCCAATATAAATGCACCCGTAGCTGGACCAGCAAAATATGAAATATAGTTACCAACAAGGTCAAGAATTGATTTGATGCTTCCTCCAAATCCCATAATAATAAAACATGTCATAACAATACCTATAATCATTGTTATAATCATCGTGACTTTTAATGACGATTCCTCATTATCTTTTTTAAAATAAAACTCATAAATATCCTTTGTAAAAACAGTTGTCATACTATTTAATATAGAATCAATACTAGACATCGCCGCTGCAAATACACCAGCAATAATAATTCCAATTGCCCCTACTGGAAGTTCATTCAAAATAAAAGTAATCATTATTTCATTTGAAGTTTCAAATGTCCTTCCCTTATAATAAACAAATAAAATCACTCCTACTAATAACATAAAATAGTAAGCTAAATTCATAACAAATGCACTAACTACAAAAGAATTTTTGGCTCCTTTTAAAGATTTAGATGTCAAAACTCTTTGAACTTGAGATTGGTCAAAGCAGAAATATCTTATCCACATTACAGTTCCGCCAATCAGAGTAGCCCAAAAAGTATTTGTAATTGAAACATCCATATTAAAATCAAATGTATTTAATTTACCACTCTGTTGTGCAATTTGCAATGTATCAAAAAAGCCAAGATTCATTCCTTTTAGTGCTGTCATACTTACTATAAATACAGCACCTATTACTACTAACATTTGAATACTATCAGTCCATATAACTGCTTTAATTCCCCCTAGTAGTGTATATATAATTGCTACACATACAACTATTGGAACCAAAATATAAAGTGACCAACCAGTGATTATTTGAATAATAAGTACTGGTATATACACCATAGAACTCGCTTGAATCAATGAATTGATAAAAAATTGAATAATAGTTAAGCCCCTTGAATAATTGCCTAAACGAAGTCCCATATATTCATATACAGATGTTATTTTTAATCTATAAATAACTGGGGTGGTAATGCTCAGTGCAAAAAATATTGCTAAAGGGACTGTAATGTTAACCATTACTGGATACATTCCATCCATATATGCCCATCCAGGCCCCCCTATAAATCCATTAGCACTAATCATAGTAGCAGCAACTGACAAAGCGATTGGAATCCATGGCATTGACCTACCTGCTAAGAAATAATCTTCTTGATTTTTATTATCTTTTCCTGAATAATAACCAATAACCAACATTAACAGCAAATATCCTACTATAATACACACATCGATTACTGAAATCATAAGCCACCCCTTTCTAACCAACAAAATAGTTCTTAGAATTCTACTCTTTCTTGTTTAATGTTTCTGGTAAGAACAGCCATACAATAGCACCTGCTACAAATACTGCTGTTGATATATAAAAAATAGTTGTCATACCTAAAGCACCAGAAGCTGTACCAGCTATTGCAGGAATTGCAAATGTAGATATAATTCTTCCTCCATTAAATGACATTCCAGAGGACAATGAACGATATTTACTTGGGAATAATTCTGTATAGTATGCTCCCCATGCTCCAGAATACCCAACAGCAATTCCTAATAATACTGATATCATATAAAATGCTGTTGTATTATTTCCTCCTAGTTTTGTATATATAAATACAAATACTGCTGCTAATGCCATCCCTATAAAAGGTACTTTTCTTCCAAATTTATCTGCTATTGAACCCCAAAATAAATATCCTACTAACTGCCCAATTCCTTGTAAACTATATATAGAACCTGCTACTGCTGCTGTCATTCCTATCCCTGTTACCAAATATGTAGTTGCATTGTTTGAAAATGCTGAGTATGCTGTGAAGTTAGCACCTGATAAAATAATTGTTCCTAGTCCAATCCACAAATATTTCCCCTTATACATACTTACATAGCTAATTTTTTCACCTGTTTCTTTTCCTTTTTTAACTAATTCTCTTGTATACTCTGAATCATCTGGTACAAAGAAAAATGCCAAAATAGCTCCAACTATAGGTGGTATAATCGCAGTATACATTAATATTTGCCAATTTGCATCACCTAAAAATCCATACACTTTCCCACCAAAAATCATAGCTAGTGAAAATAATGCAGTTAATACAGCAGCTAACTTACCACGATATTTGCTTGGAAACATATCTGCAACTAGAGGCATAGCTGTTCCAAATACACCACCCAATACTACCCCTGTGCATAAACGTGCAATTTTCCACAATATAATATTTGTAGGAGATAACATTGGAATAAAAGTCGTCAACCCAATTAATAAAGCTACACTAATTAAAGTTTTCTTTTTACCAAGCTTTGTAGAAATTACTCCAAAAATGAATGTACCTGGAATTGTACCAAAGGACATGACAGCAAATATTTCTTCTGTCTGTTTTAATGAAAACCCAAATCCACCTTCTGCCAAAGTATAAATCATTGTTGGTTTAATAAAGGTACCTACCATAAAGTTATAGCAATAGAAAAAGTATATTAAAGCAATCGAAAAAAATGCAATTCCCCTTTTTAGATTTGAATAATCTTTTCCTAGTATAATATCATTTTCTATCACATCTGTTGTTTTCATATTATTCATAATTACCCCTCCCTTACTATTAAGCATACTATTGCTAAAACTTTAAATTTTTACTTTTCATACATATTTCTTGCTTAAATTATATAACAAGAATACTTATTATATAATTTCTAAAAATATTTATACTCTAAACTATCTTACTCTTCTACACCCATGTACATCTGCTTCAAAACATCCATACCATCAAAAGTCATCCATTCTTCCTTTACCTTACCTTGTAGTACATGATAATGATTAATTCCCATTACCTCTACATGCTTACCAGAAGGTTGTCCAAAAAATCCAATGCCTTCATTTATTCCACGTAGTCTCCATCTAACAGATACATCATATCCTTCATTTTTTTCCTTTTGATTACAAGTTACTCTTTCTACTTCATAACTGCCATTTGGAATTGAAGCAAGTAAACTTACAATCATTCCTTGAATCTCATCATACCCATTTAAATCTTTATCACATATGAAATGTACTACTGCATTATCGTGATAGTACTTTTTAACTTCATTTATATATTTATAATTGTAAATACGACTTGTCATCTCAAGCATCATTTCACCAACAGAATCATCTTTAGCTTGATACTTTGCTGGCATAAATTGACCATCCATAGACTCACAAATACCATAAGTTGATTGTAAACTCAATACTTTAGATGCACTTGCCTTTGCCATATTTTTTGCCACTTCTTGAGGATTTAATCCTAACTGAGTAACAATCCATAGATTATCTCTAACTAGCCATTCTTCATGGATTCTATTGTTCGTAGTAGCACAATCAATTACAGTTCTAAAATTTATCTTTTTTCCAGTTGCTGGAGCAAAATTACTGTCACCTAAATTAGTTGCTGTCGACAAAACACGATGAGAAGACAAAAAACCATCAGCACCAAAATTAGACCATATTACATTTTGACCAATCAGCCTTCTATCTGGAAACGCATGTAAAGTTTGAAGAGTATTTGAGATAACATCTTTTATACCAACTAAATTAGAAGAACCACAGTGCATTGTTACATTATTGTGATATGTATCATAAATAACTCCAATACCTTTTTCTTCCCAAATATTATGTGTAATTTTCATAATATAGTCTACAAAATCTCTATATTTGGAATCAAATCCAGGTAACTTCTGCTCCCTTTTTGTTTGATTTGAAAAATCATTATAATCCATTACTCCAACAGGTGTTACTTCTAGTGAATCTCCATAGTAAATTTTTGTAGACTCCATATTTGTTTCTCCCTTCAATGTAATTTCTTCAGCTTTTTTAATAGTATTATTCTCATTGATTTTATCTATATTAGCTTTATTTACTTCAACATTATTAGCTTTATTTACTCCAACATTACTTAATTTAATCTCATTTATATCAACTTCTTTTGCTTTTGCTTTTTCTTTATCTTTTTCTCTTACATCATTTTTATCAATATACTTCAATTTACATTATCTCCTTTCTTGAATACGTATTCAAAATTAATTATTAAAAATTAAACATTAAAAATACTTTTAGTTCTTTCAAGAATATCAAGACCTTGTTGTTTTAACCAGTATGGAATATCAATCAACACCCAATTTTCTTTAAGTTTATCTCCTTTACGATAGTAAACATCAACGACTTGCATATCTGCCTTAACCTCTCCACCTGGCAATCCTAAAAATCCTCCACATGGGATATTGCTTAAGTTAGGCCATCCAAAGAAACAAGCAAAATTACCTTCTGCGAATCTACATACATGTCCATTAAAAGTCTTTCCTTTTAAATTATTTCTAAATGGCAATTGATGTTGTTCTTGATATCTAGGTATAGTATAAGAAGCTCCAATCCCCCCTGGTCCATACCAAATCATATCTTTAGCCCATGATTTTTCAAGTATCTCTGGTGGGCATCCCATAGAACCACTGTCATTTAGTTCAGACAAATCATCTACCATTTTATTGACTAATGCTAAAGTCTTAACCCCCTCTACTTCATCTGCATCTTCAAAAAGTAATCCATTATGGTCAATTGGTCCTGGATATACAAAATATGAACCTGTTTGTGGTGGCAATGGATTGACACCTGCCTGAATCATAAATCCAATTATATCTACAAATAATCCAGTTTTGGAAATTCTACCATCCTTCACACAGTTAAATTCCGCATATCTTAAGCTAATCATCTTGCGAGTATGCTTAATCCCAAGCCAATCATTATCAAAAAGTCCCATAAAATGACCCATACTCATTACCCACTCACTGTTATCAATTTCATTAGTACCTGCAATGAAGATATCTTGTCGTCTTTGCATATTACTCAATGAATGCTTTAAAGGCTTCCAAAATATATCTGCTACATTTTCAACTCCTTTTTGTTCACGAAATGGATATACGCCTCTCCAGTCATAATCTGACTTCATGTGCTGTTTTAAAATTTTTTTAATTTCATCTCCATTGGCATTTTCTAATGCTTCAAAGTAATTTCTTACAACTCTTTTTGATTCTTGATATTTTCCCATGATTATATCCTCCCAAATTTATAAAGTATAATCTAACTTTATTGACTTGTCATTGCATACGTTTTCTTTTTTGCAACCTTTTTATCTATTTTTAGGCTATTTTATGAATACATATGCATTTTTCTAAATATTAACATATATCTAAAAAATTGTAAAGAAAATGTTATCATAAAAATGTAAATTGTAACTTATATCTACTCAAATTTATATGTTTTTAATCATTCCTAATAAAACTAATCTTTATCTCCCATATTTATTGAAATACTTGCACCAATAAACAACTATAAAAAAATAAAGGTGACAGTCTTTTAAAGCTATCACCTTTTTGATTTAGTCAATAATATGTTTTTATTTGTATTCTGATATTTATTTTTTAACCTTTAATTTAATTGTTTATTTATTGAATTTCTAACCCTATTTTTTATCAGTATCTTTTTTTTCACCTTTAATTTCTTCTTTAGTATTATTTTTCTTAACCTCTTCTACTTGTTCATCAGTTACTGTTTTAGATTCATAAATTTTTTCATATTCTTTTATATTATTTTTCTCAGTATCTGATTTATTTTCAGACACTATTTTTTCATCTACATTTTGATTTTCAAATCTTCCACATTTCTGATATTCATTGTTTTCTTGATAATTTTTAGCATCAAACTCTTCATTTTCTTTAAATTCTCTGTAAGTTCTTTCATGACCACTTGGTGCAAATCCTTCATGACTTCTACATTCTCTATTGCCATAACCTCCTTCGTATCCTCTTGGCGCAAATCCTTCATGACTTCTACACTCTCTATTGCCATGACCTCCTTCGTATCCTCTTGACGCAAATCCTTCATGACCTCTATATTCTCTATTGTCATGACTTCTACATTCTCTATTGCCATGACCTCCTTCGTATCCTCTTGGTGCAAATCCTTCATGACACATCATTTCAAATATTTTGCACCCTTCACATACATGATTCCATGGATGTCTATGAGGACCTCCATATCCTCTAAATCCTTCTCTTTTATCTTTGTAATAATTCATATTAACTCCTCCTAATTAACTCGATTTTTTCTATTAATTTATTTTTTCAGTTTTATTAAGGTACCTTATCTATTTTTAATTATAAAGGTACCTTATAATTTTGTCAACACTATTTTTAAGGTACCTTTGTATTTTCTTCAATTTCTTTTATTTTCTATTTTCAAAATGAAAAAAATTAGGGATACTCCTACTAATAAAATAATTATTTAAAAAAAGTGAACCATTTATAGTAAAATTTTATCTAATAAGTGTAAGGCAAAAAAGTAGCGCTACGATTTGCATAGAAAGGTAGGAGTACAATTGGATAAAACTACATTTATTAATAATATTCTTGAGTCAGAACAGACTTTGTATCGCATATCTAAGTCTATTTTAGGAAATGACCAAGATTGTGAGGATGCTGTCAACAATGCTATTTTAAAGGCATATGAAAAATTAGACTCACTAAAAGAACAACAATATTTTAAGACTTGGTTGATTAGAATAGTCATAAATGAATGTAATTCATTAAGACGTAAACAGTTTAACCTTCTACCCTTTGAAGAAATTCTCAAGAACAAAAAAGTAGAAGAAGATGATGATTACAGTGATTTATATATTGCTATTCAAGGTTTATCTAAAAAAATTAAGATTCCAATAGTTCTTTATTATATCGAGGGATATTCAATAGATGAGATTAAAGAAATATTAGATATACCTCAAGGAACTGTAAAAAGCAGATTATCAAGAGGTCGAAAATTATTAAAAACTAAATTAGAAAATATGGAGGTAATGTATGAACAAAAACAAATTAAATAATTCATTTCCGAAAGCTCCAGAAAGCTTTCATAATAGATTAAATAAAACATTAAATAGTCTACCAGAAAGAGGGGAAAATTATAAAATGATTAATAATAAAAAACATAAATTACCATTTAATTTATCATTCAAAAAAGGATTAATTGCAACTTTTGCTGTTACTCTACTTTTGGGTACAACAGTTCTTGCTACAGGAGAGATATCTAGTATAATTGGAAAATCAAGTGCTAGAGCTACCTATACATCTATCCCAACTACAGAACAAGTAAAAAAAGACTTTAAATTTGCCCCTAATATTGTTTCTGAATTTAGTAATGGATATAAATTTAAAGGAGCTTATACTATAAATGAAAAAGGACTTGATAAGGAAGATAACATTTTAGGCGAATTAAAAGCACTTGATTTTACCTATGAAAATGGTAATGATGAAATATCTCTTAAAACATCAAATAATGTACTTGGAAAAGATTCTGAGAATATAAAAGTTGTAGATACATACAAAGATGTAAATATTTCTTATGAGGAATTCAAGCAAAAGTATGTACCAGAAGGTTATAAAATGACAGAACAGGATAAACTTGATGAAAAATCAGGTAAATATGTATTTAGTGAGTGGTCAGGTGATGTGGAAGTTAATGAATATAAATATTTGAGCTGGAAACAAAATGGAGTTTATTACTCATTTATAGTTCAGGACTCAGATTTATCTATGAATAATTTAGTAGAGATGGCTCATGAAGTAATAGATACAAAATAAAGATAAGTAACATAAAACATATCTAACAATTGAATTATTTATGAGTCTATTATTTGTTACTTTAATTTATTTATTAGTAAACATAACCATCTCTTTTATATTAATATTTTTTTTAGAATTTATATATCAGATTTTAACTATTTAACTGCTATACAAATTCTAGCTAAATAATACTACTAAAAAAGCCCTTAAAAACCATCTATTTTGAATTTTAAGGGCTTTAACTTTATCATAAAATACTCATATAAATATTCATTACAAGTACATAATAAATATATAATAATCCTAAAAAATTAGAAAAGAATTAAAATTTCATTATTTTAATATTACTTCAATATTACTTCAATATTATTTTAATATTGTTTTAATATCGTTTTAGTATTACTTTAATCTTACTTTAATATTGTTTTAATAAAGAACTTATCTCATCTAAATAATATATGTTTAGTACATGAAGAGCTCTTGTACAACAAGTATAAAGGAGCAACCTTTCATCTTCATTATTATAATTTTTATTGCTTGCATTATATATAATAACCACATCAAATTCAAGCCCTTTAGATAGGTATGAAGGCATTATTAACACGCCATTTATATACTCATCATCATCTTTTGTTATACACTGTACATCAACATCATTCTCTTTTAAGAACTCGTATACTTCTCTAGCTTCACGAACTGTTTTTGTTATGATACCAACAGAGTTATAATTTTTCTTTTTATAACCTTTTATATCTTCAATAAGTTTTTTATTCAGTTGATTTTTATCTTTAAAACCGATTATCTTAGGCTCATCACCATGTCTTTCAACATATTCATCATTTATAGATTCAGTAAGAAGTTTTCTTGAAAATCTAGTAATTTCCATTGTTGAACGATAGGTTTTACTTAGATTTATTATACAAGTATCATTCTTTAATATATCATGAATATTATTGTAATCTCCAACATTCATAAATGGATTGATTGATTGGTTGATATCTCCTAATATAGTCATATTGGCAGAATTAAAGAGTTTATAAAATATTTCATATTGTAATGGACTGTAATCCTGTGCTTCATCTATGATTACATATTTAATTTGTGATGTATTTGGGATACCTCCAAGAACCCCTTTTAAATATAAAAGAGCAATTTGGTCCTCATAATAAAGGCTCTTTACACTCAAATTATCCATTGTATAAGTTCTTATATTATCTATAAGATTTTTATCATACTCAATATTCGTTTTATCTAAAAACAGCTCCAAATTCTCAAATAGATTTTTATAAGTGTCTATCAAGTCTAGCTCTGTCATTTTTAAAACTTTAGAATAGATTTCTTTCAAATTTTCTTTTACAATAAGAGTACTTTTTTCTATCATTTCTTCTTTTTCTATATAATTTCCAGATTCTTCAAGTTCTTTAAATATTTCATCAACCCAAATTTTTTCATATGGTTCAATTAGAAACATTATTCTTGATTTTATCTTTTCTAATCTTTTCTTGATTGGTAGATTTGAATAATCATTGGAAAACAAATCTTGCAAATCCTTAGATGAAATTATCAACTTGCCTCTCACAATAATATCTTCAAAGCATCTATCCTCTGTCTCTAGATGAGTTATATATTTTTTTAATATATCCACAAACTCTGAAGATGTTTTAAATTCTATATTTTCTATCCTATCTCTATATGTTATTTTTTGATTATTATCAAATATATACTCCATCATTTCTGATGGACTTTCTTTTTTAAAATCATTTCCTAATTCTTGATGCATATAGTCTTTAAATGTGGTCTGGCAAATATTATCTTCACCAAGTTGTGGTAATACATTTGATATATAATCGTTAAATATGTTATTTGGAGAAAATATTATTATATTTTTAGATGTTATTTTATCCTTATGTCTATATAGTAAATATGCAATTCTATGAAGTGCTATAGATGTTTTTCCACTTCCAGCGGCCCCTTGTACAATTAAGTTTTTATAATCTTCATTACGAATCACTTGATTTTGCTCTCTTTGAATAGTTGTAACTATAGTTTTCATTTTCTCATCAGAGTTTTTGCCTAAAAGCTCTTGTAAGACATCATCATCAATATTTAGATTGCTGTCAAACATATACTCAATTTTTCCATCTTTTATTTTATATTGTCTTTTCTTAGTTATTGCTCCAGAGATTAATCCTTCTGGGCAATCATAACTTGCTTGTCCAATCTCATAGTCGTAAAACATACTTGAAATAGGAGCTCGCCAATCATATACAAGAAAATCATAATCATCATCAATGAGATTTGATAGCCCAATATAACACTTTTGAGTATCAACTTCATTATCTTCAGTAAAGTCAATTCGTCCGAAATAAGGAGATTCAATCATTTTTTCGTATTTATCTTTGAGCTTTTCAGTAAATTCATGGCTCCTTTTTTGATGCTTCATAACATCCATAAATGACATAAACTCAGAAAGTTGTTCTAATCCATTTTCAATAGAAATAGCCCCCAAATCACTCCATAATTCCCTTTGAGTTTCTATAGCATCTTTTTTTAGTTTATCCTTTTCTCTACGTTTTTCCTCAAGCTGTCTGTTAGCTTCTTTAAGAACTTTTTGGAGCCATTCATTTTCAAGATTCAATTCAAAATCATTTAGATTCATATTATAATCCTCCTCAAGTGAAATTAACGTTTAATCCGCTATATCAAATTATATAGAAATGAGGATATATTCATAGTCTTAAAAAAACTTTTTATTTATGATATAATTATAGTGGGAAGATAGATAGTTTCTAATCTTCATTAACATCCTTTTCGCGATACTTTTCATCCTTAGATACATTCTGCTCATCAAATTCCTTATTCTTGAAAAACTCTGGATGTTCTTTTACTATCTGTTCAAAAAATCCTGGATGCTGTTTCGTCATTTGTTCAAAGAATTCTTCTCTATTAAAAAAAGCTTGAAATGCTTCCATACGTGGATTGTAAAACTCTTTTTCTTCTTGAGAACTTGGATGTGGTTCCTCATGTGGATTTGGATGTGAACCCATATGCCCCATTCCAAAACCTTCTCTTCCATTAAAACTTAAGCGTTGACCAGGATATGGTCTTGAGTGTGCTCCCATATGCGCCCCATCAAAATTAATATTATCATCATTTTTTATAGTTCTCTCCAACTCATTAGTAATCTTAGTAAGAATATCACTTAGAATACTTTTTTCTTCTTTTTCTAAAATATCGAATATTTTATTAGTTGGGTCTTCTTCCTGCTCAATTTTATTAATTTCATCCATACCCTTTGATGTCAGTCTTACTACCATTACTCTACGGTCTTTTTCTGAAGGTGTACGAGTAATAAATCCTTGATTTTCTAGTTTTGAAAGCAACTCGCCTAAAGATTGAGGTCTCATATCAAGCAAATAAGATAGTTCTTTTTGAGTAATTTCTGGTTTTATTTTTAGCATAGATAATACTCTTCCTTGACCTCTATGCGTTCCTCTAAAAAAACCATGTGATTTATGATTTTGAAGGTGAAATTTATGTAGTAATGATTGTACTTTAAAAAATTGCTCTAATAAATTTTCATCTTGAGTTTCATTCATGATTTTTACCTCCTAAATTAATTATTAATTTTGTAATCATACATTTTACTAATTATATGATTTTTTTCGAATAAGTCCTTTAAAAAGGTACCTTACTTGTATTGAGTATAAGAGCAAGCCTTCGATTTGTCAAATATTTTAACACTTTATTACACTTTAACTGTACTATATTTTAAACTTTTACTAATATTATGCCCCGATTATACTCTACTCATATTTCTTATGTTTAAGCTTTTCTCTCAGGCATTTTGTAGCCTTCTAAAGCTTTATTAATATAATCATTAAAAGGTTTCATAAGTAAGAATTTATCAGTAACCATTTTACAAAATTCATATAAATTGTCTAAGTCACTATCCTGTAAGTGATATTCAATATACCAGCTTTTGTGTTTTAAATACTCTCCTTTAGTAAAATCTTTTGGATATCCTCTTGGAATATTTTTTAGTTTTTCGCCATCTAAAGTAAAATTCTCTGAAAATTTATGATTATACAAAATAGATTCTAATTCATCTGAATGTTTAAGTATATAATCCCTCACTCTTGTTGTTGCATCTGAAAGCTGTGGTGTAAAAAGTCCTGCTCCTAAAAATATATTTTGTGGAGAAATATCTATGTAATACCCTACTGGAATTGGTACTCGTCCAGCAGATGAAATATGTGCTCTAAATGATGGGTTATAAGGTGATTTATCATTACTAAAACGAGTATCTCTATTCAACCTAAATATTAAATCTTTTGCATTTAGATGTGCAATAGATTTATCTTGATAAGCTAAAGCATTAATTATATCTTGTAACAACTGTTCAAATTGCAATGTAGCTTCTTTTTTCCATTCTTTATTTTCCATCATCCACTCTCTTGAATTATTGTTTTTCAGTGCATTTAAAAACTCTAATATACAATTTTTTTTCATAATTTTCTCTCCCTTTTATATTAATTTTATTAATATTTTTAAAAATTATTTAAATACTTGATTGATACTCAAATACCATATAGCTATTTTAAAATACTCATTAATTAATTTTTAAAATTACATATCTAAATAACTTCTAATATCCATACTTAATACTTATTAAAGTTTTGCATCATATTTCAAAAACTTTCTAAGTATTTATAAATTTTTAATTATTGAGTAGCAGTCTGACTGTAAAAAATCTATTAGAAATTTTTTTAATTTTTCACTAGAATAATATGATGGAAGTCTTGAAAATACTGTTGAAAAATTTTCAGCTTCTTCCATAGCAGATTTAAATTTAAATATAGTATTATCATCATCTTTTTCTAGACTAGAATACTCCAAGTTTTTAGGATTTATACGGTGATTAACTATTGCATAATTAATACGCTTCTTGCACTGACATACCCCTTTTCCACTTAATCCACAATACTCATCTAAAAATGAGGCCATTTTCTTCCTAATTCGTGATAGCCTCTGTCTATATGCTTCAGAAGATATATCCAAAATATCAGCAGCAACTTTACTATTTAGTTTAAACATTGTACCTAAAATAAAAATGCATCTACTCTCTACATCCAAGCATTGTAACATTACATTTGTACATGAATATTTTAGTTCTTCTTCAATAATAGAAGTTTCAACATTTTGAGATAAATCAGGTATATCTTTTGATTTGCCATTTTTGATATCAGCTCCATAATATTCAAAACTTAAATGCTGTTTAGAAAACATACTTTTTTTATAATTTTGTAAATGATTGTATGCTATTCTAAATACCCATGTAGAAAAAGAACTTTCTTTTCTAAATGTAGATAGATGAGTAATTACACGTATCATAATTTCTTGACTGGCATCCTCTGCATCCTGTACAGTACCTAACATTCTTAAGGATAAATTAAATACTAAATCCTGTACATCCAATAACAAAATTTCAAGAGATTTTTTGTCTCCTAAAATAGCTCTATCTATCAAATTTTCTATTTCATCTTTTTTTACATTATTTTGTGTACTTTCACTCATAATTTCACCCCCATATTAAGTTAGACAATTTAAAAAGTACTTTGTGACATAAAATTTTTATTTTTAGTATATTATTACAAAATAAAAATACCCAATCAACCTTAATAGTCCAATTGGGTATAAATTCTCTAAAAAATCATTTTGTATTTAAATAATCATCTTTATATTTGAATAATTATTTTTGTATTTGAATTTTTATCTAACTCTAATCTTTATCTGATTCAAATCTTTATCTGATTCAAATCTTTATCAAGCTCTAGTCTTTATCTAACTCCAACTTTTATTTAACTCTAGCTATTAGAGAAATTGTATTAAAATACTTACCATCTTCTACTTCCATCATTTTTTTATCATTTTTTGCATAAGAATTATCGCAGTTTAGCCAATCTTGCCATGCTTCTTCATGACAACTTAAAGCTTCACATTTCTCTAAAATCACAGACTCCGATTCTGACCAAAGCTCATTCCACCATTTAAGAGAATGAAAATTCATGTTATCTTGCCAAAATGGAATAAGTTCATCAGGTATACAATCTACAAAATCTTGTTTTAATCCTGGCATTGCCATTGCAATTATTCCACCCTCTTTTACAAGAGGTGATATGTGATTTTCTAAAAAACCTTCTTTATTTCCAAAGTAGTGATAAGAATGAACACTTATTACTGCATCAAAAAAACCTTCTGCGTAAGGTAATTCATGTGCCTCTGCTTGTATTGGAAATATTTTATTATCTAAGTTAAAGTCCTTAAATCTTTCATAATTCTCAGTTGGTTCTATCCACAAATCTGTTGCAAATACAGTTGCATCAAATTCATTTGCTAAAAATATAGAAGATATACCTCTTCCACATCCTAAATCTAAAATACGCATTCCCTTTTCTAATTTTATCTTATTTGTCAGTTCCTCTAGTATTTTTATACAATTAGGTCCCATCATATTTTTCATGAGGAACTCTTTGTCATACTTATTACTTTTCGTAAATACCATTCTATCTTTCCTTTCCTTATAAATTATTATTTATTTAAATTGTTTATATTTTAATGTATATACTAATTAATCTATTTAGTTTAGCGGATATTTGACACTTTACCTTTTATTATACCATTTATTCTCATAAATATAATAATTCTATTATTTTAAAATTAATATTTATAATAATTTAAAATAAATACTTATAAAATATAGTTTATCATAATAATACTATAAAAAAACATCGAAAAATAAGTATTCTATAGTGAAATAGGAAAAATAACCTTGATATATGTTAGCTATAAAATATGAACAAATAAAGAAGCAGATATGCATGGATTTTGGAATATCTAAAAAATCTAACTCCAAGACAATTTTTTTAAATTCTCCAGAGAGTATTACGATACTACATTATAAAGCTAATTAAGATATTATTCTAAAAACAATAAAATAGGCAGTCAGTAAACACAAATTTTTACTGACTGCCTATTTTTGTTTAATATCTATTATAAATCTTCTAAGTAATACTTTCCTTCTAAGAATTCTGATTCTAGCCCTAGATTTTTGAAGTAATTAACTAAAGACATACATGCAAATTTTTCTGTAGAATAATGAGTAGCACCTATAACATTAATTAAATTCTCTTTTGCAATTCTATGAAATTCTAATACTGGCTCAAAATGTTTTAAAGGCTTGGTAAATCCAGTAATATATAAATTTATACAAAGCTCATCAACTTCACTTGCTACAAATGGATAACTTCCTCCCCCTGCTGCAATAGCTACTAAACCATCTTTTAAAAAAGAGCTTCCATAATCATATAGTTTCACATCATGTCCAACTGCTTTTTTAACAAGCTCCTTAATCTCTTCTACTGACTTTAAGGATGTTTTACATATAACTCCTACCTTGATTTTATCATCATATTTGCAGAATGGTTTGACAATTTCAAGACCTAAAGCATTTGCAAAACTAACAGAAGTTGAATAATCACTATAATTGTCTAATGGAGAATGTAATACATAAAAAGAAATTCTACGTTTTTTCATCTCTTCCATATAAGATAGTGAAATGTCATGAAATGGAAAACCTTCATCAGATGCTATATATCCCATTGCATGGTGTGAAAAAAGTAAGATATCTCTTTCATCTTTATCTATGATTTGCTGAATTATTTCTTTATCTGGAAAAGTAACTGTATATACTTTATTAATGTCTTGAGCATTATCTAATACTAAACCTATGTATTTTTTCTTAAACTCTGGAGTAATAAAATCATTTTCAAAATTCATAAAACTCCAATCATCATCAATATTTTTAATATCAAATTCTAAGTCTAACTTTTTATAAAGTTCTTTTGCTTTAATACTAATCACTCCTTTACAATAATATTTAACTAATATCTATTTATACAAGAGTTCTATAGTATACTTATACTTTAAAAATCAACTATATCTCAAAACACTATAAATACTCACTTATTTTAAAGAATAGTTTATTTTTCTAGTATACATTCTATCTCAATACTCTTGTCTAGAAATATCTTTTCATTTTAATTTACATCATTAATCTTGTCAAATACTATTATTTTATATGATTAGATTTTTTGGAGGCTTTTTCTTAACTTCAATAATCTTTAAAATATCATCAAGCTCTTTCTCATTCTCCACTCTATAATTTATCCATCCTCCACTTCCACAAGGGTATCGCTTATCCCAAAATTCATTTGTCTTTGGTAATAAGTTATCCAGTATATCTAATAGCTTGTCTACATCATTACTTCCAATTTGAATAGTTGTTGTAAAGCAATCTTTCTCAAAAAACACATAAAATAGATGCATTGTTTTATGTGAATACTTATATCCCCAGCCATAATTATTTCCAAAAGGAAATCTTAATTCTTTACGCAAATCATATTTTTTATCTAATAAATTCTCAAGATGCAAAATAAGATTAAAATGTTTTTTGCCAACATACTCAGAAATCTCTTTTTCTGATGGCATAACACTTTTATTCAACATTCTTTCATACAATTTTAATCACCACTTTTGATTTATTTTTAATCTAAAAATACTAGTAACAAAATTATTCACTCCTTTTACATTCCTCTACAAATTCAATTGGATGTTGAATAATCTTAGAAACTTCTTCTACAGAATACCCTTCATCTAAGTATCTTCTGGCTATAACTTCCATAGCTTCTCCTACCTCAATAATATGCTTATCAGGGTCATAAATACGCACTACTCTCTGTTTCCATTCATATTTTAGTGGTTGGTGAACATACTCTACATCTTTATATGATTTAAGTTTTTCAATAAATTTATCAAAATCATCAGCTTCAAAATAAAGTTCCATATTGTGTGATTTTTTCACAACTGTATCTGGATTTAGTCCTGTTAACCATGCGAAATCCTCTTGTATTGCAAATCCTCCACTAAAAGTTATATTTTTCCCTAAATCTAACACAACTTTTTGGTCAAACAATTCTCCATAAAACTTTTTTGACACTTCTACATCATTTACTGCCAATAATGAACATTGATATTTCATAAATATCCCCCCTAATTTTTATTATTATTTTATTGTACCAATTTAAACTTGAAAGCTATATGTCATATTTATAAAAATTATGAAATTATGTATTCTACACAACTACAATCCATATGCAAAAAGCTACCCTAAAATATAGTTATTTAATTGATAACTAAAGGTAGCTTTTTATATTGAATTAATAGAATTGTCCATCATTAATTTACACTCATATTTAATTTTATTTTGGTTCATATTACAATCCACTTATAATTTATAATTTTCAAATACAGATATACTACATATCATAAATATACTGTATATGATTTATGTTTATATTATACAAAATTTTGCTTTAATTTTGCTTTAAGATTGTATTTTTATAATATTTAATTTACATATAATCTATTAAATTACATAAATCACCAACCTAATGTTTTACTTATATTATACAAGCTCACAAAATTTCTAAAAATAAGTTTTCATATTTTTAGGTATCATGTTTTATTTTACAAATGGCTACTATTTTTCTTTAATCTTATTTTCTTATTTTTATTTAATACTTCTTAACCACTCTTCAATAAAAAGTATATCTTTTTCACTTATATTATCATCTGCATGAAGTGATAATAATAAGCTTTTTATAGAGGAATCATGAATATTACTAAAAAATTCTCTCGTTTCAACATTCAAGTAGTCCTTTTTATTAATTAAAATCTCATACTGTGTATGTTTATTTACCTTTTTAGAATTTAAAAATCCTTTAACTACTAATCTAGATAAAATAGTTAAAGTTGTCGTTTGCTTCCATTGATATTTTTGCTCCATAGCTAAAATAATATCTTTTGATGTTATTTTGGAATCTACTTTCCATATAAATTTCATTATCTTCAATTCTGATTGTGGCAACTTTTTTATTGGCATAATAAACCTTTGCTACTCAGAATACAGACAAGCAATATTCACAGTAAAACTTTCATCAATTTAATTGATGTTATATTCATTTAAATTACTGTAATTTTATAAGATTTTCTCAATCTTAAATTCTAAAGTTAGCTATTTGTACATAATAAACAGGTGTAAATAGTGTCAGAATTACTTTATATTGCTTAAGTTTTATGAAATATCTTGTACTCAGCTATATACTTCTGGATACTTGTCTCAGTAGCTCTCCCTTCTTTTAAATTTTTCTTTCTAGTTTTAAGCATTTATATTTTAGTAATCTTACTTCTTTTAATTTTGACTTATTGCTTCTCTAGCTTTTAAAAAAAGAATCTCTCATTTATGATTTTTCTAATCTAAACCTTTTCCTCAACAGCTCTTTATAGCTCTAATTTAATTCAACATATCTAGACATCTATACTTTATATCACTAAAAATCAGACACCAAAACTCTACTTTAGTAGAGTTTATATGGTCAAAAAATGTCTATTTAAGATGCTCTTTCGCTCTAAATACAAGGTTCTAATAAAATATTCCTCTAATAATTACATAAAAGTTCTTCTAATTAAATCTGCTCTTAAAATCTGATTATCTTCTTCTCAAAATTAAAAACTACTATATTATAATTCTATTTTAGTAGAATATTTTTGTCAATAATATTTTAAGTATTATTGAAAAATATTAAAAAAAAGGGAACTATTTAAAGAGTTTAACAGTCTTACAATAATTCCAAAATATATTATTCCTATGAAAATTTTGATACCATGAGTAACTTAGCTCTAAGCGCATAAAGCAAAAGTTACTATTTTATTTAATAAAACTTGACAAGAAAAGAATTTATATTTATTCTACTACGATAGAACATTTTTGTCAATAAATAATAAAATTATTTTCAAAATATTTTCATTGTTCACGCTTATTTATTATTTTATCATAAAATTTTACTTTACTAGTGGTAATTTTAAAGTTATTTTTATACCATGACAATCATCACTTGTGATATTTAATTTACCTTTATGTGCGTTTATAATACCTGCTACTATTAAAAGACCCAGACCATGATTCTGACCTTTAGCATATGCATCACTCAAATTATATTGATTATTCAATAAATAACTAATTTTATCTTTGCTCATACCTTTTCCATCATCTTCAATAGTTATATAACAAAAATCTAAATCAGACCTTGAAACTACATTTATATTACACCCATGTTGATTGTGAGTTATACTATTTTGTATCAAATTGCTAATAGCTCTTTTTAATAACTTTTTATCTGCATCTATAATAATATCTTCATCCAATATATTAATCTCAATATAAAAGTTATTATCCAAATTATTATTTATAAAATCAGAAACAACCTCTCTCAAGAAAACAGAAACTCTAATTTTACCACAATCCAATGGTTGCATATTGTATTCCAATTTAGAGACTAAGTTAAGGTCGCTTACTAATTCCCTAATCTTAATACCTTGATTACATATAATAGATACTTGCTCATGTTCTCTTTGAGAAAGATTTTTACTTTCCTCAAGCTCTCCAGCATATCCTATTATCATTGAAAGTGGTGTTCTTATATCATGAGATATTCCTGCAATCCAATTAGACCTAGCTTCTTCTCTTTTTCTAAGCTTTGCATTTTTTTCCTGTAATTCTCTAGATACAGAGTTAATAGATTTTGAAATATCACTAAGTATTCCCTTTTCTTGAAGAAATACTGGCTCGCCCTTTGAAATAAGCTTCATCCCTGTAATAATTGGCTTTATAGATTTTACCATTTTTAATCCTATGAACAAAGCTATTAAAAAAGTAATTATTGCATTAAGCAAAAGCATAACTAATATTAACCTTGGAAATTGCTCTATTTCTCTAATGGTATAAGTAAGGTTAAACCTAGTATACTTGTCTTTTGGATATCCTGTAACTAGAAGCCCCTCAGGATGCTCCCATACATACACAGGATAGTCTTTTAAAAAGAATTTTGAAAATTTAGCTACATCCGTTAAAGTATAATGCTTTGGTATTTCTTTGGGTAAATCATACTCCCATATTCTGTCCCCATTATCATCAATTAACATCGCCCAAGCTTGCTTTTTATGTAACACATCTTTGCTAGATTCATCCAAAACAAATTTACCATCTTTTGAGGTTAACTTTTCTTCAAGCATCATTAAATTTGCTTTAGTCTCTCTGCTAGTGCTTATATCCGATTCTCCCAAGTATGGATATATAAAGGTTACGTATGAAAATATCAAAAATCCTGTTATGTTTAAGATAATTAGAAATAATGAAATCAAGATACTTGAACCTATAAATCGCCTCAATATATATTTTACACTATCCAAAGTTAAATCACTCCTCTTGAAATCTTCATATGGCATAAATCAATTAACAATTAATTTATATCCAAGCCCTCTTACTGTAAGAAGATGCTTAGGAGAAGATGGTGCTTCCTCTATCTTTTCTCTAACTCTCCTAACATGTACCATAAGAGTATTTTCATACCCATACATGTCATCCCCCCATATAGCTTGACATAGTGCATCACTAGTAACAATTCGCCCTTTATTTTCATACAACTTTAAAAGCAGGGAATGTTCTTTAGCAGTTAAAGATATTTCTTGTCCATCTTTTTTTACACATGCAGTATTTAAATTTACAACAACAGAATCTCCTAGTTTAAATACTGGCAACTCCTCTTCTTCCATAGGAATATATACACGATTTAGTATACCTATTAACCTTAAAGTAAGTTCTTTAGGTAAAAATGGCTTTACTATATAATCATCAGCTCCTAAACCCAAACCAATCAATCTATCTTCATCCTCTCCTCTTGCAGAAAGAAAAATAACTGGTATCTTAGACGTCTCTCTAATTTTTCTCATAATAGAAAATCCATCTCCATCTGGCAATACTACATCTAAAATTGCACAGTCTGGTTTTATATTTTTAAATACTTTCACAGCTTCTTCATAACTAGAGGCTAGAAAAATTCTATTAAATCCATCTTTTCTTAAGATTTCATCTATCATTTTTAATAATTCTTTATGGTCATCAACCACAAGTATTTTTTTATCCTTTATTGTTTCCATAATCATCACCCTCCATAAGTATATCATATACCCATTTTTATAACTTTACCCCAATAGACTATTTAAGGTTATCGTAAGGTAAACTTCAGCTATCTGAAATGTAAGTACTTTATTGTATTAATATAAGCTACAAACACTACTATATGTAAGTCATAAAAATTCATACTAAATTATAGAAAAGAGGATAAAACATATGGAAATGATAGTTAAAACAAACAGACTTTCAAAAGAATACAATAAAATATTTAGAGTAAAAGACTTAGACCTTAGAGTACCAAAAGGAGCTGTATATGGCTTTTTAGGCCCTAATGGTGCTGGTAAATCTACTACTCTTAAAATGCTACTTGGACTTGCAAAACCTACACAAGGAAATATTAGTATTTTAGGTAAAGAGTTAAATGATAAAAACAGAATATCAATTTTAAATGATATTGGCTCATTGATAGAATCTCCATCATATTATGGACACTTGACAGGGCTTGAAAATATGACTATTATGCAAAGACTATTAGATTTACCTAAAAAAAATATACATGAAGCCTTAAAAATAGTAAGACTAGAAAATCAGAAAAATAAGAAGGTCAGTCAATATTCACTAGGTATGAAACAACGCCTTGGCATTGCCATGGCAATAATGAAGTTTCCAAAACTATTGATACTTGATGAACCTACAAATGGACTTGACCCAGCTGGAATTGAAGAAATTAGAGAACTAATAAAATCTCTTCCAGAAAAATATGGCATGACAGTTCTTATTTCTAGTCATCTTCTAAGTGAAATTGACCAAATCGCCACATCAATAGGAATAATAAATCATGGTGAACTTGTTTTTCAAGATAGTATAAAAGAACTTCATGATAAAGGTCAAAGTCATATTGCTATTAAAACACAAAATCCAATATCTGCTCAAAAACTTTTAAATACACAAGGATATATGTCACTTATACAAGATGGATATTTAACTATTGAAAATTTAAAAGATACAGATGTAGCTAAAATAAATAACATACTTGTACATTCAAATATGGATGTATTTAGAATAGAAGAACATAAAAAGAGCTTAGAGGATATATTCCTTGAACTTACTGGCAAGGCGGTGACTTTATAATGAAATATCTTAGTTTAGAATTTTATAAAATTAAAAGAAAGAAAATTATTTTGATGACATTTTTATTTGTAGCTGTTGAAATAATATGGTGTATCATGAATTCAAGTAGAGCTCTTACAAAGAATCCAGACATGCTAAGTGGATTTGAATATTCATACATGATTATGAGTTTTACAAGTTTAAATGGATTATTTTTTCCTATCTTAATATCAATAATTACTTCCCGAATAAGCGATATAGAGCATAAAGGAGATACATGGAAACTTTTAAAGTCTTCTGCTACACCCTTAAATAGTATTTATTTTTCTAAATTTTTATGCTCTACTATTTTGATATCATTATCTATACTTATACAAATATTGGCTATTTTAGGTTTTGCATCTTTTAAGGACTTTATCGAACCATTTTCTATGTCCTTAATTGTCAAATATACCTTAGGTACGATACTAGTTAGTATAGCTATAATAGCACTGCACCAATGGGTTGCAACTGTATTCCAAAATCAAATGCTTGCTGTTACACTTGGTATGTTAGGTAGCTTTATAGGTTTAACATCAGGACTATTTTTTCAAGGTATTCGTAGATTATTTATATGGTCTTATTACATAGAATTAACGCCTCTAAATTATGCTTATGACACTGCCCTTGGTTCATCAGTTTACAAAGTAAATATGAATTTTTCAATGACTGTTTTAATCTTCTTTGTTGGAATGTTAATTTATTATATTGGAAAAAATCATTTATTAAAAAAGGAAATATAGGAGGGATTTAAATGTTAAGAAAATCAGTTTTGGGAGAAATCCTAAAGTTAAAAAATTCTTTTATATGGTATATATTATTGGCTTTACCACTTCTAAGTGTGCTAATTGGTACTGGAAACTTTTATCTAAATCAAGATATCCTTAAGAAAGAATGGTATAGCTTGTGGACTCAAGTTAGTCTATTTTATGGTGAGTTTTTCTTTCCTATATTAATAGCAATCTTTTGTGCCTATGTTTGCAGACTTGAACATATGAATCATAATTGGAATAATGTAATGACACTTCCAATCAATTTAAAAAACATTTTTTTATCTAAACTTATAGTTATTTCAATACTTACGGCTATCACTCAAATTGTTTTCGTTATTTTTTACATAGTTGCTGGAAATATGATTGGATTTTCCCAAAGTGTACCTAATGAACTCACTGGCTGGATTGTTAAGGGTTGGATTATTTCAATTTCAATAGCTTCTATACAACTATACCTATCTATAAAGATTAGAAGTTTTGCTACTCCTATTGGTATCAGTCTTTGCCTTTCTCTATTTGGAATGGGCTTACTAATAGCACAACCTTCTATTGGTATATTTTTCCCATACTCTATGTTAGGAAGTGCTATGGGTATTATAAAACAATCTGCTTTAAACGTTAATGATACTATAGTTACAATATGTGTTGCATTTGCCACTACTATAATATTTTCTGAAATCGCTAAGAGAAACTTTAGAAAAAATGATGTTATATCTTAACCTTACAATAAAATTATATATGACAAGATGGTGTCATCCTCTTGTATTATAATAAATCAAGTATGTATGATAAATAATTCAAATCACCTCTTGACCATCTAATCAATAAAAAAGACTTTCATGATGTAGTATGGTAAAATATAAAAAAGCTTGCCTATATTTTATGAGGAGGAAATATAACTATGCTTACATTTAGTGGAATAATCTTTTTATTAATACTAATACTCATAGCAGGTATACTTGTAGGTATTATTAAAAAAAATAAACCAATATTAGTTACATCCTTAGTTACTTTATTAATTCTACTTACTACTATAATCATAATTTGGAATTCTATTCCAGATACATGGTAGTAAGATTATATGAAAATCACAACCGATAAAGTTGTAATCAACGAGTTATTATATTGGATGTTCTTTAATCTATAAACTTCTACTTTATATAGTATTACATAAATTTTTAAATATTAAAGTCAAGGAAAGCATTATACAGTTTCCGCATTATGTTAGCAAAGTATACAATTAGAAATTAGAATTGGTGAGGTGAATGAGTAATGTATTCATTACGAAAATTAGAAGAAAAAGATATTGAGATGGTTAAATCATGGTTATATCAAGAATATATTGTAAAATGGTTTGGGGATGCTTCTGATTGGTTAAATGAAATAAAAGGTAGAAATAATGAATATAACTTTATACATCATTTCATTGTTGAATCTGAACACAAAGCTATTGGTTTTTGCCAATATTATAATTATAATCAAAGTCCCCTTGAGGATTCAGAAATTCCACAACCCAATGGAACGTATGGTATTGACTATCTAATTGGTGAAAAGAATCTGTTGGGAAAAGGCATTGGAAAGCAGTTGGTAAAATTGATTTCTGACAAAGTGATTGAAGAAAATAAAAACGTCGTTCGTATTGTAGCTGACCCAATAATCGAGGAAACAAGAACGAATGTAGCATCTATAAAAGTTTTAGAAGCAAATCAATTTTGTTATGATGAAAAATCTAATCTATATAAAAAAGATATAAAAGATATATAAGTAAATTTAATTTTGTTCAATTGATATCTGTTTAAATAGCTTAATATTTACATATCAATATTGGTATTTAATTATCGATAATATTTATATAACTGAATATTTACACATTAATATTAATGTATAACTATCTATACATGTACTAAATCTTGATACTTCTATTTAAAGATTTTTGATATAATTTGGAGGCAATAAATGAACACTATAGATTATGAAGATAGCAAAATAACAGAACTTTGGAATGAATATGCAAATACAAGAAATACAGGATTAAAGAAATTAGCAAACAAAAAACTAGACTTTTTAATCGACTACATATTAAAATTACCTGAAAATAAACAAAAGCATTTTGTTACATATATTTGTAAGGAGCGTTTTGATAAAAACAACATAAAAGAATTTCAACAACTTTTAGTGGTCAAATTAATTTTTCCAATAGTTGAAAAAGCTGTTTTAAATAAAGAAATGCCTTTTCTTAGGTGGGGATATCAATTAAATCTATTTATTTCTTTAAATAAAGAGAATTATGATAAATATAGATACTACTCTTCTGAGGATATGCTAAAAGATGCTTTAAAATTAGATGACACAGATATTAAATCTGTCGAACTATTATTAAATAAATATATAGATGAGTTATGGTTTGCTTCTCATCATATACAAGAAAGTGTAATTCTAAACCCTAAAAAAAATATTAAAGAAGATTTAGAGGAATTAGATAGACTACTTACAAAATATAAAGGAAACCTAGATTATTATGATGAATATTTAAAAGAAAAAACATACTATCAAGAATTATATGACTTATGGTTTCAATATGATGAAAGTAGCAAAAAAATTTCCTTTCCTGAATGGTTAAAAATTAGAGGATATAACTATTCTTGGTGTAATGCATTTTATTATGAAAAGTGATAAAACTATTGATAAGGCTATAGTACACTGCTATTTTCATTTTCTAGAATTAACCTTAATAGAATTAGCTTTAATATAACAGATAAAAAAATTTAATCCACAGGAGGATAAATTAAAATGATAATTAGACAAGAAAAAGCCAGTGACAAAGATAAAGTATATGAAGTCATTAAAGCTGCATTTGCAAATGAAGAATCTTCTGACCATGATGAACAAAACCTTGTTAATCGATTAAGAAATAGTACTAGATTTGTTCCAGAACTTTCACTTGTTGCTGAAGATGATGGAGATATAGTTGGGCATATTCTATTTACAGAAATAAAGGTTAAAAATGATGTGCTACTTGCACTAGCACCAGTAGCAGTTTCTCCAAGTGTCCAAGGTAAAAAAATAGGTTCAAAGTTAATTAAAGAAGGACATAAAATTGCAAAGTCAAAAGGATATAAAGGTTGTGTAGTTTTAGGTCATGACAAATATTATCCTAAGTTTGGCTATCAAGTAGCAAGTAAGTTTAATATAAAAGCTCCATTTGAAGTGCCAGATGAAAATTTTATGGCTATAGAACTACTAGACAATGGATTGAAAGAAGTGTCTGGTACTGTAGAATATGCAAAGGAATTTTTTGAATAGTAGTTATAAATTATGATTAGTAATTCTATTTAATATTTAAGAGATAAGGAGTGATATAATGGGTGAACTTTCTAAATTACCAAATATAGGTCCTGTAGTTGAGGTTCAATTAAACCAAGTTGGAATCACAACCTATGAACAGTTAAAGGAAATAGGTAGCAAGCAGGCATGGTTAAAAATAAAATCTATTGATGCTTCTGCATGTATTAACCGTCTATATTCACTAGAAGGTGCAATTCAAGGCATCAGAAAAAGTCAATTATCCTCAGATGAAAAGGAAGAATTAAAAGAATTTTATAATATATTTAAGTGTTAGAAAAGGAGAGTTTATATGTTTGAATCAAGATGTGGTGTACTCTGTAACAGTTGTGCAAGAAAAGAGAAAGTAAATTGTAAAGGATGTACTCAAATGAAAGGTCCATTTTGGGGTGGTGAATGTAAGGTTAAGACTTGCTGTGAAAGCAAAGAACTTAATCATTGTGGAGAATGTGATACTTTTCCTTGTGATATGCTTTCAAATATGGGGAAAGAGCAAGGTTTTGACCCTACAATAAAGATTGAACAATGCAGAAAATGGCTAGCTGAAGAAAAATCTTTAAATGATTCTCTTAATTAATTTAATTCATTGATTGAAATACATATTATGTTAAGATACATATGATGAGTGAGGTATTATAAAGGAGCTAAATAATAGTTTTAATTATTATTCAAAACTGATATTTAACTCTTTTATAATCACTCTTTAGTCTTTTATAATTATTCTTTAATCTTTTATAATTATTCTTTAGTCTTTTATAATTATTCTTTAGTCTTTTATAATTATTCTTTAGTCTTTTATAATTATTCTTTAGTCTTTTATAATTATTCTTTAGTCTTTTATAATTATTCTTTAATCCTTCATAATTATTCTTTAGTCTTTCCAATACCACCACTTTAGTTTTTCTGGGTCTGGGTTTTCTGTTGATGCAAAATATATTGCACAGCGGTATACATATAGTTGACATCTATCTATATGTTGCCCACTCATTAAGCATTCTTTTTGGTACAACTCTTCTGGATTGGCATCTTTAAGGGATTCAATTGTTGTATATCCCAACATTATTAGGTCTTTTTCAGTTTCCTTTCCTACCCCAGGAATTTTTCTCAATTCTCCCATGTTATACCTTCTTTCTAGGATATGTGTTTTTATATTTTATTGTATATTAAATATTATTTTTATGCTACATCTAATATTAAAATTTCATAGTACTTAATTTATATTTTTTAATATAAATTAATAATGCTGACTAAATACTACTTTTTTGATATAAAATATTATTATTGTATGCTTTTTAATAAAATAAATTACTTAGTTACAACCTAAGTGATACCAAACACTTCACCATTCAATTAATATTTACTTTCCCATAAAAATGGTCATAGAAAATCAGTTCTTTATACTTCACTTTTTGCCTGTTTTTTGGTATTATTATGTTAAGAAAATTAATATAATTTAGTATTATCAAATTAAATTAGTTTACATTTTCCTAAAAAGTTTATTTAAACACCTTATATGACGTCTATTAAAAGCCTATCTTTCCTTTTAAAAATTTTTAGCTTAAAATAGGAGGTAAATATTGTGCATAATAAACTTTTGTCAATTACCCAATTAGCAAAACTTAGAAACCTTACAAGTGAAACACTAAGATATTATGACAGAATAAATCTTATAAAACCTAACTACGTAGACCCTAATACTAAATATAGATATTACTCTATTCTTCAATATGAAGAGTTAGGAACTGTAAAAGAACTAAGACAATTAGGAATGTGTATTAATGATATTACAAGTTATTTTAATGACAGAAATTTCAAAAAATCTATTGAAATTTTTGAAAAATACCAAGAAACACTTCACTCAGAAATCAGAGAAAAAATAGAGCTTGAAAAGGTATTAAATAAAAAGGTTGAATTTTTAAAACAACTAGATTCTCTATCTCCAGTAAATACAATTACAGAACTTACACTTCCAGATAGATATATGATTACCTTTGATAAACCAACTGGTGGACCTCATGAATTAGCTCTTGCTGTAACTGAATTGGAATCTCATTTAAATGAGATTGCTCCAATTGTTGCAAGCGATAGAGTGGGTGCTTATGGTAATGATTTAATTTTAGACGAATCTAAAGATTATATTCCTTTATCTCCATTTATATTCATAGAAGATGATGATATAAAGTCCTCTTTAAAAAAACTTGTTCCAGGGGGGTTATATCTTTCTATGTATTATGATGGTGATGAACTTGAAAGATACCATCCATCTTTTGATTTTATAAAAGAGTATATGAGTGAGCACAACCTATGCCTTAATGGCGATATTTATCAAATATTTAAAATAGATGTGACTCTTACTAGTTACTTAAATGAAACGCTTATGGAAATTCAAGTTCCAGTAAAAAAAATATAGTCTATTACATAAAGGCTATGATTGTTAGCTTATCATAGCCTTTTTACTTACTTTTCTCCATAGTCTTTTTATTACTTTTGTGATTCCCAATCTGCTGGGTATGTTACATATATAAACCTAGCATAATTAGGTACTGAAAACTTTATACTACTTCCTTTTGGTATGAGTATTAGCTCCCCTTCAGATGCTGTTATCTTTCTTCCATCTATTAATATGTCTAAAGTTCCTTCTATTATATAGTCTACTTCATCATAATTTAAGGTCCAATCGAAAGTTGTTTCTTTCATTTCCATAATTCCACAACCTAGTCTTGGACTTTCTTCTAAAGTAATTAAATCTTTTGTATAAACTATATCATTTGGATTACCAGTATCTAATCTATTACTTTCATCTACCTTTACTCTTGGTAATTTTATAGAAGTTATTCCACTTATATCTTTGTGTCTATTAAAATCTATATTATTTTTAGAACCATTTAAATTTTCTTCTATTATTTGTCTAACTAAGACTTCCAACATATCTTTGTTTAATGTACTTATATCCATCTCTTATTACCTCCTTAACCTTATATCTCTATATCACCAATACTTTTACTCATTTGTTATTCATCCGCAAATTCAAGAGAATCGACTATACCAACTATAGTTGCATCTATTGGAACACTCTGTCTTTCTATTGAAGTTCTAGCAGCAGAACCTCTAGTTATAAGAACTAAATCTCCATTCCCTGCCCCTGCATTATCTGCTGCTACTAAAAAACCTTCTTTATATGTATCTTTAGCATTTAATAGTTTCACAACTAAGAATTTTTGTCCATTTAACTTTTCATCTTTTCTTGTTGCCCATACATTACCAACTATTTTTCCTATTTCCATAAGTCTCCTCCACTATATTCTTTTTACTGTTATATTATGTATTCTTATAAAATCAATAGCTAATGGAGTTATTATACTATTTTTGCTTACGATAATATCCTTAGTTCCACTTATCATAGGCTTTCTCAAATCAGACTCAGATATAAGCCTTTTTTGTGTCAAATCTATGCTAAAATTATCATCTATTTTTACTTTTTCTTCGTTCAATATTTCTTCATTCAATATTTCTTTATTCAATATTTCTTTATTAAACGTTTCCTCACTTAATGTTATCTCATTTAAATTCTTTATAATCTTTACTCCATACCTACAAATATCCTCTTCATAAGCTCTGTATTTATTGTATAGTGCTTTAGGTGCAGTGTCTTTATAGAGTTTGTATTCTATTCCTTCATCTAACACATATACTTTCTTACCTTTCATAAGCATTTTTAATAGAAATCTTTCTTCATTTGAAAAACTATTTCCTAATGCTAAGTTGCAAATACCCCTCATACAAAGTTTTGATACTATTACTGCATCACAATCTTTTGTAGCACTATCAAACATTTCTATATTAAACTTATCATTTAATAAGTCAAATTTACTTTTATCATTTTCATATAATATAATTACTTTTTTTCTATTTTCATTTTCTATATATCCAGCATTCATAGTATTTATTTTTTTGTAAAGTTCTTCTACTATAATCTCTATAATATTGTTGTAATCCATAAGCTTTCCTTTCTAGATATATAGCTATCTCTTTATTATCCTTGCAATACTTCCTTTTGAATATGCGCATGCATTTGCCTCATCGTAATCTATGTGCATATAAGTTTTAAACTTATCGCTAACCCTAACAACTACATCATCAAATATTAGAGGTCTTTTACCAAATACTTTAACTTCAACTATCTCATTGTCTCCCACATTAAATTTTTTGGCATCTTCTATCGACATGTGTATATGTCTTTTTGCTACCATAAGACCTTTTTGAAGTTCAATCTCTCCTTTTTCTGTAGCTATTTTAATACCTAAGGTATCTTCTAAATCTCCACTTTGCTTTATTGGTGGCTTCAATCCTAATATGGAACCATCTGTTAGTGATATTTCTACTTGTGTTTTCTTTCTACAAGGTCCAAGAACTACAACATTTTTTAATGTACCCTTTGGTCCAATTATTGTAACTCTTTCTTTACAAGCATATTGACCTGGTTGAGATAAATCTTTTAATTTTGTTAATATATATCCTTTACCAAATAATTTTTCTACATCTTCTTCACTTAAATGTACATGTCTTCCTGACGCTTCAACTTCTATAAATACTTCTTTTTTAACTCTACTTACTACTTCTTTTACTATTTCATTTAATAGGTTTTCCATAAACTTCCCCCAACTACTGGTATTGTCCAGTTCTTATTTTATAAATTATAATCCAGAACACTGATGACAATCTATTAAGAGCTTTTATTAAATCTTCTCTCTCAACTTCTCCATATTCACCTTTAAACGCTTCATATGCACAGAGTTCAGCTTCCCTAGTACTAGTTCTTATACTATTTATGAGTACTACTTCTTCACCCATTTTATAAGTTGGAAATTCATGACCTATACCAAAATATTTTTTAGGATTATGAGAATGCTCTCTCAACTCTTTTTCAGATAGACCTAAAAGCTTAAAGCTATCTAATTTTTCTTCTAACACTTCACATCTCATTATTTTCCTTACAAACTCTAATATTTCTTGTAATTCATTTACTAATTTTCCAAGACTCTTTTTGTTGCATAAAACTTGAACTTCTAGTATTTTTGATTCTAACGAGTCTATCTTTCCCCTTAAAATTATCCTTTTATGGTCTTTAAATACTAATATATCTCCATTTAAATGAGTCATATGTTCTGGCTTTTCATTTAACTTAGCTCCAAATACAGTTTTGTACTTATAAGATTCTTCTCTTACTGTTTCTTTTATAGCTTCCTTATTCTTATTCTTATTATTTTTATTATTTTCATTTGAAATATTATCAATATATTTTATTTCAATCTTTTTTTCGGCTAAAAAAGACTTTGCTAAAGGAGTTATAATTTGACCTTTTTCAATGTAATATTCAGTTATATTCCCTTTATTTTCACGCATTTCTTTTCTTATTTGATTTTCTGTTAAAACACTCATCTTATCACATCTCCTATTAGATGTATAAAAGGGGACCCCTCAAAATATATTGACATCCCCTTTTTATCAAATTTAAATTTTATTTACTATATAAACTTATTAATCAACATTTACTTTTGGTAATATAGCATCTACTTCAAAGTGTGGTCTTGGTATAACATGAACAGATACTAAATCTCCAACTCTCTCCGCAGCAGAAGCACCTGCATCTGTAGCAGCTTTAACAGCTCCAACATCACCTCTTACCATTACTGTAACTAAACCTCCACCTACTTGCTCTTTTCCAACTAATTGAACATTGGCAGCCTTAACCATTGCGTCTGCTGCTTCTATTGCTCCTACTAATCCTTTAGTTTCTATCATCCCTAATGCGTTTGCATTTGCCATAATGCTTACCTCCAAAATTTTATATTAATATTTTTTAAAATTATTTTAGTTTTTCAAAATCTAACATAGCTCTAAAGCTATCTTTTTTACTAATACATTTATTAGTTCTTCTCTATCCATAGAGTCAAATATTGATTTTTCTACTTTAGAATTTGTACCTCTAAGTTCTTCTATTTCTTTAACTCCATAGGCTATTTTCTTTATATTTAATAAGTCTAATGGTCCTACATTATTTGAAGTTGAACTTCCACCTATAGCTCCACACCCTAATGTTAAAGCTGGTGATAAGTTTGTTGCTCCACCTATTCCTCCAAGTGCAGATGGTGCATTTACTATTATTCTTGATACTGGCATATTAAGTGCAAATTTCTTTACAAGTTCCTCATCATTAGCATGCATTGAGAATGTGTGACCAGCACCTTCATTTAAAAGTATCTCTCTAGATTTTTGCATAATAGATTCAATATTTTCCTCTACATAAAATGCAAGTATTGGAGTCAGTTTTTCTCTAGAATAAGCTACATCATTTCCTACTCTAGATTCTCTTGCTATAAGTACTTTAGCATAACTTGGCACATTACTTAAATTAGCTAATTTAGCAAGTGTTTCTACACTCTTTCCAACTATTTGAGGATTCATTGTTCCATTTGCTCTTAATATAAATTTAGACAGCTTTTCACTTTCTTCTTCATTTAAGAAATAAGCCCCTTGATTTTTCAGTTCATTAACAATTATATCTTCCATAGATTTTTCTACTATTATAGATTGTTCAGATGCACATATTACACCGTTATCAAAAGTTTTAGAATCTAATATTCTTTTAACTGCTAACTTAATATCTGCACTCTTATCTATAAATGCTGGTCCATTTCCTGGTCCTACTCCTATGGCAGGTGTTCCTGATGAATAAGCAGCTCTAACCATAGCCTCTCCGCCAGTTGCTAAAATAAGTTTAGTATCCTTATGCTTCATTAATTCATTAGTACCTTTAAGGCTGGGATTAGTTATACCTAATATAATATCCTCTGGACTTCCTGCTTTTATAGCTGCCTCACTTATTATTTTTATAGTCTCAAGTATACATTTTTTTGCATTTGGATGTGGTGAGAAAATTATTGAATTTCCTGATTTTATAGAAATCATAGCTTTGTAGATTACTGTTGATGTTGGATTTGTTGATGGTATAAGCCCTGCTACTACTCCTACTGGTGTAGCTATATCAACCGTTCTTTCTGCCTTATTTTCACCTATTATCCCAATAGTCTTCATATCTTTTATTGCTTCATATAACATTTTAGATGCAAATGTATTTTTAACTATTTTATCTTCATATTTTCCAAACCCAGTTTCTTCATTGGCCATTTTAGCCAATTTAGCGGCATTTTCATATGCTGCCTCTGCCATTGACTTAACTATTTTATCTATTTGTTCTTGGCTCATTCTGGAAAGTTTAACTTGAGCTTCTTTAGCTTTTTTTACAAGATTTCTAACTTCTTGTATAGATAATAAATCTTTATCTAAAATTTCCATCTTTATTTATCCTCTCTAATCAATTTATAAACTAAATCTACTAGGTCTTCTTTTCTCAAAGAATTTAATTCTTTATTAGTCAAAGAAGAATCGTATTCTCTAGCTAAAGTTTTTAATTCTTTTATATTCATATTTAATAAATTTCTATTATTAGTGACCTCATCTTTTACTGGTTTTACTTCATTTAAAGTTTCTATATTTGTATTTTCATTTTCTTCAATTTTTATGTCTTCTTCTAAGGTTTCTGTATTTTCATTTTCTTCAACTTTTACATCTTCTTCTAAAGCTTCTACATTTGTATCTTCATTTTCTTCTATCTTCATATTTTCTTTGATTGGTATTTCGCTAACTTCATTATATTTCTGAGTAATTCTTTCTTCTTTTTTAAATAAATTATCAGCTACTTCTTTATGTATCCTTGGTATTACATGAGTTGCTCTTAATACTCCAACCTTGTTTACAGCTACTTCTCCAGCTTCTATAGCTGATTTAACTGCGCCTACATCTCCAACTATTGTTAATGTAACTATTCCCGCTCCTACTTTTTCAATGCTAAGTATATTTACACTAGCAGACTTTACACATGCATCACATGCCTCTATTGCAGCAACATATCCTATTACTTCTATTAAACCTACAGCATTCATTTATCTTTAAAACCTTGTTGGGTCATCAGCTACAGATTTAACAGCTTCAGCAAAAGCATCACAAGCTGCTTTACAAGCTGATTGAGAACCTGTAAGTAATGCTCCACCAAAGTTTGTTTCAGTTGGAGGTGCAAATAATTCACATAGACTTACATCTGCTGCTTTTAATGCTGCATCTAGTGCATACATAGCTTCTAAAGGTGGTGCTACTAAATAAGCTATGGCTTCTCCTTCTTTGATTCCTGCCACTTTAGAAAGATATGTTCCTGTTCTAGATACACAGTGAGCATAATATACTATTGAATCATCATCATTTGCACTTATAAAAGTTGCTCCGTATTCCATAAAATCAACTACTGCATTTAATCCACTTCTTACTTCAGCTGGGCTTGGTCCTGCTATTATACCTAATACCTCACCAGCAAGTTTTGTTGAAGCATTTGTAGCACCTGCATACATTGACTTTGCATATACAACATCAACTTCTGAAGCTTTAGTTGCTTCATCAAGGGCAGTATATGTCACATCATCACAATCAGCAGTTATAAACCCTAAACTTTTATGGTCAGAATTTAATTCTAACTTTTTTGCCATTTCTGGACTTATGTTTGAAATCATTTTAATTCCCAGTATTTTAGGACGAATTACATCATTTTTCATAACTTGTACTCCTTTAAGTTATTATTTTAAATCAATTCCAGAAGCTTTCTTATCTAAAATTGTTTTTATAAGTTCAGCTATATGTGCACCTGCTTCAACAGCAGTAGTTCCACCTTTATGGATGTTTGACACCACTGTTCTCTTGGCTTCTGCTATACCAACTTTAGGCTTATATGTAAGATATGCTGACATAGATTCTGCTGTAACAAGACCTGGTCTTTCTCCAATTAACACACATACAACTTCACAGTCTAACTCTTCACCTAAATGGTCCATAGCCCCAACTCTACAATGTTTAACAAATACAATATCTCCTACTTCAATTCCATACATCTTTAAACCTTGCTTTATAGCCATAATACAGTCATTTGAATTGGCTTCTATAGCAGCTGAACTTAGTCCATCTCCTGCCATTATTAATACCTTCTGATTTGTTCCTATTTGTGTTTTTATAAAATTTATAGTTTCACTTGAAAACTTTCTTCCAAGGTCTGGTCTAGTTAAAAATTCATCTTTATCCTTACATAAAGTTTCTATTTTTATTAAGTTGCTATTTTCCACAAAATCTTCATCTACATAAGAGAAAACAGCATCTTGTGCAGCAGCATGGTCTGCTCTAAATCTTAAAACTGTTTCTGTTTTATATCTAGCTCCACATCTACCTATACCTATTCTTGCAGGAGTTTTAGA
The DNA here is from genome assembly GCA_020641055.1 of Clostridioides sp. ES-S-0010-02. Lineage (NCBI taxonomy): Bacteria > Bacillati > Bacillota > Clostridia > Peptostreptococcales > Peptostreptococcaceae > Clostridioides > Clostridioides sp. ES-S-0010-02. The sequence continues at coordinate 3,679,630 of CP067345.1, forward strand.
TTTCATATCTAAATAGGCTTCTGCATCCTTAGGATTTTTTACTAATAATTGCTTTTTTAAATCTACTTCCGTTATATCTTCTATGCAAGCATCATCGTCTATTGTACTTTTATTTACTTTGTCTACTGTATTTTCAACAACTTCATTTACAACACTAGAATCAATTTGACCAGCCATTTGATTTACTAACTGCTCTACTAATGCTTTTAAATCTTTTTCATTCATACTTAAGACCTCCTACCCTAATAATATTGATGCATCTCCAGCTTTTTCTGTTAATTTACCATCTTTAGAGAAGCCCATTTGTTCCATCCAAGCATCAAACTCTTTTATTCCTGTAAGTCCAAACATTTCTCTAAGTGATGCTGTCTCATGGTATCCTGTAGTTTGGTAGTTAAGCATTACATCATCTCCATGAGGTATGCCCATAAAATATGTACATCCAGCTGTAGTTAATAATATCGCTAAATTTTCCATATCATTTTGGTCTGCTTTCATATGGTTTGTATAGCAAACATCAACACCCATTGGTAATCCATGTAATTTACCCATAAAGTGGTCTTCTAGTCCTGCCCTCATTACTTCCTTTGCATCATATAAATACTCTGGCCCTATAAATCCAACTACTGTGTTTACTAAAAACGGCTCAAACTTTTTAGCAAATCCATAACATCTAGCTTCCATAGTAACTTGGTCTATCCCATGATGTGCTTCTGAAGAAAGCTCTGAGCCTTGCCCTGTTTCAAAGTACATTACATTTGGACCAGTAGCTGTTCCATGCTTTAAAGCTAAATTTCTTGCTTCTTCAATAGTTTCTGAATTAAATCCAAAAGCTTCATTTCCTTTTTCAGAACCAGCTATTGATTGGAATATTAAATCTGTTGGAGCACCATTTCTTATAGCTTCCATTTGTGTTGTAACGTGTGCCAACACACAAGTCTGAGTAGGTATTTTATATTTTTGTTTTACTTCCTCAAATCTCTTTAATACTTTAGTTACACTTTCAACTGAATCATCAACTGGGTTTAATCCTAGTACTGCATCACCTATTCCAAAAGTTAATCCTTCTAGAAGTGATGCAAGTATTCCATCTGGGTCATCTGTTGGATGATTTGGTTGAAGTCTAACTGATAAAGTACCTTCTTCTCCTATTGTTGTATTACAATGAGCTGTAACTTTAATTTTTTTTGCTGCATAAACTAAGTCCATATTTGACATTAGCTTTGCAACTGCTGCTATCATTTCTGAAGTTAATCCTCTTGAAACTCTTTTTATATCTAAACTACTTGTTTCACTATCTAATAGCCACTCTCTAAGTTCTGAAACAGTCCAGTCCTTTATCTCACTATAAACTTTTTCATTTACTCCATCTTGAATTATTCTTGTGACCTCATCTTCATCATAAGGAACTGCGGGACTGTTTCTTATATCCTCTAATTTTATATGAGATAAAACTACTTTTGCTGCCACTCTTTCTTCGGCACTTTGAGCTGCAAGACCAGCTAACTTATCACCAGACTTTTCTTCATTTGCTTTTGCCATTACATCATATAATCCTTTGAACTGATAAGTACGCCCAAATAATTTTGTCTTTAAAATCATCTCCTTACCCCCTTTTTTAATTAAAAACTAATGTCTTTATTACTACAGGTAACACCTTACCTTCAGCTATTGGCTTTCCAATATCTATGTAGTCTCCATTTTCAACATTAATACTATCTATACAAATAATATCTTTTTTGTAATCTAAAACTGCACAAATAGATTGTCCTAATACTTTTGCCATGTCATTTTCTATAATTACTACAAATGGCAAGTCATTTTCTATAATTTCTTCCATACCACTCACTAATCCACGTGCATACTCTTGAATTTCTAAAAAGCTTGGATTTTTACTTCCTTCTATAGCGATAACAATTTTTTGTAAGTCATTTTCTAACTTAAACCAATTTAACTTATTTTTTATACTTTCACTTAATGCCTTTTCATTGCTAGTTTCTTCTTCTCGTGATAGTTTTAAAACAGGTAAGTTTTTAAGTGGAAAATCTTCACTTGTATAAGTTATAGTACTTCCACTTACTTCAGTAGTATGAGAACCAGCACCTACTACTGTAGCTCTAATAGTTTCTAATGGAATTATTACATTTATTTTTTTTAGTTCATCACAATTTTTTATCGCTTGCCCTAATAAAATACCTAAGTCTCCATATTTAAAATATTCATCTATTTTTTTATCATAGTAGATATAATCAGCGACCCCACCAGAAAAAGATATGTTATCTATCTTTTCACTTAAATTTATAGATTTATTAGTTACCATAAACTCAAATAGACTCGTTTTCTTTTTTATTCCTATACTTTGTAATATTAAATCAACCATTATATCTATTATTGGCTTTGTGTTTTCTATGGTTGCTATAGTTCCTATTTGAAGACCTAAATTATAATCTTTTATGATTTTTTCTATCTTAGGTGATATATAAGTTATTTTTTTACTATGCTTGTCTATTTTTATAAGTCTCCCACCTATATCTAGACAGCCAGTATCTAATACTTCACCTCTTTTAAATAAAGCTAAATTGCTAGTTCCTCCACCTACATCTAAATTTACAACATTAGTTGAATGATTTTTAGAATAAATATGGGCCCCTGCTCCTTTGCCAGATATGATACTTTCTAAATCTGGTCCTGCTGTTGCCACCACAAAGTCTCCTGCAAACCCACTTAAATTATGAAGTACATAATTTGCATTTTCTTTTCTTGCAGTTTCTCCAGTTATAATAACTGCACCTGTATGTATGTCTTCTTTAGATATATTTGCTTTTTTATATTCACTATCAACTATGTTTTTTATTTCATTTCCATTTATCTCATTGTTGGAGATAAGAGGTGTAAAGTATATTTCACTTTTATATACAATTTCTTTGTCTATTATACTTATCCTAGGTACTGAAAAACTAGATGCAGTGTTTTCAACTATCAATTTAGAAAATATTAGTTGAGTAGTACTTGTCCCAATATCTATCCCAACACTTAATAACTCTTCTCTCATTTTCTCACCTCATAATTTAAAAGTATTTCTTAAACAAAGAAGTTAGATTGTTCTATAGACTATCAATATTTTTCTTCCAATGAGCTTATCTCATTTAAATATTCAAATAATTCATCTATACCTACATCATCTATTGTGTCTACTTTAAATATTTTATTGACTCCTGCTAACGTTAATCTTTCTATTCCTAAATCTATTTGATTTTTATCTAATTTATTTATCTTAGTCATAATGCCTATAGTTTCTTTACAAAATATACTTGCAAAACCTGGTGCCATATAATTTTCTTCTTGAGTTGCATCATAAACTATAGCCACTACTTTAGCATCTACAGCTGTAGTTATTAAAGCATTATACAATGCTCTATTTTCCATATATTCACCTGGTGTATCTATTGCATTTTTATAAATTTCTATTGACTGTGTTTTCTTATATTTAATCTCTAGCTCATCTAGTTTTTGGCAAAGAGTCGTCTTTCCACTACTTGTTTTTCCCATAAAAATTATATTTTTCATTTTATGTCCTCGTTATCTTAGTTGATGAAAAATTCAACATCTCACCTAACACTTCTAATACTTCATTTAATGCAGATTCTACAGAACTCACATCTCCAGATATTACTAAAGACCCACTAAATCTATCTATAAATCCAAGCGTTATATCTGATGATTTTGTTGCTACATCTGCTGCTATTATTGAAGCTTCACTCGGTGTTATTGTAAGAATACCGATTGCATCTTTTCTATCTAGTATTAATCCTAACTTTTTGTATATATCCTCATTTGGATTAGCTATTATATGAGCAAGTGTTACTTGCTTTCCTGGAACATATTCTTGTATAATTCTTTGTTTAGTTTCTTCGTTCAATTTTGCCCCCTAATTTTTATCACATTTTTACTTAATTTTATTTAGTATTTCTATTATGTCTTCTTCTATGGGAACTTTAGGATTTGCACTAGTACATCCATCTTGAATAGCCAAAACTGCTATTTCACTCTGTAAATTACTTAGTTCTTCCAAATTTACATTGCATTCTCTCAATTTAGTTGGCATGTTTAATTCTTTTTGTAGTTTTTTTATTTCATTAATTAAACTCTTTACACCACTTCTTGTGTTTGAGCTACTAAGACCTATTAACTTTGATATTTGTGCATATTTTTTTGCTGATAATGAGTAGTATGTATTTGAATATCCTGTGATATTAGCATTGTATTCTATTATATATGGCAATAATATTGCATTTGCTCTTCCATGTGGTATATGAAACTTTCCACCTAGAACATGTGCTATGGAGTGATTTATTCCTAATGATGTTTGATTAAATGCCATTCCAGCTAGACAAGATGCATTATGCATTTTTTCTCTAGCCTCTAAATCGTTTCCATCCTTATATGCTTTCAATAAATATTCAAATACTAGTTTTATTGCCTTTTCAGCAAGTGCATCAGAAAAATCATTAGCATTTACTGATACATATGCTTCTAATGCATGTGTCAAAACATCCATTCCAGTATCTGCTGTTATAAAATCTGGCACTGTTTTAACCAACTCTGGGTCTAGTATTGCTATGTCTGGAATTAATTCATCTGACACTAGAGGATACTTTGCACCTTTTTGCTTATCTGTGATTACAGAAAATGATGTTACTTCTGAGCCAGTTCCACTTGTTGTTGGGATAGCAATAAATTCGATTTCATTAGTGCTTAAAATTTGCTTTGAAAAGTCCTTTATAGCTTTGGCTGCATCTATTGCAGAACCTCCACCTAAAGCTATTACTGTATCTGGCTTTATATTTTTTAATACTTCTATGCCTTGTACTACTGTATCTATAGGTGGGTCTGGTACTATATTACTAAATACTTCATATGTACTGTGTTTTAAATTTACTAAGATTTTATCTATAGTTTTTGATTTAACCATAAAAGGGTCTGTTATAACCAACACTTTTTTATCTTTTATCTCTTGTAAATATTCTAAAGAACCTACTCCAAATTTTACTTTGGTTTTTATTTCAAAATTATTCAATCTAATCTCCTCTTTTATAAAAACTTATTTAAAATTAAACAATTGTTAAGCAAAAGCCCCACAGAACAATCTATGGAGCTTTTATTAAGCTTTCAATATTTCGTTATGACATTATTTTAGTAAATATTGGATTTTAGTAAAGTCAAGAATCTTGTATATTAATACTTTATGTTATGCTTTTTCTTATAAGCTATATGAGATATAAATTCATACATTATACCCGCAGCTGTAAGTGAAGTAACATTTCCAGCATCATATTGTGGCGCAACTTCAACAAGGTCATAGCCTACTATATTTAACTCCTTTAATCCTCTTATTATTTCTAATGTTTGGGCAGATGAGAATCCGCCTATAACAGGAGTTCCTGTCCCTGGTGCATATGCTGGGTCAACAAAATCTATATCAAATGTAAGGAATGCTTTTGAATCACCAACACGTTGTTTAATTCTTTCTATTATTTCTTCTGTAGTCATCTTATGACATTCAACAGCTTTTAAAACTTCATACCCTAAATCAGTTGAGTGGTACTTATCTTCTTCACCATAATAACCTTCTCTTATTCCAACTTGAATTGATTTAGATGTATCAACAAGATTTTCTTTAGCAGCATGGTAGAAAGGTGTTCCATGACTATAAGGCTTTCCAAAATATTCTGCTATTGTATCATAATGAGAGTCAAAGTGTATTAAAGCAACTGGTCCATGAACCTTATGACAAGCTCTTAATTCTGGTAATGTTACACTATGGTCTCCTCCCATAGCTATTGGAACTACACCATTTTCAAAGATAGGTAACATCCCCTCTGTAATTACATCAAATGTATCTTCTACATATCCTGGTACAGAGCCTAAATCACCATAGTCTACCCCAGAACAATAGTCAAATATACCAACATCAAGAACTGGATTATATGGTTTACAACCTAGAACTGACATTTCTCTTATTGATGATGGACCAAATCTAGCACCAACTCTAAATGTAGCACATGAATCAAATGGTATACCAATAACAGCAAAATCTACATCGTCTGTTGTAACTACATTTTGTAATCTCATGAATGTTTTAATTCCTGCAAATCTAGGTGATTTTAAAGAATTTATTGTTTTATATTTAATCATAACTACTCCCCTTAATTTTCTTTGTTTTTGTTATTTTTTTATCAATTTTACTCTAAACTTCAGCTACCTCATCTTCTTTTTCCATCTTAAGAATGTATGGAACTGCAATTAATTTTGCAAATATTATACCTATTACTCCACCTACTATTTGACCAACAAGTATTGCAATAACCAAGTTTGGTTGGAAATTGACATTGAAAGCTATAAAATCTCCTAAAGAATATCCTGCACAAACTAAAAACGACATAGATATTACTTTACTTGTTGGTTTCATATCTTTGACTAGTCCAAAAATTGCGATACCATTTGCCATACATGCAACTAATCCAGCACTACCAGCACTATCTAGCCCAGCTATTGAACCAAGCTTTTCCAGTGGCTTTTTAAAATACTTACGTATAAGGTAAACCATTGGAAATGCTCCACAAAGCATCATTGCAATACTCCCTAGAAGCTCAATAGACCTAAACATTTCTTTCTCATCTGCAAACATTGGGTCAAATCCCCAACTTCCAAATACTTTAGTGAAAATACCTGTATAGTGTTCAACAATAGATGATACTACGACTATTATTAATATGCTTGTAAGACCTTTTCCAAAATACATGAATCCTTTTATCATTCCATTAGGGAACAATTTTAACCCTAATGCAAGCAACACACACACCACAACAATAGGAATTAGATTTTGGAAAATCATTAGCATACTTAAATTTAAAGTATAATTAGAATTTCCTACTGTAGAAAGTGTTGTACGTATTGTAGGATTTGTAAGTAATGCAACCATATATGACGTGAATACTCCAAAAGGTACTGATAAAAATCCAGACATAGCTCCTAAAGCTAGGTACTTGTAATCTTTTTTATCTAAAATTGAAAGTCCTATTGGAATATTAAATGCCACTGTCGATGCACACATAAATCCAACTGCTAATACTATCACTAATATTTCACTTGTTTTCCCAATTTCTATAGCTAAAGCATATGAACCGCAATCTGGTGGCATAATCATAGCTGCTGCTACCACTGGGTCTGCGCCAAACATACTAAACAACTTTCCAAATATTTTCTCTACCCCGACCTTTAGATACGGAACAGATACCATAAGACCTACTATTGGTATAAACATCGTTGCCATAGTATGTAAGCCTTCATCAAAAGATTTAGCTAGCTCCGATTCTTCTTTGAAAATCTTTGCTAAACCTCCAGCTACACAACAAGCCATGATGATATACAGTACTGAGTCTCCTAATAATTCCATACAGTATACCCCCTATGTACTAAAAACATTAATCAGCTCTTTATTACTTAATTTTTATTTAATATTTCTCATAATAAATACTTCTTATGCTAGTGGTTCTACAGATTCTGTAAAGTTAGGGTCATTTATTATATCTAAGTAATGTTCAAAGTTTTCATCCTTCATAAACTCTATACAATCAGCTGCACGAGTTCTTCCATATTCCCAATAGAAGTCATGGTCTTTACCATATGTTATTTGAACTAATGACCATAAAGACCAGTGTGCATTAACTAAAAACTTACTTGTAAGCAATCTTGCTCTTTGTTCTTCTGTTGGTTCTCCGCCAAAGTATGTTCTTACATAAAGCTCCTCTTTATCTTTTGGAAGAGGATTTTCTACACACACACATGCCATATCGTAAAATCTATCATTTGTTCCACCGTATTCCCAGTCTATTACACGCATAACTTTTCCATCATACATAAAGTTTTCTGCTAGTGTATCATTGTGACAAGGAACTAATTTTTGTGGATTATTTTGATAAGCAACTTCTATTATATTTACTTTTTCTGTTATGCTATCCCATCCATCATATCTCTTATCAAAACCATTTTCTTTAAGTATTTGTATGTACTCTTTCATCTTAGCTATTGGGTTAAATACACTTTTAAACTCCATTCCACTATCATGGTATTTTCTCATAATTTCTGCTGATTTCATGACTACATCTGAATTTTTTATAAAATCCTCTGCATGCATTGTATCTGATTTTATAAATTCACAAAGTTGTGAACCTGTTTTTGGGTCATAGTAATATATTTCTGGAGCTATTCCAAGACATGACATTAAAGAAGCATTGTGCTTTTCTGCTGGACGATTTATATATCCTGCTGTTCCTACTCCTGCTACACGCATTGCTATTTGAGTGCCATCTTCAATCTCAAGCTTAAAGTTTTTATTTGTAAGCCCGCCTGGCATTATTTCTATTTTGCTAAGTTCTTGGCTAAATGCTGTTTTTGTTAAATTGATTAACCTAAGGAAATCTTGAATTTCATAAGGTTGTATTACCTCTCCAAATACTGACATATTTTCTCTTATACTTTCATTTTTCATAATAGTTTCTCCTTTGTATGATTTGTTTTTGGTCAAAACTTTTTCTATTAAAAACCATTTTCCTTTGATTAGAATTCTATATCTTTGTGCAACACAAAGGTCAATACTATTTTTGTTTAATTTTTTGTTATAATGGATTTTTTTATATATTTTTGGGATTCTATCTCTATTTGTGGAAATAAAAAAACTTTTAAATAAAGTTATTTAAAAGTTTTTCATCATATTATTAAAATTATGTATACAAAAAATATTTATTATAGTATTGTTTTATTTATTCAATTTATAATTCTCTACTTTATGAACTTTATAAAATTGATAATTCTTTTGTCTATTTTTATTTATCAACCTTTATATTTCCATTTCGACTTTCCAGCTTAACTGTAACATTTTGTGCAACTCTAACACTTCCTTTTAGAATATTATCATTTATAGATAATTTGTCTTTGAATGATGTGGAAATAGCCCCATTAAAAGTATGAATAATACCAAACACCAAGAACTTAGTATCTAAAGCCACATTTTTACAACGAAAGACCCCTTCTTTTATACCCTGTTCTACAATTAGAATTTTATTAAAGCTATTGCACTAAAAAAAGAAACCACATTCTGTTTTTATATAGAATATAGTTTCTTGAACTTTAAATACTTAAAAGCAATATTTTATTTATTTTTTGAATTTTCTAATTTTATAGTAGACAAATTTATTAGTTAACTCTTAAATTTTTATCTTCTCTACAAAACTTTCTTCTTATTAAAAAATATGCAGAGATTACAACAAGCTCTATCGCTAAAAATATACCATAAGTAGCTATAGAATCTATGCTGTCTATACCATTTCTAAAGAAAACTAATGCTATTCCTGCTGCTATAATTCCTATAGCATTTTTACCTATAGCATTCTGACCAAAACCATAAAAAGAAGGGAAGTTTCCTTTTATCTCAACAAATGTCAAAATTAATCCAATTACTATAAACAATACTCCTACAACTTCCATAATCATACTAGCCATTTTACACCCTCCTTATTAGAGAATTAACCACTACTATAAAAATAGCTTGCTTTTATAATTACATTATATATTCAATTGGACATTTTTGGAAGTATTAGTTAAAAATAATTTTATATTCTATTTAAATATATCTTTTATATTAAAATCATCTCAATTTTTATATAAATATTAATCTAACCTTTATAGTTTTATAAATTAAAAAGGTTTAGCATAACCATCTCCTATTATAACTTGACCAATATTTTTAAGATGGATGGTAACAATAGCTCAATAACTCCAGTAATAATCAATGAAAATATTATTGATACCAAAAACGAAGTAGAAATCAAACTTTCTGCTTTTTTATGCTCTTTTGCCCCCAATTGCTTGCGAAAGTAAAATAGATATACCATTTGTAGCCCCAATAGCTATAGATGTCAGAGTTAAAATAATTGGCGTGGAAGTTGTAAGTACTGCCATAGCAGTCTCTCCTAATAAATTACCAATCCATATACTGTCTACTAGATTGTATGCCATGTTTAAAAACATAGCTACTATTAATGCAAAGACATCTTATTAGACATTTCTTTGTGTCCTCTGTGATAAAATCCATTTTTGTACTCATGTGTCCTCCTCTTTATGAATGAATTTCATTCACTAATTAATTTTAAAAAATACCTGAGATTTAAACAGGTTTGAGTTAAAAATTTACAAAATTATAAAGTATCATATTTTTTATTTTTTATACTTTTTTATTTTTTATACTTTTTTATTTTTTATGTTTTATTTTATGTAATTTTCTTTATATGTTTTTCTCTATGTGTTTTTCTTTTATACTTTCTTATTTTATGCTAGTCACAATATATGAAGTATGATTCACGCTCTTCCACACAATGTTTCTAAAATCTACAGCTAACAATTTACTTATTTCTTTTTCTGAGTACATTTTTACATCTCCATCTTTATTGTACTTCATAAAAATATTCATTATATGTCTAAATAAAAATGGTTGCCAGCAGTCACAAATTATTAGGGTTCCTTCTGGCTTTAATACCCTACAAACCTCTGACAATACCTTATCTGGTTTAGGATAATGATGAAAAGAATCATTACAATATACAACATCAAAAAATTCATTTTCAAATGGCAAATACTCTGAATCTCCTAAAACTAAGGTAGCATTCCCTTTTAGTTTATTTTTTGCTATATTTAGCATATTCTCAGAAATATCAATTCCATAAGCCTTCTTCCTACAATCTTCATTTAAAATAGCTTGCAATACTGCTCCTGTTCCACACCCTAAATCTAAAATAGTATCATATGAAATATCTGAAAGTGTTTTAAGTAAAACTGGATAAAGATTTCTTGCATGTTGTCCCTTTATATCTTGGTCATAGGTATCTGCTTGATTATTAAATGTTTTTCTTGATTTTTCTTTTATATTTGTCATATCTAAACCCCTCCTTTCTTGTATTGTTCACAGTATATCATGGGTAGTTCTTTATGTCAATGAATGATATTCATTCACTACTAATGTTAATATAACTATATTAAGTTCTCTATAGTTATATTAACATTCAATTTATACTATGTGTATTATGATTAAGTTATATTATGCATACGATTCTTAAATTATACTATGTGTATTATGTTTAAGTTCCATCATTCACATTTTTCTTAAATTATGCTATATATATTATTTTTATTTGGTCAATTTGACCTTTTAATATTTTTTCTTTCTTCTAACTTTTATAAAATAATACTAAAATAAAGTATCATAATAATTACTCATACTTATCATACATTTTGCTGTTTTATCGTGACCTTTTATCCTGTCTCTGTAAATTTCACAATTAATACCTTGCCCTAACTAGCTCCTACCTTTAAAAATTTACTTTTAGAACCTATCAATTTTATTCTTTAATTTTCTCTTTACTTTAAAGATAAATCGGTCACAATACTGTTCGTTTTTTACCAACAGCTCATATGCATCCATAATCCCAATGGATTGTACGAAACCAAAAATACCAACTGCCAATCCCAAAAATACAAGTAAATGATATTCTGCCCATTCAATGTACCCTCTAACTGTTACTGCGATAATAAGAATACCAACCACAAACAAAAATGTACTTGGGATAGCAACTAACTTATATTTTTTCTTGATTGAAATATATTCCTTTGATAATTCTTTCAAAAACTCATAATCAAATAACAGTGGCTCTTTTCTCAAGATTTTATAATCTTCTTGTTCTGCAAACATTCCAAGTATAACAGCACCAATACCTAAAACAACACAAACTGCAATTCCTAAAATACGCCAACTTGTATGAGTTGGAGACATTACATAAGGAATACCTGCTAATGCCCAAAACAAAAAACCTAACCCCAAATATTTGCATTCTCTTTTCTCATTGATAAGATAACCCCTTGCCACTTCCTTGCTTACATAATATCCCTTTTCATTTGCTCCTTTTATTGATTTCTCCTCTTTTAATAAAAAATCAGTTGATACTTCAAAAATATTAGATAGTAGTAAAAGTTTTTCTGTTTCTGGAAATCCCTGATTGTTTTCCCACTTACTAACCGCCTGTCTTGTTGTTCCAACTTGTTCTGCAAGTGCTTCCTGTGATAATCCTTTTTCTTTTCTTAACTTAAATAATTTTTCACCAAAATTCATATATTATTACCTCCTGTGATTTGATATCCAAATATTATCAAACTATACTGTTAAATTCTATATTTTAAGAAATGCACATTGTCAACTTTAAGTTGCACTCATGTAATTTGTTGCTAAAACATGATTTTGTAATAATTTTGCCTCTCTTTTTGTATTATAGCATCAATGGAAATCTAAATCCTTTCCTTTATATTTTGAAAGTAATATTTATCAAAATATGATTTTATTAAGTGTATAACCATTTGATTAACAATAGGTTTTTTGCAAACTATTCTCTAATATACTGTTTTATAGTAATAGAAAAGCACATCTTTTCAGACATGCTTTCTGCAACACTTTATCTACTTTATCACGATTCTTTATTTTATATATAACACTTTATCTTCTCATTAGCATCTAGAATTTATATTCTAAATACAGCATATCCACACACTGAGATTCCCCTTCAAAAATTGGCTCTGGATAATTATCTATAAAAAAGTTTTTAATCTTATGTGAATAAACAAATCCAAATTTCTCATAAAACGGGATTCCACTTTCAGCTGTACCCACAATCATTGATGAATACTGTTCACTATAAACATCTAAAATATGATTTATCATCTTTGATGCATAACCCCTATTTTGAAAATACTCATATGTAGCAATATTTTTTAATTCACAGGTTTCTTTAGAAATTTCAATTACAACTGCTATACAAGTAAGTTCATCATTATCATATAGAGCATACATAATGCCTTTATCAAGATACTTATCAATCATTACCTCATATGGGTCAGCCAGCAATAAAAGGTCAATATGACCTTTTTTATTTTCATCTATAGTTTTTATTTCTATCATATATATCCCCCCTTCCTTTTAACATATATTTCCTTTATGTATTTAATACACTTCACTATCCTTTACATATTTGATACACTTAACTAAATGATAATACAATTGAAACATTGAATAATTATTACTATCTAATTTCATTGTATTTATTGTTTTTTAGTTTTTACTTTTTACTTTTTGCTATTTAATTTATAATAGAATAAATTTTTAGAAGAATGAATAGTAATTGCAACTTATAGCTTAAAAAAACTTTAATTGCATATCTGATTTCTTATACGCTTCTATAATATCTTTCATCTCTGTCAAAATACCATAACGAGCACATTCTTTTTTTAGCACTTGTTCACATCTCTTTCCATTCAAGCTAGGACATACATAATTTAAGCCATACGTTTTTTGATACTGAAATACTAGTTTTGGTGATATATTCTTTAAATGCTTATAAAAAAATTCTCTCTGACCATTACGCATTGTCATTCCATACATACAATAGATAAACTTTGCATTAGCCTTATGTGCTTTTTCAACAATTGCTCTTATTTCATTCTCATTGTCAGTCAAAAATGGTATCAAAGGTGTCAATAATATACCACAAAATATTCCAGCATCATTGAGCTGTTTTACTGCTTCAAATCGTTCAGAACTTAGACTCACATTAGGCTCGATTTTCTTTGCTAACTCATCATTTGCAGTGGTTATAGTAACTTTGACAATAGTAGAATTGTTTCTTGTTATTTCCTTCAAAATTGGTATATCTCTAACTACCAAACTACTTTTTGTATCAATAGATACTCCAAAATGATTTTCTGAAATTAAATTCAAGGCTTGTTGAGTAATGCAAAGGTCTTTTTCAAAAGGATTGTATGTGTCAGACATAGCTCCAATACCAACAACTCCTTTTTTTCTCTTTGAACGTAGCTCCTTTTTTAGAGTTTCTATCACATTTTCCTTATATCTCACTTGGTCAAAATTTTCTATGTTGTATACTGTGCTACGACTGTCACAATAAATACAACCATGAGGACAACCACGATAGAGATTCATATTATAATCAATCCCAAACCATCTTGAGTTGTCAAATTTAACTTTCTGTAAAATTTGTTTTGCTGGTATGCTTTTAATCATTATCTTATCCCTAATTCCATCATATAATTTTTTGTTATCCATTGGGATATCTTGTAATCAATACAAATCCTACTCTTTTCAAGAAAATACTATTACACTTTGTCCATCTTGTTATAAGTGGCTGTACATAAGGAGTATTTTCAAATAAGTTTTGGCAGGATAAATCGTAAATATCCAATGAATAAAATTCAGATGACCATTTTCTAATTTGTTTCTTAATTGCTTGTAGTAGGTCATCAATCATTTTAGTCAAAATCCTAGCTTCATAATATCCATTTTACCACAATGAGATTGCTAATTCATGATGACCTTTATATTACTTTGCAATCTCTCTTAGATGAGTGAGGTTAACCTCTTTCACTGTCAACATCTAGAATAGCCTTTAGAGAATTCACCCATGTTTCTAATGTTTGAGCTAATACCAATTGCTGGTCTAAAATAGCCTTACCTGTTTCTGGTACATTCGATTTTGTGTTTATATTTTCCTCTATATACGACTTCAATACTTGTATATTTTCTTCAATACTATTAAGACACAACTTTTGCTTTTCTGGTGTAAGACTGTATAAATTTACTATTACAGCATTGAAATCCAGAAAAATATTTACTGGCTTTGAAGCTGTATCAAACATTAAGTCTAAAAAATGTTTTTCACCCAATTCTGTTAAAGAGTAAATTGCTTTTTCTGGCATTCTCCCCTCTCTTACAATTGTGCTTTGGATATAACCTTTTTCTTCTAATTGAATTACCTTCTTATAAATTGATGGTGTACTGATTTTAACCCAGCGTGATATATTTCTATATTCCACCACTTTTTGAATATCATAAGCACTCTGAGGCTGTTGCTTTACTATACCCAGTACAATTAAATCTATCGTTGCCATAAAAATTCTCCTCTCGTTTTCTCTCTATTGACAAATACTATAATTTATAGTAGCATTTTCTTTATTACTATAATTTATAGTAATATATTTTAGAGCTAATGTCAATAGAAAGGGAGTGTTTAGCATGAAAGAAATCAACAAAAAAATTGAATTATTAGGGTCTGCCCCAATACCAAAAGCCTTGTTATCTATGGGATTACCTACTATGATAGGTATGATGATAACTGCATTGTACAATTTGGTAGATGCATACTTTGTAGGTGGTCTTGGAACAAGTCAAATGGGTGCTATATCCGTTGCATTTCCACTAGGTCAGATTATTGTGGGATTAGGATTATTATTTGGAAATGGAGCTGCTTCCTACATTGCCAGACTCCTAGGTCATGGAGATAAGGAAAAAGCAGGCAAAGTTGCTAGTACAGCTATTTACAGCAGTATAATAGTTGGTATATTATTTATTATTGTCATTATGATTCTTCTCAATCCTGTTTTAAAATTATTAGGAGCTACAAAAAGTATTATGCCTTATGCAATGTCTTATGCTAGTATCTATGTCGTATCATCTATTTTTAATGTATTTAATGTCACTATGACTAATATTGTCACAAGTGAAGGAGCTGCTAAAACAACCATGTGCGCTATGCTATTAGGTGCATTGCTTAATATAGTTTTAGACCCAATATTCATTTATACCTTTGGCATGGGTGTAAAAGGGGCTTCCATTGCAACTGCTCTTTCTCAGATGATTTCAACACTTGTTTATATCAGGTACATTTTTAGCAAGAAAAGTATGTTTAGTTTTAGAATTAAAGAATGTTGTTTTTCAAATGAAATCATGTCAGAAATTTTAAAGATTGGTGTACCTACTTTAATATTCCAGTTATTGACTAGTCTCGCTATCACATTAACTAATATGGAAGCTACAAAATATGGTGACTCTGTGATAGCTGGAATGGGTGCAGTAACACGAATAATGTCTTTGGGAAGTCTTATCGTATTTGGGTTTATAAAAGGCTTCCAACCAATTGCTGGTTATAATTTTGGCTCAAAGAACTATGATAGATTACACCAAGCAATAAAAACATCTATAGCATGGACTACTCTATTTTGTGTAGTACTTGGTCTTGTAATGGTGTTTTTTCCAACAGCTATAATTTCACAATTTACAAGTGGTGATGTGTTATTAATTGAAAATGGTAGTAAGGCTCTTAGAGCAAATGGATTTTCATTTATGTTATTTGGTTTTTATACAGTATATTCTACATTGTTCCTTGCACTAGGAAAAGCAAAGGAAGGTGGGTTACTGGGTATGTGTAGACAAGGTATATGTTTTATTCCTATAATCTTGATTATTCCTATATTTTGGGGATTAAATGGTATTTTATATGCACAACCAATAGCTGATTTTGCTGCTGCAATAATCGCAGGTTTTATGGCAATAAAACTACATAAAGAGCTTCATACTTTAAAAATAAATTCTATTTCTTCTAAGTAAATATACTTCAAGATATGTTCTAGTTATACAAATCTAATATATATATTAGTTATACAAATCTACCATCAGAAAAGATATAAAATTATTTCATGCATTTTGTAGGCTCAAAGAATTGTATGATAAATTCATTATCAAACAGCTCTTTCAGCTTACAAGATATGTATATTATAATTCATTAATTTACATGCTTAATATGACTTAATCTACTTACAAATAGGCAATAATATATATTAACATATATTTTCTACACAAATCATACTATTAATATACAATTGAATAATCCTTTTTCACAAACTACTTGTTATTTTATCTATTCACTTGTATTATTGGATTATAATTATTTTAGGAAAGGAATCACTATATGCTTTCACAAAACGATATTGATATACTTACACAAAGTTTATCTTTTTGGGATAAACTCACTGACTCACAAAAAAGCTTATTAATCTCTTCAGCCAATATATCCCACTTTAAAAAAGGAAACTCAATTCATTGTGGTGATAGTGATTGTATTGGTATTTTGATTATAAAGTCTGGAACAATACGTACATACATACTTTCAGATGAAGGGCGTGAGGTGACACTTTTCCGTCTTGATAATGGTGATGTATGTATCTTATCAGCATCATGCATTCTAAACACAATAACTTTTGATGTATATGTGGATGCTGAGACAGATTGCGATATTATACAAATTAGTTCTTCTGTTTTCTCAAAATTGTCTACAGAAAATATTCACGCAGAATTGTTCTCATATAAGCTAGCCACTGAACGTTTTTCTGATGTTATGTGGGCAATGCAACAAATCCTTTTTATGAGTTTTGATAAGCGTTTGGCATCTTTTTTAGTTGATGAAATAACTAAAAACAATAATACTACTATAAATATGACTCATGAGCAAATTGCTAAGTATATGGGAAGTGCTAGAGAAGTTGTGTCTAGAATGTTGAAATATTTTGCTAGAGAAGGTCTTGTATCTCTATCTCGTGGTGGTGTAAAAGTATTGGATAAAGATAGACTTCGTTCTTTAACATTATAAGGAGATGTTTCAAAATAAGAATTTGAATCATCTCCTTTTTATCTCCTTTTCATCTCTTTCTTCAACTTCTTCTTTAAAATTTCCACTTTTATTCATAATGTAAGTACCCTTTTTTATTCTATCGATTCTTCATTAATTTAATCTTATTCTCCATATAATTGCCTTCCACTTTTATAAATACTCATAAATTTAATTTGAACTTTTATTTGCTAATAAAATAGCTTAGTTTTACTTCTATTAGTAATATGAAATAAGTTTAAATTTTTTTTAAAGTTTACTCTTATGATTAGTATAACTTACCTGCGACTTTACCTGAAACTTCTCTATCCATTTCATCAAGAATATAAGAATATATATCTTTTATTGTTATGTTAACAATTCAAACACTATATTTCAATCGGAAATATTGCATTTCAAATTGAAATATTATATTTCTATTTGAAATATAATATAAAGAAATATAATGTTATTTTATCAAACTAGAAAAAAATATTTTAATAAAATTGTATCAAAGTAATTTGATTAACAGTTAAATTACAATAAATCACATAAAAAAACAAATAAAATATTATTAATCTAAAAAGTTGGCATATTTCGTGCTTTTATAATTTAGTATAAATCTAAAATTAAATAAGGAGAAGAAAATGAATAAAAAACAGTTGATGAAATTCTTACTTGTTGCAGCTATACCAATAATTATATGGAATTTACCTGCACCACAAGGATTAAAAAAAGAAACTTGGGATATTGTTGCTTTATATCTAGGTTTACTAGCAGGTCTTATTATTAAACCATTTAAAGAACCAATCATTACTTTAATCATTGTAGGTGTAGCACTTATGTTTATGGATGAGTCAATACTACTTCATGGATATTCAGATAAGATGACTTGGTTTTTAGTTGTTGTAACTATTGTCTGTACAGCTTTTGTAAAGACAGGATTAGGAAAACGTATGGCATACAACCTTTTGCTAAGAGCAGGAGATTCTACCTTAGGACTTGGATACCTAATGATGATAAGTGATTTAATACTTAGCCCTGCTACAGGTTCAAATTCATCTAGAACAACTATTATCTACCCTATATTTAGAAATATAGCAGAAGGTGCAGGTTCTAAACCTGATGATGAACCTAAAAAATTAGGTGCATATTTAACAGTATTAACATATGTAGTATCTCAAGGAACAGCAGCATTATTTTTGACAGGTATGGCAACCAATGCGATAACAGTTTCTTTGGCAGCAAGTATGTTAGGTGTTAACTTAACTTGGGGAACTTGGTTTATGGCATCAATCGTACCAGCAGGTTTATTCTTACTAGTAGCACCACTTATAGTATATAAGATATACAAACCAGGTTTAACTCATTTAACAGATATTAAACCACAGATAAGAAAAGATTTGGAATCATTAGGTGCTATTACAAAACATGAAAAGGTACTAGTTGTATTCTTTATTCTTGCAATTCTTGGATGGATGTTTGGTGAAAAAATACCTTTTGTAAACTTAAATATGCAAGTAGTAGGATTTGTATTCTTAGCATTAGTTCTTATAGCAGGCATTTTAGATTGGGATGATGTTATTGGTGCTAAAGGAGCATGGAATATATTTATATGGTATGGTGCATTTTATGGTATTGCTGGCTCATTAGCTGATGCAGGTTTTTACACTTGGTTAGCTGATAAATTAGGTACAGTATTAAATCTATCAGATGTAAATGGATTATTAGTTACAATAGTACTATTGTTAGTGAGTTTGGCAGTTAGATACTTCTTTGTATCAAACAGTGCATTTGTAGCATCTTTTTATCCTGTACTATTTGCAATAGTTTTATCTACTAAGGCAAATCCGATGGTAGTTACATTATTACTAGCATTCTTTGCAAGTTATGGAGCTTTATTGACTCATTATGGAAATGGAGCTGGTCTTATAGCCTTTGCATCAGGATATGTATCTCAAAAAGATTTCTGGAAAGTAGGCACTATCATGGTAATGGTTGCATTAGCAATATTCTTAGTAATAGGCTTACCTTACTGGAAAATAATTGGATTATGGTAAGTACACATTAAATTTATATATTGGAGATGAATAATTATGCTAGATTTACTTATTGTAAATGGACACGTAATAGACCCTAAAAATAATGTAAATGGCAATAAAACAATTGCTATATACAATGGAAAAGTAACTGAATATAAACATGGTGATAAGGCAAAACACACAATAGATGCAAGAGGTAAATTTGTTTTTCCAGGGCTGATTGATGCACATGCTCATATGTTTGCAGATGGAACTGAAATTGGTATATATCCAGATAGCACATATCTTCCAACAGGCGTTACTAGTGCAATTGATTGTTCAGCAGGAGTAGCAAACTACCAACTCTTTAAATCTTCAATTGTGGCTAGAAGTAAAGTAAATATAAAAAGTTTCTTACAAGTTTGTTCAGCGGGATTAGTAACTACTAGCTATCATGAATGTATTGACCCAAAGTATTTCAATCATGAAAAAATAGAACGAATATACAATGAAAATAAAGATAATATATTAGGTCTAAAAATAAGATTAAGTGAAAATTTAGTAGAAGGTCTAGGAATAGAGCCATTAAAGGAGACTATTAAAATAGCTGAAAAAATAGGATGCCCTGTTGAGGTGCATTGTACAAATTTACCAGTTCCTACAGAGGATGTGTTAAATATCTTAAGACCAGGAGATATATTTGAACATGTATATCAAGGTGTTCAAAACACTATCCTCGACTCAAATGGCAATTTATACGAATGTGTAAAGAAAGCAAGAGAAAGAGGAATCATATTTGATACAGGAGAAGGTAGAAAACATGGTGATTTTGAAGTCATGCAAAAAGCAAAAGAACAAGGATTTATAGCTGATATTTGTAGTACAGATTTGGTATTGGAAAGCATGTTTAGAAGACCTATATTCTCTCTACCAAATCTTATGTCTAGATACATATGTATGGGAATAAGTCTATATGATGTTGTAAAAATGACAACACAAAATCCAGCTAAACTTATGAAAATGGAAAATCAGATAGGATGTCTATCAGAAGGTGCAAATGCAGATGTAGCAATATTTGACATTATGGATGTTAAACAAACTTATACAGATTGGAAAGGTAGTAAATTCGAGGCAGATAAATTATTAAAAACAGAAATGACAATTAAAAATGGATTTATAGTATATTGTGCCCCAGATTACATATATGAAAATTAATTAGGAGGAAAAAAATGGGTTGGAAAATATTATTACCACAAGAAATAATGCAAGAGGGAAGAGATTACTTAGAAAGTAGAGGACATGAACTGATAACTGGTTCAGGCATGGAGACTAAAGATATAATAAATGATATAAAAGGTATTGATGCAATTATAGTTAGGTTATCTAAAATAACAAGAGAGGTATTTGAAGCTGCTGATAACTTAAAAGTAATAGTACGTCATGGAGCAGGATTTGATACTGTAGATTTAGATGCAGCAAAAGAATTTGGTGTTCAAGTATTGTATTGTCCAGTAGCAAATAGTACTTCTGTTGCAGAAGTAACACTAATGTATATGTTATACTGCTCTAGAAATTATACAAAAGTAAGAAAAAGTTTTATAGATGACTATTATAAAGCTAAGCTGAGAACTCCTAAATGTGAGCTTGATGGAAAAACTGTAGGAATTATTGGATGTGGAAACATAGGTTCAAGAGTTGCTAAGATGTGTATGGATGGATTCAATATGAAAGTGGTTGCATATGACCCATATAAACCATCTAAAGACTTCCCACAAGGTGTAGAAGTAACTAGAGATATAAGCAAAATATATAAAGAAAGTGATTTTGTTTCTGTTCACTGTCCAACAACTTCTGTCACTAAACATTTTATAGGAAAAGAACAGTTTAGTATGATGAAAGAAACAGCATTTTTTATAAATGCAGCAAGAGGAAGTGTTGTAGATGAACAAGCTTTATATGAAGCATGTAGAGATAATATTATAGCAGGTGCTGGCTTAGATGTATTACAACAAGAGCCAGTAGATTCTAAAAACCCTATATTGTATTTAGATAATGTTGTGGTATCTCCTCATATAGGAGCAGCAACTAAAGAAGCTACTAATAGAGCCTCTTTACACTCTGCAATTGGAGTTAATGAGGTATTTGAAGGTAAAAACCCTACTTGGCCAGTAAAATCAATAGATTGGGACAATGCAACGATATACAATGATTAGTAAACAATAAACACTTATTAGGAGGAACTTAAAATGACAATAGGAAATAGAGTATATTTAAAAAGAGATTTACCAGATAAAGAACTTGTAAAAAGATTTAGTGTATTACCAGCAGCTAATGTAGGAGATTGTATGTATAGGTCAAGTGCATTAAGTTCAGAAATAAAGTTAATGTCTTCACCAAAAAACAAAATGTGTGGAGTTGCGTTAACAGTAAAATCAAGACCAGGAGATAATTTAATGCTTCATCAAGCTCTTAATATAGCTCAAGAAGGCGATGTAATAATACTATCTAATAATGGAGATAGAACACAAGCCATCATGGGAGAAATCATGTACAAATATCTTGCAGATTTCAAAAAAGTATCAGGAATTGTAATAGATGGTCCAATAAGAGATATTGATGTTATATCAAAGTCTAGTTGTCCAATATATGCTACAGGAACTACTCCAGGTGGCCCATATAAAGAAGGTCCTGGTGAAGTGAATGTACCTATATCTATAGGAGGAATTGCTGTTAATCCAGGAGATATAATATTAGGAGACAAAGATGGTGTAATCGTAATCCCTAAAAATGATGCAGTAGACCTTATTGATAAAGCAGAAGCAAATGCTAAACAAGACCATGATAAAGTGGTAAAGGCTTCTGAAGGAACTGCAAATAGAGAATGGGTAAATGAAACATTAGAAAAAAAAGGTGTACAAATTATAGATGATGTTTACAGAGTTTAGTAATAAATGACTTCTACTCTATGTATATAAAATATTTATATATAAAAATTTTAAAATAACAGGTGCTGTTACATAACGATTCTAAATTGTTATGTAACAGCCTCTTTTATTTTATTCAATAAATATTTAATCTGAAAGTTGATACTTTTTAAGTTTACGCCAAAGAGTAGTAGTACTGATACCCAACTGACTTGCAGTAACAGATTTTACTCCATTATTTTTCTCTAACGTCTCAAGAATTAATTTTTTTTCATAATCTACGATTTTATTCTCTTCCAAAATAGGAGAATAATCTATTGTAGTAGTTAAACTTATATCCTTTCGAAAATGTGGCTCAGAAGTTAAAATTTCAGAAACTAAGTACTCATCTATAAAATTATCATCACACATAACTACTAGTCTTTCTACTATATTTTTTAATTGTCTTATATTACCAGGAAAGTCATATCTACTTAAAATTTTAAGTGCAGAATCAGATATTGACACTGGTTTGTTATAATGAGATATAATAGCATATGTAAGTTGTTCGATATCTTCTTTTCGCTCTCTAAGAGGAGGTAAATCTAACTTCAACACACAAAGTCTGTAAAATAAATCTTCTCTAAAATTATTATTATCAATCTGCTCCACTAAATCTTTATTAGTAGCTGTTATAACTCTTACATTAATAGGTACAACTTTAGTATCCCCTATTCTAGTTACTTCCCTCTCCTGTAATACTCTAAGTAGTTTGACTTGAACATCTTTAGAAATTTCTCCAATTTCATCTAAAAATATAGTCCCATTATGTGCCAATTCAAAGACACCTGCTTTCCCTTCATTTCTAGCACCTGTAAAAGCTCCCTTTACATATCCGAATAATTCACTTTCAAGTATATTTTCAGGTATAGCTGCACAGTTTATAGCCACAAAAGGTCCATTAAATCTATTGCTATAGTTATGAATACTTTGAGCAAATATTTCTTTTCCAGTACCAGATTCACCAGTAATTATGATTGTAGAATTAGATTTAGCAAATTTCTTAGCCATGTTTACCGAGTGCATTAATGCATCACTTGAACCCAATATATCGTTAAAATTGTTCTTTGCACAATGAGATTTTGAAATTAAACTCTCTCTTATTTCTTTTTCTGTTGATTGAATATTTTCGATATCTTGTATGGTTGCAACACATCCAAAATGCAAACTATCAATTATAATCGGGAAACAATCAAATGTAAGGGAAGAACCTTTAAAATTAATTATATTGTTACATAGAGAGTGCCCATTTTTTAGTGAATCTGAAATATCACCAGAAGTTAAATAATCTTTTATAAATTTATCAACTTGGTTAAATAGTAACCTTTTTGCTTGATTATTTATAAAAAGTGGTGAGTGATTTTTATCAATGGCAATTATACCACTATGTGTACATTCTAGAATTTCTTCTGTAATAGAGTTATTTATTCTCTTTTCAATTCCTATGTTATATAGATGAATTGCTTCATTGATAGACGCATGAATAGAAGACTTTTCAACTTCAGTCTCTATACAGAGTTTATTGTATTTAGAGGTGATTTCTTTTGTTGTTTTACCACCTATGAAAATCTCAGTGCCATTATCAATTAATTCTTTTATTGTATCTTCAAATTCAGAAAGAGAATTTAACTTAGGTATTTCTAAATCAAAATTGGAGATTTCTTTAAATCGTTTAGCAGTTTTATATGATGATTCTAAACCTATAAATCCTATTTTTGAAGAATACTTAAGTGCTTTTTTATATGAATAAAATATGTCTTCGTATTTGTATCCAACATCCACTATAGGAATTGAGACATGTTTACGCAATAAATCAACATTTTGTCCACGAGTAATTATTACTTTAGTGCCTAAGTTAATTATGTTATCTGCTAGTTCTATAGTTTCTTTACCTGTAGCAATGTATGATGGAATTTTTATATGTAATTCTTCAAGTACTTCATATACAGTATCTGAAAATAACTTAGAGGGAGCAATGACTACTATCTCATTTTTCATATCATAAAACCTCCTTTTGTTAGTCTATTTTTTATATTATTTTTTCACACAAAATAATGTCTTCAGAGTGACACTCAATTTTCTACTCACAGGATTTTAAAAATATTCACCTCAGAATTACTTTACTATTTACTTTTGCAGTAATTTTCTCAATTGAAATTGTTTTTCTTTCAAAATCTACATTCTCCCATGACGGACGTAATATTTTGGATGTTCTCATACCCAGACTAATATTTAAGTTTATGTGAAGTTCTAATTCAGTATCTTTGCATACTTCTAATAGTTTTATTATTTACTCTTCATCATAATTTTTATTTTAAATTTGTTTTGATTTAACTAAATCTACTCCTTTAGTTGAATTCTTATCATTTTTAAATCAAAAGCACTTTTAAATACAAGTTTCATTATATGGATGTAAATTTTTAATGACTTGGAACTTAGTATATCTGATAAATTATTCACATAACGATATATATGTATTGTATCAATATCTTATACTCTCATTTTACCATGATAAAAGGTGATGTCTCAAAATAAAAATTTGAATCTTCTTCTTTTTTTATATAAAAACAGAAAAGGAGTTCCTAAGAACCCCTAATCTATATGATAATTGCTCTGTTAAAAAACAAAACTCACATTATAATTATATCGACTATGAATATTATAATTAATCGACAGTACCATTAGACATTGAAACAATTCTCCTCTAAGATGATTCAATAAGATTACTTAGCCTAATTATATATATCCATAAATATAAAATACTATTAGTCACAAACAATAACATACAAACAATAAGTAAAAATAAATATATTATATATACATATTATAAACCTCAAAAAATTCTTCAGTCGTAACTGTATCTAACCATTTTTTAGAAGGATATAAAAACTTATACTGATTATCTTTAATAAGACTATCATCTATAGTATCATAGATGCAAGATAGTAATGATGCAGACTTCACAAAAGAATTACAAAACTCCTTAGATACAAGAGATTTTAATACCTCTAACATAGTCTTTTCGTCTAATGATTTACTTGCAGTAATATAAGATGGCAATGCTATAGCCCCATCATCAGGATATGACATAAATAAATCTTCATTATTAGCACGCTTTGCATATATACTAGGAGTTATAGCTAATCTATCCGAACCATTTTTTACATCATTAAATGATTGTATTGGCATATCTAGTATAGTTGAATTGGACAAAAATCTCTCTACATACTCTTTTCCATACCTACTCCAAATGGCTTTAACAACAGATTTCGCACCAGAGTTATTTATACCACCAATGACAGTTTTTGTATCAGTGTCAATTACGTTTTTTATAGAATCTATCAAACCCTTGTAATTCTGGTTATAAGAAAATACTAATGGTATAACTAAAAATGGAAGTAATCTTTCATCAAAATATATAGATGATGATTTAATCTCACTCTTAATATTGAAATAATTCGATAATGGATATAAGTTACTTGAAAACTTTGAATAGATATTCTTGTCTTCATACACTTCTAAATCTGTAGAAACTATAATATCTGGAATTAAAGCGTCTGTTTTTTTTAAATATTCATTAAGTTTGTAAGGATAACCTATACCAAAATAAGTTACCTCTAAATTAATATCCTTCTCTTTTAAAGACATAATTAAATTATCTAAATAGTTTTTCTCATATTTATGAAGTATACAAATATTGCTCCAATACAACCTAACATTTTTCATGAAGAGTCTCTCCTTTTCTTAATTTATATTGACATTCTAGTTGAAATTCATATATATCTTTAAGTTTGCCTAAGATTTCTTTTTCTTCGTTAGTCTTATTGATTACTTTGAAGATTGAACCATTTTTCATTATTATACGCTTCTCTGCTATAAGTGCTGTATGAGGGTCATGAGTAACTATAAAAATCAGTTTATCACTTTTCAATAAGATATCTAAAGCAACATTTTTATTTATTCCAGCATTCTCTATTTCATCTATCAAAACAATAGGATTATTTGAAATGAAAGCAACATCTGCAATCATTAAGGCACGTGTCTGTCCCCCACTCAATGATGTAAGGTCTTGAGATAGGGAAATAGGTTCTGCTGTTATGGAATTTGCTACATCTAATACTTCTTTTATTGAGACAGAAGTATTGTTTTTACATTCTTTATGTATAACTAAAAATTCCTCGACTGTAGAATCAAGAACAAACCTCATATTTTGGCTAAGATGAGAAATGAGATTTGTAGAAAATTTATTTCTTTCCTCAATAGCAACTTCCATATTATCAATGACTACTTTTCGATTAGTCAAAGAATCTTTATTGACAAACTGCTCTATATCTTTGATTAACCTGCTTTTACCAGAACCAGTATTACCTACAATGGAATAAATATGACCTCTATAAAAAGTTAGAGATTCAAAGTTCTCTGTATTACCAAGTTTGTTTTTTCCAGGATATATGGTTATACTTTTCATTAAAATTCACCTCTAAAATTCATTTTAGAAACTATGCCTTGTTGGAATTCATCACCAATTCTACATTCTCCAATACAATAAGAACACACCCCACTTGGCATTGTATGTCTCAATAAATGTTCGTCATTGTTTAGAATATTAGCATTGTTTATATAGTTTGAAATTAGCTCTACACCAAAACCAACTAATCCATCTATAAAGAATATATTAGAATTAGGATTTATTTTTTTTATATTGAATGATATTATCTCTCTTTCTGCTTGTGATACCATGTCTATTTTACTTAGAACTATGGCATCACTTTCACTTAACATAGGACCTAGTTTTTGAGGAGTCTTAAAGCTAGATGTACAATCACATACACATATGTGTAGTGTTTTATTTGTTGCAGGTGAACACCTATTGCAAAGCCCAGCAGTTTCTATTAGTAAAATATCGCTACTTTTATTTTTAGCCCAAAGTATAAGTTCGTTTATGTTTGATATAAGAAAATGGTCTGGACATATGTCTTTACTAAGTCCAATAATATAAGGTATATTCAATTTCTTATATATTAAATCATCATCAGTAGCTAGACAATCTATCTTACATATTGAAGGGTTAAGCCCATTAGACTTAAGATATGGAATTAAATGTTTTATTAAAGCGGTCTTCCCTACAGAGGATGACCCAGAAATTAATATAGTTTTCATGGCTTATGTAAAGTCTCCTTTCATATTTTGTTAAGAGATATGATAGCATTAAAAACTACTAAAAATTGTATCAGATGAGACAATTAATAAATAAACTTGATTGAAAATAATTATCAATATTATTGAATTTTGGTAAATACTGTGATATTATTGCAATCAAAGTGAATATTTATCAGAAAAGGTGATGACTTTGAATGAGAAGGAAGTACTAATAAATAGTAAGTTATTTTCTGAAAGATACATTGTAGAAGATAAGATAAAAGCAAAGAGTTATAAAAAAGGTCAATTTATAAGTGATTTTTTTGATAAAGAATATTATGTAGGTGTAGTTAAAGCAGGACAAGTATCCATCTATTGTATATCGAGTGATGGAACTGAAGTTAACATGTCTATTCTAAAGGAAGGAGATGTTTTTGGAATTTCTAATATATTTGATGAAGAATCCTTAGATACTGTACTAAAATGCAAAAGTGATGTTTATGTAGTTTTTTATCCAAAAAAATGCTTTATAGATATGATGAAGTTGGACATTTCTATAGCTTTAGAGTATTCAAGATATTGTAATAGAAAAATACAATTTTTACTGAGAAAGATAGAGTTTTTAAATATACAGTCTAGTAAAAAGAAAGTTATTGAATATTTACTAGAAAAAACTAGTAAAAATGACACTATCCTATTAGAATGTTCTAAGGAGGAGTTAAGTAAAAGGATTAGTGTAAGTCGAGCATCTTTATATAGGGAATTACAATCATTACAAAATGAAAATTGTTTAGAGTTTGGTAAAAAGTGTATAAAAATATTGAATAAAGAAAAGTTAACACAAATTCTATATGAAATATAAACTTAAATAACAGATTCTATATAAAATTAAATACTAGGAGGAAGGTTTTATGAAAAAGAAATTATCAATATTATTACTGGCATCATTAATAATAATTTCATTGGTAGGTTGTGCATCAAACCCACCAGAAAAACAAACAAAAGAAGAAACTAAAGTAGTTGCAAAGGTGACAGCACTAAAAGGTCCTACAGGAATGGGAATGGTTAAGATGATTGGCGATGAAAAGGATAAAAAAGAAAAAGATTATGAATTTTCAATAGCAAATTCTGTTGACGAAATTACACCTAAGCTTGTGAATAAAGAACTAGATATTGCTGCTATTCCCGCAAATCTATCATCTGTTTTATATAATAATAGCAATGGTGAAATAGAAACACTAGCCATTAATACTTTAGGAGTTTTATACATAATTGAGAATGGAAATTCTATAAACAATGTAAATGATTTAAAAGGCAAAACTATTTATTCTAGTGGTAAAGGCTCTACTCCTGAATATGCTTTGAATTACATATTGAAAGAAAATGGAATTGACCCAACTAAAGATGTCAACATAGAATACAAATCAGAACATACAGAATGTTTGGCGGCATTATTAAACGATAAAAATGGAATAGCACTACTTCCCCAACCTTTTGTAACAACAGCATTGACTAAGAGTGATAACTTAAGAGTAGCTTTGGATTTGACAAAAGAATGGGATACTTTAAATAAAGAGAAAAATACTGAAAGTGCTTTAGTAACAGGAGTTGTTGTTGCACGAAAAGAGTTTGTTGATAAATATCCAGAAAAGGTTAAAAGTTTCTTAGAAGAATATAAGAAATCAGTTGATTTTACAAACAATAATATAGAAGAAGCTTCAAAACTTATTGAGGAAAATGAAATAGTTCCAGCACAGATAGCAAAAAAAGCAATTCCAAAGTGTAATATAACATTTATAGAAGGTAATACAATGAAAGATAAATTAAGTGGATACTTACAAGTACTTTATGATGCTAATCCAAAGTCAATAGGAGGAAAGATGCCAGGTGAAGATTTCTACTATACACAAGAAAATTAGTAAAACTCATATACTAGCAATAATCTTTTGGCTTATCGTTTGGCAAATAAGTAGTATGATAATTGGTCAGGAGATACTTTTAGTATCTCCTTTTTCATCTTTGAAAAGGTTATTCGAATTATCTATGAAGTTTGAGTTTTGGCAATCTATACTCTTTTCTTTTCTGAAAATAACAACAGGATTTATATTAGCCTTTATCATTGGAATAATATCTGCCATAATAGCATCTAATAAAAAAAATTTTAGGATACTTATTGAACCCTTAATACTTACAATACAATCTATACCAGTAGCTTCGTTCATAATATTATCTCTAATATGGATATCTTCAAAGAACCTGTCTATTTTTATATCCTTCTTGATGGTATTGCCAGTGGTATATAGAAATATCCTAGATGGAATAAATAGTATATCTAGAGAGTTAAATGATATGGCAAAAGTATTTAAAGTCAGTAAGATAAAAAAAATAAGGTACATATATTTGTCTGAGGTAGCACCATATCTAAGAGCAGCATGTAGTGTTTCTTTAGGTCTATGTTGGAAATCTGGAATAGCAGCAGAGATAATAGGAATGCCTGCTAATTCTATAGGTGAAAACTTATACAAAGCTAAAGTATACTTAAATACACCAGATTTATTTGCATGGACTATAGTTATCATTATAATAAGTATTTGCTTTCAAAAGGGATTTTTATCATTAATAGACTATTTATTAAAAAGATTGGAGATAAACTAAATGGATATAGTAATTGAGAATCTAAGTAAAAAATATAATGATAAGGTTGTTTTAGATAATTTTAATAATGTATTTAAAGATAATGCTATCTCATTTATAACAGGAACCTCTGGTATTGGTAAGACAACATTGATAAGAATATTAATGGGTTTGGAGAAAGCAGATAGCGGAAAAATTGTAGGTATTAGTAATAAAAAGATTAGTGCAGTATTCCAAGATGATAGTTTGTGTGAAAATCTAAGTGTGTCATTGAATATAAAGTTGGTATGTGAAAATCTGGGTAATTCAGAAATTGAAAGTGCCTTAGATGTATTAGACTTAAATGGTTGTATGAATAAAAGAGTAAGGGAATTAAGTGGTGGTATGAAAAGAAGGGTTGCAATATTAAGAGCTTTATTATATGATTTTGACTTGCTTATAATGGATGAGCCATTTAAAGGGCTAGATACAGAAACTAAGTATAAGGTTATGGATTTTGTAATAAGAAAGATGGAAAACAAGAGTGCTATAATAATTACTCATGATATGGATGATATAAAATACTTTAGAAATCATGAAAAGTTAATAATTGATTTTAAAATGCCTTCAATATATTGATTTTAAAATCAACTAAAGTTTTTATATGAATGTTATTTCAAACTTACTAATTCTGTATACCAAAAAGGCTGTAGGCAAATTTATTTTTACATAAAAAAGTACCTGCGATTAAAACAAGTACTTTACATATTTTTTCTAATTTGTGATATAATAAAAGCAAGAAGAACTACAATCTATTTGCAGTAGAGTGGAGTTCGTAAATTAGTGTTTCTTGTTGAACTTAATCTTTAGTTCAAAACTAAAGTCACTCCTGCCAGAGTGGCTTTTTACTTTTTTAAACAATTTATCAGTTAAGTAAACTATTAAACTGGCAACTAAACTTGCTAGTACACCTTGTAAAAAATTATCCACACATACTCACCTCCCTTCTATACGTTGGGAGGATAACCTTTTGTATGAACTCCACTCTATAAATTGTAGATTACATCTTCTTGCTAAAACTATTATAACATATAATTCCTACATATTTTACCTATTATATAGTTATTTTCCTATCTCCTTCACCCTCTTTTTCTTTCCCTTTCTGCCTCTTTCATTGCTTTATATTCTATCTTATTATTTAATTATTATTGCTATCTAAATTCCTTGTATCCACTCTTTTTAATTTATCTACTTAATTAATGCTCTTACACATAAAAAAGAAGCATAGACAAGTTTATTTTATACAAACTCTATCTATACTCCTTACATATTCACATAAACTCTATCTATATAGACTTACTCTTTGCCTTACATATCATCTGAGTCATAGTACCCATAGGACAATAAACACACCATGAACGAGGCTTAAATAGTATCATCGTAATCAATCCAAGAACAGTCGATGTAAGCATAACACTATAAAAACCAAACGCAAACTGTACCACCCAAGGTGAAACTAAAGTCCCATGATATGCCCATTGCCAAGGCATCTTTATAGTCCAAAGCAAAGTCACTACCTCTTTAAAATTTCTACTACCCTCAAACACTAGATAAGTTGAAAAAAGCATATTAGCGAACATCACCATAAAAAACGTCAAAAAACCATATCTAAACCACTTACTTCTAATAAATTTAGGAATATCTTTATTTCTTGACAACTTTAATTTATTTCCAAGCAAATTAAACAGCTGTCCTCTTCCACAATACTTATTGCAGTACGCTTTATTTCCTTTAATAATAGAAATAAGTAATGGAACAAAGAAACAAATTAACCCAATCCAAGCGAAAATAATATTTACAAATCCCAATATCAAATATATAGAAGAAAAAATCCATAAATAGTCATACCAGTGTTTTTTATTATTCATGACACTTACCTTCTTCCTCTTTTAATATTGTTATAATCTCAATCACAGATGCTGGACATACCTTCTTACAAATACCACATCCAACACATAAGTCTTTATCAATTTTTGCACTAATACCATATGGTACTGAGATAGCTCTCCTTGGACAGACTTTTATACAGCTACCACAGGCTACACACTCATTTTCTAAAATATTTGCATACTTCTTTTTTTTATTAGACATAATAACCTCCCTGTATTATTAATCTATAAGAATTATAACAATATATTTGCTTTTTATCTGTGACTTAATCACATAAGATATCCAGATTAGAAATTATACTCTAATTGTAGAAGGATTTTAAGTAAATAAGCGACATTGAGTTGTTCAAATAATCATAACTTTATACACAGTCTTACTCTATTATTCACAGTTTAAACTTATTTATAGTCGTAACTTTATACACATCACACTTACCTTATCCACAATATATCTATTTTTTTCTAACAATGTACCTGACATTAATAACACTCATATCAAACATTCTAGCTAATTCCATATAATTTTTTCCATTAAACAATTTAATCATAAGCTCATTTCTAGCCTCTTTTAAAGCACCCTCCACTGTCTTAATATAAAAATATGTTCCCCCACTTTGTTGACACAATTTCAGATACTCCAATAAATTATACTTATGTAACTCCTTTGGAATACTCACTTCTATATTGTGTTCTTCAAGCAATTCTATGATTTCCTCTAATTCTAACATCTTTTCACCTCATATTTTATATTATTTTTCGACTTTCAATAAGCTTGTTATGGCTATCTCATTACTCTAATAATTTAGTTCTTGAAAATGCAACCTATCCCCATAATAACAAAAATGCTTATGCCTAGTCTGTCCATCCCTACACTTCGCAACTATTAAATCAACAATCTTAATTCCCCTGTACTCTGATTCTCTAACTAATTCCTCACTTTCTCCTATATCTTTTACTGCTTCTTCATAATCACTCCCTTTTAATTGATGTATATAAACCACATTGTTGCTATCGTGGTAGATGGCTTTACTATCCCTCATAGGTCTATCTCCATAAGGTCTAAAATCTTTCATTTCATCATTTAATTGACTTAACTGAATTATTGGTATATCAAAATCCAAAGTCATACTTTTTAATTCTCTAGAAAAAGTGGCTACTTCTCTTTCTCTTTTTTCCATACTTTTTTGAGATGTAAGAAGTTGCACATAATCAACAATTAATAAGTCTGGCTTTATTTGCCTTATCCT
Source organism: Clostridioides sp. ES-S-0010-02 (assembly GCA_020641055.1). Classification (NCBI taxonomy): domain Bacteria; kingdom Bacillati; phylum Bacillota; class Clostridia; order Peptostreptococcales; family Peptostreptococcaceae; genus Clostridioides; species Clostridioides sp. ES-S-0010-02. The sequence goes on from CP067345.1 coordinate 3,713,156, forward strand.
CTTTCTAATTGCACTGATTGTGTCTATCTTGTCATTTATATAAATTAAGTTATTCTCACGTAAATCCCCTATTGCATTTACAATTAGTTTCCAATCACTTTTACTTATCTCTTTAGATTTCATATTTCTTGTACTTACTCCTGTTATCTTGCATATATTTCTCATAAACACTTGCTCACTTGTCATTTCTCTACTTATAAATAGAGTCTTTTTCCCTTGCTTGGCCGAATTTAACATTATTTGAAGAGCTAAAGCAGTCTTTCCAACCCCTGATTTAGCTGCTATTGTCGTTAGCTCTCCTTTAAAAAGACCTCCTATAGTCGAATCAAGTAAACTTATCCCAAACTTAAATCCAACATCCTTTTTACTTTCTAAAAAATCAAGGACTTTTTCTGCTATGCTATGTACATCATCATTTTCATAAGTATCTTTGTCCAAGATTTTTCTTATATTATTTTCAAATTTATAGATGCAAGTATCAATATTTTCTCCAAAGTTTATGCCTTCCAAGAGTCTTTGACAATTTTGATTTATGCTTCTTCTTGCTAAGTTTTCTTTTAAAATTTTTATATAACCATCAATACCAAAAGTTTGACCCCATGTAATTACACTAGTTAAACTACTCATTTTAATTGCTAAAGATTTCTCATCTATCTTTGATTTTACAGTTGCTACATCAATTATTATATTTTCTTTTCTAAGTTCTTTCATGATTTTAAATATTTCAATGCATGTAGAATTCATAAACATATTTTCATTTAAGTCATCTAGTTTGTAGTTTAATTTATTGTCTAAAATAATTGTGCCTAAAATAGCCTGCTCTATTTCAACAGCTTTTGATTTAACCATATAAATTAATCTCGCTTTCCTCTTAAGTTTTATATTTTAATATTATTAAGTCTTTTATTTTTATATTAGATTGCAACGATATTGTCAGTTAGAAATATACTTTTAATTATAAAAGATATAAATATATTACTAGTTAGAAATGCATTATCAGCTATAAAATATATAAATTCATTCCACCTATAAACGCATTATCAGACTAATTAAAATTCACAGATTGGATTCCAATACCTTGCATTTTCATGTTTTTTTCTTTCACGATTGCTGTCGTCATACGTGGTATAGTCAGAATACATATAATTATTACTTCTATTATTGTCGCTCTTTTTACACTGGTAAACATTACTTTGATTTTTTACAGATATGTTTTCATTAACATAGGATTCAAATTTATGGCTAAATAAGGTCTCTGGTCTTATATACATTTCCATTATGGTATCTTTCCACTTAGCTACTTTTACCTCAATAACTTTGTAGAAATCTTCTAAGACATAACCTTCCTTTAGTCTTTCGTTGATAAGTTTTATGCTCGTTGGAGAATTGATTTTAAAATTTTTTCCTGTTTTTTTATTTAGCATATTTATAATGCTTTGCTGTATATTTTTTTTATTAAATTTATTTAAGGATTCTTTTTTATTTGTTACAAACTTATCTTCTTTTTGTGTATCATGAATATTATCAAAACCACTCTTTTTACCATCTCTATTCATGCTACTAAATACTTTACTATTACTTAATTTTATAACATTTTTACTTTGATTATCTTCTATGTCATTTTTAGTTATTTTATCTATGTCATTACATGTTTCATTAAATCTAACATTTGAAGACCTCGATTTTAAATTAGAGTTTTCGATTTTAAGTTCTTCTCCAATAAGTGTTTTTTTGGTATAATCTTTAATTTTATTAGTTACATTAGTAAAATTAATAACAGATTTTTCAGAGTTGATATTTTCATTGTTGATATTTTCATTATTAGAGCTAGTATTTTTACCATGAGTTTTTATTCCACTAGAAGCTAAGTCATTGCTTTTTTTATTAGCAGAATTATTCTTACTACTTAATATACTACAGTCATCACAACTACTACATTCTGTATTATCATAAGCACTATTGTACTTTGACATTCCACCACCATAAATACAATCTTCATCAATACAACCTTTATTTTCAACATTTCCATAACTATACTCTAAATTACTGAATTCATAGTTCTCTACACTGTTATAGTTAAAATCTATAGTTTCATCACTATCAAGTAAATTCTCACTAGTACTATCAAATAAATCTTCACTAATTTCTGAACTGATATAGCTATATATAGAATGCATCTTCCCCCTTGTTCCCTTAGACACAAGCCTTATTACTCCTAAATCTGAAAACTCTCTTACAAGCCTACTTATAGTAGAAATAGAAAGTTGTAAATCTGTAGCAGTTCTTCTTACTGTCATATAAAATTGACCTCTTGGTAAAGTACCTTGCAATCTCTGTATATTTTCTTTTCTCATTATATAATGATTAAATCTTATTTTATTAATATCATTTGTTATATCAAAGCCTAATACTACTGAATTCAATTTATAAAATCCATTATTCATATCTACTAACCCCTTTTCTACTAATAAGTAATCATTTCTCAATAATTATTACTTTATATAGATAACATAAAGTTTAAATTTAAATATATATTTATTTTAATATATTTTAAATATACTTATTAATCCCTTAAAATCCCTATTTATATTCTTAAATATGCAAATATATTATGTCATATTTATTTATATTTTTTTATTTATATAGCTTATTTATTGTTTTTTCCCCTTTATACAAGCAATTGTATCATTTTGTTTATTTTTTATCCAACAAATATTTTCGACTATTTTTTTTGAATTCTCAATATATCTCCATTATTTAACAGAATATTTTATAGAATATACAATCTATTTAAATTAATAGGCAATAAATTTAGTAATTTTGTCTAAAAAAAACTTTATAAAATGTCTTTTACCTACTTCACACTTAATCTTTACAAAATACTTTGTATAACAACTTATATACTGTTTTCATTTATTATTCGCTTAATATTGCTTACACACATGTTATGTTTAATGGCGAGCTCCCCATAATTAACCCCATTAAATTGTCTCACTATCTCCCTATTTCTTGCATATCTAAAAATCCCCTTACATGTAGGTATATAAGTGTTTGTACCTCCATACAATTTAGCAATCTCTACAAACTTATCAATACCCACTATTTCCACCATTGCATGAAACTGAACTGGTATATCTTCTAATTTTACTTTCATAAACTACACTCTCCTTTAAAATATTTTTAATAACTTTAGTAGCTTTAATAAAGATTTTAATGGTTTAAGAGTAAAATGTTAATATTGGACTTTTAACTTTTTTATTTACAGATTAAATTTAATAATTTTTTTAACATAAACCTTAGACTAAAACGAACACTTTTAAAGCATTTTTAATATAATAATATTTTTCCAGAAGGAGCATATAGCTATATATCACTTTTAAATTCAACAATAAAAAAAGCAGTAAACCTTAATCGATTTACTGCTTTGGTAATTTAAAATTAAAAAATACAAGTTAAAGCACTTTAAATTTACAACTTGATAGCACACTCCATTGCAAGCTCAAAGGTATGTACTTTTTGTGAAATAGGACGTATAGTTAATCCTCGTTGTTCCCATACATCTGAGTTTAGATTATCACAAGCATAAACAAACTGTGAAAATATAACATTTCTAAATTGTGCTGCGACAGCTACAGCAGCACATCCCATATCAACTGCAATACACCCCTGTGTCTTCCGTGTAAGTATTTTATTAGGTGTTTCACTGTATGGAGCATCAGTAGTCCATATTTTACCTTTTATGTATGATAATCCTTTACTTTTAAATACAGATTCAATCACTTTAACTCCATGTGGGTTAAGTATAATTTCACCAGAGACTGGTTGATAATGATAACTTGTGCCCTCATCATGGATAGCTGATGTTGGAATGATTAGATATGCATCATCAATAGAATTGTCTAACACACCACATTCTCCACAGATAAATATCTTCTTTGCTCCTAATTCAACTAATTCTTCAAAGTTGGTTACACATGCTGTTGCACCTACCATAACCTGACAAATTCCAATTCTTACATTCTTGAAAAATACTTCATAAATTGGTATATCTCTAGCAACATTAATTAAACGACCTATTTTTTTACCATTATACTTTTCAACAATTGTTTGTATCATAGATTTTGAAAATTCACATACAATAGTCTCAGGAAAATGACAATCAGGTTTTTCTATTACATATTCTGACATCAAAATCCCTCCCAAATCAGAGTCAAACTGTTCCAACAGAATTTCACTCACAATATAACCTCCTCTCAAAATTTAGTATAGCATATTGTTGTTCAATATCGTGTTCCTGTTCAACATATGGAGTATATTATATCACGATGAACTAGCTAAAATAATTAAAGGTATATACTTACAATCTAGCTACTGGACACAGATACTGGATACATCTAGATAGTTCATTCTAAACAAACATATTAAACATTTTATCCCCTCTAGAAAATATTCTAAGCAAAATCAATAAAAAACTATTGCACATAGAGCATACAAACATTCAATCAATCATTAAAATATATATACTTATAAAGTGTTCTATAAAATTTTAACAAAAAATCTTAAGAAATTACGGTTTAACTCCTATATTATCTTATATGATACTATAGATTTAACAAAGAAAGTCGACAAATCTTTGAAATTAAATTTTTAGGAGGTAGTTTTATGGCAGTTGTTTCAACAAAAAATTTATCTAGTATAAAACTGAAATTGGATGCTGGTTTTGATGATAAGGGTAAGGCAGTTATTAAAAGTAAATCTTTCGCAAATGTAAAGGCAGAGGCATCAAACGATGATGTTTATGCAGTTGCAGAAGCAATCGCAAATCTTCAAGAAAATCCTATTGTAGATATTTTAAAACTAGATAGCACATCACTATCTAAATAGTAACTTTCAAATATAGTCTATACTAATGATTATAGTCTACATTAAAATTCATCAACTATTTATATATCATGTTCAATATATAATACACTTGATATTATATAAATTTAACAAATTATACACTTAATATATTGATACTTTAAGCAGTTTAATATCTTAAGTAATTTAAATATGTTCGTAAATTAAACATGTTAGTTATTTTAAATACTGCTTTGCTTTAAGTATAACAATACCAGAGTATTTTCTACCCTAACAATAATTAAAATACTTAAAGCAATTAAAAAAATAAATTATTATCGTGGAGGTAACTGTATGGAGATTAAGAAAAAATTAGTCATGAGTTTCAAGAATACAAAGGATAAACAAGTTTCTTTTTCTATAGAAAATCCAAAGGAGGACTTAACTGAAGAAAATATAAAATCTGCTATGGATTTGATAGTATCTAAAAATGTTTTTTCAGTTGGAGGATTTGACCTTGCTTCTGCTGTTGAAGCTAAGATTGTAGAAACTAATACTACTCCTTATGACCTAGTTTAGGATGGGAGGTAATTTTATGGATGATAGTTTACAATTGTTAATAACTAATGTTGGTTTTCCTATAGCTCTATCCATGTATTTATTGGTTAGAATTGAGGGCAAATTGAACACACTATCTAACAGCATTGATGTACTATCTAAAAATATTTTGACATTTGAGAAGTAATTTGACAACATATGTAAGTCATAAGATAGGTCTATTTGTATAATAATTAGAGATATTCTATGAAAAGTACTACGATATTTGGATAACATTTCCAAATAGTCGTAGTATTTTTTCGAATTTTACCACTTTAAATTTGAATTTTACTATTTTAAATTTGAATTTAACTGTACTTAATTTGAAATTTAGCACTCATCTAGTTGGACTCAATAAAATATAATGCTATTCTAATGACAGTAATAAAATGAGGTGATAATTAATGAAAATACATGTCGAACAATCCACTAATTTTGATGATATTGAAATAATTATAAAATGCTCTGCCATTGACAATAATATTGAAAAAATAATTTCACTACTAAATACACCATTACTAGATATAAATGGTAAAAAAGCAGGAGAAATTTATAAGCTTAATATTTGCGATATTTTATACTTTGAGACAGTTGGCAATAAGACATTTGCTTACTATAAAGATGATGTATTTGAAGTTGACCTAAAAATATATGAATTATCAAACCGATTACACAATACATCTTTTTTACGAATATCTAAATCTATGATTTTAAATATGGATTACCTAGAAAGTATAAAAGTAATATCACATAATCGCATGCAAGCTACTTTATCAAATAATGAAAAAGTTATTATAAATCGCCGTTACATAAAAAATATTAGAGATAAGCTAAATATTTAATAAAAATTATAAAAATCGAAAATATTTTATTAATATCACTAATTATCTACTTATTAATCAACTTTATAGTCAAAATAAAATAAATATAAATTAAACCACTATTAACAAAATGAAAGGATAGTGAACATAAGATGCAATTATATAATCCCCATTTTAATTCAGATAAAAATTTAATTTTTTTCTTTACAAGCACTCTATTATGGACTTGGCTATTTAGCTTTACACCTGTATTATTAGGAGTTACAAATACCATGCTTGGAAAACTTCTTTTTTACTTCGCATATACAGCCCCTTCTGTCATAGGGCTACTTTTTATTTTCACAATATATCCAAATAGCGCAAGAAAAGATTTTCTTTACAGGAGCTTTAGCTTCAAAGAAATAGGAGTAAAATGGCCATTATTAACAGTACTCTTTTTTGCTTTAATTGTAATTTGTTCTTTACTAATAGGAAAATATTTTCATCTAGAAATTAATGATGTGGATTGGATGCACATAGCTATTTATACACCTTATAAAATACCAATTATGCTATTTATAAGCTTTATACTAAGTATACTTAGCCAAGGATTTGGATGGATAGGATATTCTCTTGATAAATTATTAGTCAGATTTGGATTTACAGGTGCTTCAATTATTTTAGGTACTATTTGTGGAGTTTGGTATTTGGGATGGTATCTTACACCTGGTCAAATCCCATATAATCTACTGCAATATTCTTTATTTGATGCACTTTTATTTATACCATCTACTATACTTCTAAACTTTGTTATTACATTTGTATATATTAATACACATAGAAGTATTTTAGCAGGTGGATTTGTACATATGATGTGTGACTTCTTTACCATTCAACTATATTCTTACTACCCTATTGAAGCCTATGTAATGGCTCAATATGTAAAAATAATATTTTGCCTCATATTAATTATTTACATAATTTCTTCTGCTAAATTTAAACAGAAAATTAATTCTGAAATTGAGAAGATAAAATCAGACGAATTTGAATTTGAGTTAGACTGCTGATTATAGATTAAACTGATAATTAAATGCATTTTCCTAAACACTTGAAGTATACAAAAACAAAATATATACTGATTATAAGTGAGAAGGGGGTCATATTTTCATGTTTAAAATTGGAGAATTTTCAAAACTAACACAAGTCTCTATTCGAATGTTACGTTATTATGATGAACTTGGTATTCTAAAACCAGCAAAGATAGATAAATACACAGGTTATCGCCTATACTCTGCTGACCAAATTTCAACTTTACAAAGAATTATTTTACTAAGAGATTCAAAATTTACTGTTTCAGAGATATCAAATATTATTCATAATTGGAACGACGAACTTGTGATTAAAGAATTGAATCGAAAAAAAATTGAAATACAAGATGAAGTTAAAAAAGAACAACAAAGAATAAATAATATTAATAAATTGATTAAGGCTATAGATGACAATAAAGATGAGATTCATTACAATGTTATCTTTAAGGAAATTCCCAGTTATAAGATTATCTCGCTTAGAGAAATAATTCCAGACTATCACCATGAAGGTATACTGTGGGAAAAATTATATGAATTTATTAAAGAAGAACATATAGAAATATCCCACCAAGCAAGCAACAATATAGCACTTTATCATGATGAAGAACTGAAAGATTGTGGTGTAGATATAGAGGTTGGAACGGTTGTAAAGAAATTAGGAAAAAACAAATCTGGATTTATATATCGTGAGACAGAGGCAGTTGATATGATGGCATGTAGTATGGTATATGGCCCATATGAAAATATAGCTGGTGGGTATGAGTCATTTGCTTACTGGCTGGATAAAAATAGTGATTATAAAATGTCTGGTATCAATAGGCAAATTGGTCATAAAGGGGTTCATAATGAGGAAAATCCTGAAAACTATCTTACAGAAATTCAGATACCAGTAATAAAAGTTAAATAGATTTGTAATAAAAATACACAAATAAAAATAGCTAACAGATTGATTCTGTTAGCTATTTTTATCCAATAATTCTTATCTATATCATGTAAAACTTCTTATCACTATTATGTTATTTAAGAAGTTCTCTCTAAACTCACAAGCTACCTTACTAAATGTAAAGAAGCTATACATACCAATACCGATTAGATATATCGCTTTTTTCTCTTAGTCACTCTGTTTTTTATTTATAACAACTATTTATGTAGCTTTTAGACACTTATCAGAATACATTAATTATTGATTTACATTTGTCTAAAGAATCTATCATAATTAAGACCTCCTTAAGTTAATAAAATGTTTTCTTTCAATATTTTTTAATAAATATTTATTGCTAATATCAAGCCACTATCTATCAATTACTCCTTTACTATTTTTATGTTACTCAATATAAGTTTTATTAATCTTATATTTTGAATTTTTTTCATTTCTTACTCCCTCTTTGTTGCTGAATCATTCCAAATATTAATATTGTAATAATATATATAAATATAAATCATATTATTTTTGTTATATTATTTTATTTAAAATTAAAAAGGATGTTATCTTATTAACGCAAGATTCGATTATTTTTATTAACTCCAAATTTTCTATGCTTAGCAGATAACATCCTCTATATTATTTTTCAATACTATTACTCCAACTAGGCACTTTAAATTTTCAACTGGAATTATTTTCTAGATAATGGTATATAAATAGTAGTTGTAAACTTATTTTTATCTGAATATATTTCTACATTTCCATTATATTTTTCTACTGAACTTTTTATACTACTTATTCCTATTCCATGTAAAAATGAGTCTTTTTTATCTGTAATAATTTTATTATTCTTTAATATAATCTCATTTATTTTTGTATTTTCACATTTAATTACAAATAATCTATTTATAATAGTTCCTCTTAATTTAATCTTTTTTTGTATATTTGTATCGTAAATCTTATTACAAGCTTCTATTGCATTATCTATCATATTTGAAAATATGCTACACACATCCGCCATTTCTATAAAATTGCATTCTAAAAAATTAATATCTACTAAAAAATCTATGCCATTTATATCACAAATAGATTTTTTCTCACTTAAAATAACATCTAAAATCATACTTTGTGTATTAAATATAGTATTACATTCATTTATTTGCTTATTTATATCTTTAATATACTTCTCTGCAATCTCATTTTTACCATAAATATTCTTAATACAAATAATATGATTGTTCATGTCATGGTATAGTTTTCTTATTTTCGACTGATATTCCTGTAAATTTAAATAGTATTTATATTGCATATTTATCTTTTCTTTTGTAATTTCATGTTCCATCTTTAGGTTATTGTCTTTTATTATTCTACCTATAATACTTACTAACGAAATATTTGAAAGTAAAAATACAATTGATATAACAAGTATTGTCAAACTTTCGGTAGGATTAATACTCTTATCTTTAAAAATAAATCCAAATACAACTATTATGCTAACAATATTTGCTATTAAGGGGAAAAATAAATAGATACAATCCTTCTTGTTTATTTTTATTTTTAATCTAATAGCTTTAAGTAATGGTATTAATCCTATTAGTAGTGATTTAGATATAATTATTAATTCTAGTTTTAATAAATTATTATTTAATAAATCACTCATCTCTTGTATAGAGTTAAGTGTGCCTACTATACTTAATCCAGTACTATCAAATCCGATTAATAACATCCAATATAATAAACTTATAAACACACTTTTCCATTGGTCCACCACATAATTACTTCTATACAATAGATATGTAATAAATATACATATAAATAACTTAACCTTTATATCAAATTCAATTATAGTCAAGGTAGTAATTATTATAATTGCAATTAGTAGACTACTATTTAAAACTGACTTGCTCTTTCTTAGCTCACTAAGTTCATCTAATATAAATTTTAATACAATCCATTCTATCATTGTAGAAAATAAAGTTAGAATAATCCCCCATACATCTATCCCTAACATAATACATCTCCCAATACATGTGTTAATTTTGTCTTTAAATCAGATATTCTATATTTACTGACTGGAATATTTTCATTATTAATAACTACAGTATTTTTACATATAAGTTGAATATATTCCATGTTTATTAAATAGCTTTTATGACATCTAAAAAAATTATATTTTTCTAATTCTAACTCTATTTTATCCATACTATTATTAGTATTATAAATACCATCTGTAGTATGTATAGTCAAAACCTTTTTCCTGACCTCTATATACATAATACTATTAATTAAAATTTTGTTGATTATACCTTTATTTTCTATCAGCATAAAGTTTTCTCTTTTTTTAATAATATCTGATATACAATTTAAAATATTTTCATTTAAATCCTCAAAATCTATAGGCTTTAATAAATATCTATAAGCCCTTACCTTATAACCTTCTTGTATATAGTCGACTATTGAAGTTATAAATATTATTTCAGAAGTATCATTTGTTTCTCTAATTATTTTAGCTACATCCATCCCTGTTAGTTGAAGCATTTGAATATCTAAAAAATATATATCAACTCCTTCTAAAGCAGACTCCAATAACTCTTCTCCTGAATTAAACTCTAATAGTTCAATTTGACTAGAAACTCCCTCTAAGGATTTTAGTATACACTCTCTTAAGAAAACCATTTGTGTAATATCATCCTCACAAATAACTATTCTATACATAAAAATCCCCCCTTATCCCTTAGATAGAAAAACAGTTAAGGCTACACATTTATAAACTACAGTACCTCCTTACTATTCCTAAACTTAAAGAGTTGGCTATCCTATTTTTGCTTAATCCTTATTCCTTTAACTTTTTATATTCTCTATCTCCTTTTTTATTCTATTACCCTCTTCATTAATCCATTTTCATTTTTTCTTTTCACGCTTCTTTTTTCATTACTTATAGAATGTTTTTAATAAGTATCTATGATAGTTTTCATACATTTTTATTATCTTGATGTTACACTGAGTCTAACATCATATAAATGGTAACAAAACTTTGTCATTTACAACAAAAAATTCTCCTCTATTTTTAGCATGTTTGCACTAAAGATAAGGAGATTTTACAGATTTATTAATAACAATCAATACTTAATATGGTTTAAGCTTATTGCCTCATTAATAATTTTGTATACTTTTTAAATATCGAAATTATTAATGTTTTATGATTGTTATGATAATATTAAAAGATGATAACAATATAAAAAGCTCCCTAACTAGAGTACTCTCTTACCAAGAATGACTGTATAAAAAGCTAAGAGTAAGTCGCCAAACTTAAGAACTCATGACTTTTTTTATTTATTTTTTATTTCATTATAATATAAATTTTAACATAATTCTATTTATTAGTATACAATCTTTAATAATTATATATATTAATACATGATTGATAGAACACATCTTAAACTTAGTATCATATAACCTTATTTATCATGTATTTAACAAGACAATTATAAAAAAACTTCCCCCTACTATCCTCCTTAAAAACTATCCCTCCATTGACATATAAAAGCTTTCGTGATAGTATCTAAACGTGTATTAAACACGTTTAATTTTTTTATGAGGAATTCTTAAGGGGAAAAATATGAAAATAGATTCAAAAAAAGAGCAACTAATTAACACAACAGTTCAGCTATTAACTTCAAATAGAGATATTTCAAGTATCACAGCTAGAGAAATCATAGCTAAAGCAAATGTCAATTTGGCTATGATTAATTATTATTTTAAATCTAAAGAAGCACTAATTAATACTGCTATTAAGAGAATTTTAAAATGCCATATGGATGAATATAAAACTACACATGATAAGCAAAATCTAACACCTAAGCAAGAGTTAAAAGAAATGTTAATGACATTTTGTGATGTTATAATTTTATATAGTCAATTTATAGAGATTTCTGTACCTTACATATTAGTTCAAGAAGACATTATTTATCCATTTGAAATATTGCCTTTGATTAGAGCTCATTATAAAAATCACGACAACAATAAAACTGAAGAAGATTACAAGGTTATTGCATATCAAATAACTTCATTTATACAGTTAGTTCTTCTTCGTTCTAACGCCTTTTTAAGATACAGTGGTATTGATATTATGGATGCAGAGAAAAGAAGTGCTTTAATTGACTCTCAATTAGAGTTATTTTTAATAGACACCATAAAATAGTACTATTTCAGTTTAGTATTTATATCTATTTAGTATTATGTCTATTTAATACTATTTCAGTTTAATTATATATCTATTTAGTACTATTTCAGTTTAATTATATGTCTTTTAGTTTTGATACATAACTCAGCCATACTCTGACAGAACTTAAAGATATTCTCATGGACTCAAATACTTACATTAAATAAAGGGGGAATTTTAATGTTTTTTACATTTATAGGGATAATATCAGCAGTTTTATTGATATGTACAATTATATGTGGACTTTGGATAAAACTTAATAATCGCAATAATGACTCAAATTCTCACTTTACTTTTTCAATACTTTCAATTGTATTTTCGTTATTGATTGTGGTAGCTTTTTTAGTAAAAAAATAGTGTTTTTATATTATAAAATAAAAATATATAATTATTTTACAAAAAAGACTACCATTTATACATCAACATATCTTTTATCTAAATAATCGTAACAATACCTTTTCAAAAATTTTTCTAACTCAAACATTACAAAAAAACACCCAATTCTTACAACGAGACTTATATTCCCATACACCTTTCAAATGCTATCATTGACTTACAAGATAAATGAAAGCGAGGATGATATATATGCTTAAAGTAAACAATTTATGTAAATCATACAAGGCAGGTAATAAAACGTACCCTGTATTAAAAAATATTTCTTTTGAAATCAATAAAGGAGAATTCGTTGCAATCATGGGTGCATCTGGAAGTGGAAAGACAACTCTCTTAAACTGCATTTCATGCTTTATACCAATTGATGAAGGTGAAATAACTCTTGGAAACAATAATATAAGAAACCTACAAGAAAAAGAACTTTCCGAAGTTAGAAATCAGCAGTTGGGCTTTGTATTCCAAGATTTTATGCTGTTTGATGGTCTTAGTGTCTTTGAAAATATCTGTGTTCCACAAATTATCAAAGGTAGTAAAGTTATACAAATGGAAAACCGTGCTACTAGCCTATGCAAATTATTTGGTATTGAGCATATACGCAAAAAATACCCTGCTGAAATATCTGGTGGTGAAAAACAGCGTACAGCAGTAGCAAGAGCTCTTATGAATAATCCAGATTTGATATTAGCAGATGAGCCAACTGGTAATCTTGATAGCAAATCTTGTCGTACAGTAATTGACTCATTCCTAAAAGCCAAACAAGAGCTAGATGCCACTATATTCATGGTTACACATGATAGCTTTGCTGCAAGTTTTTGTGACCGTGTCATTGTCCTTAAAGATGGAATGGTCTACAAAGAAGTCGTAAAATCAAATTCAAGACGTGAATTCCTAGATGAATTATTGGAACTTTTAAAAGAAATGGGAGGCAGTCAAGATGACAATTAATAAATTATATGGAAAACTTCGAGCCTACAATTGGAAAAACTATACAACATTATTCTTTTGTATAATACTTTCTGTAGTCTTAGTAACTTCATATGCTTTAATTTATTTTAGTCCTACAGTGCAAACAATCCTTCCAACTGGAGGAGATAGTAGAAAACAAGCCATAATGATATTTGCAGTTGCTATATTAGGATGTGCTGTTTTTACTACTTATGCCTCTTCCCTATTTTTAAAATTTAAAAGTAGAGAAATTGGTATTTTTATGGCTCTAGGGACAGATAAGAAAAAATTGAAAAAAATTCTATTTTCAGAAATACTTCTTATTTCAATAGTCTGTTGTTTTTTAGGTCTTCTATTGAGTATGCCTGTATCTTTTGGTATATGGAAGATATTCCAATTGGTAATTATTGATACAAGAGAAATGACATACCACTTTGGAACTCAAGGATTTATATATGGTTTCATATTTTGTATATTTGTAACTCTATGTATTTTCTTACTTTCAGTAAAATTCATCAATCGTACAAATATAATTGATATACTAAATGACCAAAGAATCTCTGAACCAGTGCATGAGGTAAAAAGTTGGTATGGTATATTGGGAACATTTTTTATGGTATTAGGACTTCTTCTAGGTTATGTAGTACCTTCAATAGTCATAAGTGAACTTAATTACATGATGCCATCTATATGGAACATTACGTATGTATTCTCTGCTATTGGAATTTACATGATTATGACATATGTAGTAGTACATGCAAAAAGAGGAAAACATCCAGAAAAATACTACAAAAATATTATATCTACTAGTATGATGAGATTTATGGGCAAGCAAACTGTAAAAAATATGTGTGTTATTGCATTTTTAATTGCAGGAGCCTTATTTGCTGTATTCTATATACCTAATGTGATTGCAGGAATTAATGAAAATACTAAAAAGAATCCTATAGATTACACATTCACTTATAACCAAAGAGTGAATCAAATATCTAAAAAAGAAATTGAACAGTTGGCAGATAAGCATAAAGTAAAAATCCAAAACTATATGGAACTTCCTTCTATTGAATTAATTGTAGATGGTACAGAATCAATATTTAATAAAGATAGAACTATTGATGATGTATATATGAAAAAACATTCTTTAGCCATGTTCTTTAATTCTAAGGATTTCTCTAAATTAATTGATAAACCTATCACTATAAAAAATGGTGAATATCTTGCTGTTGTAAGTAAAGAAAATAATAATAGAGATTATGATTTTCCAAAATTTATATCAAGCCCAGCCACAGAAAAAGAAACTCCTTTTAAATATTCTGGAAACCTAATATTTAATGGTTCTTTCTTTCAAAATGCTCGTATGACTGCTTATGTCCTTAGTGAAGACGATTATAATGCATTTACTAAAGGTTTATCTATAAATAACTACAATAATTCTGTCCTATTTAATGTAGATAAAGCTACAGATACCTATGCTTTTGCTAATGATTTAAAGTCAGAGATTATAAAAAGAACACCTAAGGAAATGGGAACATACACTATGTATGATGAATATGTGAAAAAACGCAATGAATCAACTGGTCAAAAGTATTTTTTGGATGAAGAATATCCAAGTGGAGAAGGTTCTTTAAAATTAACTCCAGATAATAATCAATTATATCTCCAATGGAAGTACTATCCTAATTTTAAAACTTTGCAGAGTCAAGATATGATAAAAAATACAGCAGTATTCTTGATGTTATTTATCTATGTAGGTATAATCTGCTTTACGGCTGTGGGAATCATTGCATATACAAGAGGTGTTACAATAGCAGTAAATCACAAACAGATTTTTATAGATTTGAGTCGATTAGGTGCTAACAACGACTATATAAAATTCTGTATTCGCAACCAATTAAAGAAAATCTTTTCATACCCTCTTATTACTGGAAGTTTTGTAATATATCTTTTTAACTTTATGATTATGGTAAACAATGATGGTAGAATTGTTCATAGTGAAGTCAATGCTCTTTTGATAAATCTAGGTTTACTAGTGGTTTGTGGGGTTTATATGTACCTTATATATCTGTTGACTTACAAAAAATTTAAAGAAATTGTTGGAATTTCAAAATAAGTTTGCTTAAATTATTTTAGATAAAACTTCTCTGAGTAAGTCTATATAATTCTTATCTGTACGATTTTAGTCAAAACTTATTTAAGTAAGACTCTACTTTGCTACCTAGACATATTTTCTCTTTTATGTATCTAGGTAGCTCAATTTATTATATACTTAATTATATAAATATAAAACTTGAAAGGAGAATAATCATTGATTTCAATTTGTATTTGTGATGACGAAAAACAACAAAGAAGTATGCTAAATAAAATCATCACAAGAGAAATGGATTTATGGGGCTATCCCTGCCAGATAAAAGAATACTCAAATGGAGAAAGTCTAATATATAATCTAGAACATGAAAATTATTATATGGACATCATTTTTTTAGATATTGAACTTGGAGAAATTAATGGAGTTGATATAGCAAAAGTCATTCGAAAATACTCAAAAGATACTATAATTATCTTTGTCACAGGTTTTTCTGACTATGTATTTCATGGATATGATGTAGGAGCTTTAAACTATATCTTAAAACCTTATAAAAGTGAAAAAATATGTGAAGTCTTAAAAGAAGCACTAAAAAAATTAGAACAATGGAAAGAACACTTTATTACGATTCAGATTGGAACTAACCTTTGTAAAATCAATACAAAAGACATTTTCTACTTTAAAAGTGAATTAAGAAAGCTGACTGTAGTAACCTCTGACAAATCTTTAGAGTATTATGGAAAACTAAATGATATGGAAGATATTCTTCCATCTAATTTTATACGTACACATCAAAGATATATTGTCAATCTAAACTATGTAAACAGTATAAATCAAACATATGCTAAAGTACAAAATGAAAAAATTCCTATAAGTCGTCAAAAATATCAAGAAGTTGTAGGAAAATTTACAAGACATATGCTAGAATCTTAATTTTTAGAAAGGTTTTCAAATGGATACTTATTCAATAATATCAAAAGCTACAATTTATATTACAGTTTTACTTAGCATTTTTATGGCCTTTTTTCTTTATAAGCTAACATCTTATTTTATAGATTTTAGGAAACATTGGATTTTTAAAATAATATTGATTTTGGGTTATTCTATTATTGGTCAAATGATAATATGGCTTTCTGACCCTGTAAATATACTTTTTACACTACTTGGATATTTTATACTCCTTATAGTCTGTAGTAAAAGTAGGTTGATTCCTATAATATCAGTTATAATGATACTCTATCCTATTATAGTTGGTGTTAATTTTCTTTTTATAAACAATCCTCTATATAGAGAACTTGTAAGCTCAAGTGAGTATACTGTAGTACTTTCAATCTTTAAGATAGTTTCTGCCATAATTAAAGTATTTTTATGGTTTTTGATACATTTTTTCTTAAAAAATAGATTAGTTAATATAAAACAGTACCTTACAAATCGCATATGGATTTTTATTGATATAGTATGTATATCCTCATTTTTATCAATATTAATTGCCATTATTTTGCCACCCACTAATTTAATTCCTATGGGTAGCGATTATAATATTATCTTAGGTAACTTACCTTATGGTACTTATCTAATTATTTTATCTGCAATCATAGCTAATATTGGTGTGATACTTCTTTTAAATCCATTAATTGAAAATGTAAAGATGAAGTTAGAAAATCAATCGAATCATATAAAAGAAGAATATTACGACTTACTAGAGAATCAACAGGTTCAGATACGCAAAATACGACATGATATAAATAACCACTTCCAAATGATTGAGTCTTATTTAGAAGTTGAAGATATTGATGGAGCTAAAGATTATTTTACACAATTAAAACTTAGTTTTGGGACTTTAAGTGGTAAGCAATTTTGTAAAAACCCTGCCCTTAATTCAATTTTAAATCTTCGTCATACAGAATTGGAAGAAAATAGTGTTGATGTTCATTTTAATATAGATATAGACAATCACTTTGGTATAGAACCAATGGATTTATGTACTATTTTTTCAAACTCTTTGGATAATGCTATAGAAGCATCCTTAAAGATTTCTGACTTATCAAATAGAAAAGTGGTGCTAAAAGCACGTTGTGAAAATGAGTATTTTAGCTATTTATTAACAAATAACAAGGTAAATCCTATCATTAAAAAACATGGTTTATTTATTTCAGATAAAGATAATAGTAAATCTCATGGATATGGTGTTGAAAATATCAAGGAAATTGTTGATAAGTATAGTGGAGAGTTGAATATTTCTTATACTGATACAGATTTTTCTTTATTTCTTTATATTAGGTTGTGTTAGTATTAAGCTGAGAATCTTAATATATTTAAAAAACTCAAAAAAGGAAAGCCAGAAATGACTTTCCTTAATTTATATTTTAATAATAATATAAACACATATAAATTGTGAGCTTTTTCAACTGTCTCAAAGTGATTTTAATATTTCATTTTTAGTAAGCATTGATATATTAAACTTAAATTTAAATGTATTAAACTTAAATATAGTAAATAACATCCTAACTGTATCTATTAGAATACAATTTCCTAGATTTTTCAGTTACCTTTTTAATAAAATCTGATTTATTATCTGTATAAGCATCACGATTATGCTCATATTCCTTCCATAATTTCAACTTAAGATTCTCATATTCCTTCGCAACGCTTGGATTATCAATCAAATAATCTCTAAAAAATAATTCATCATTGTCTCCTGCATATCTTATATGTAAATGAAAAACTCGTTCTGCAAACCCATCTACTGTATATCCTTTATTAAATGAAATCCTATCACCACTTTCAGACATGCAAATATAGTCATCTGACTCAATTATCTCTTTAATCTCTTGCATATTACACTCAGGCTTTATCTCCATCAGTATATCAACAATCGGTTTTGCATAAATTGTATTCACAGCAGTACTTCCAATATGACTTATTCTCACAATTTTTTGCATAGGAAGTAGTTCAGTTAGTCTAGATTCTTCTTCTTTAAACCAATCTTTCCAACATTCCCTATGATTAGTTAAAAATATAGGAAATAGCTTCCATAACTCTTCTAATGTCATATCTGACAGCTGTTTTCTCATAAACCAGTTTCCCCCTTTTAGATTAGCAAATTTGATTGTTCTTTATACAATTTTATTGCTTTTGATTTTATTTCCTTCTACAACTTTATCTCTTTTTTAATCTTACTTAGAGAACACTCAGCTTCATTTTTTATTAAATCATTTTTATCACTATATAAAACTTGCTCAAGAATATCTATACTTTCTTGAGTCTTAAAAGAAGAAAGGCACATTACGCATTTCCAAATAATTAAATCATCTTCCGAATACTTTTCCATTACACTTACAATCTTTTTAAAGTAATATTCACTAGCTACACCTTGATTATAAAATATCATAAATCCTATAGCATCAATTACCTCAGAAATCTTAATCCTATCATCACTCTCTAAAACGTCAAACAATACAGGTAAAATCTCTACATTCATCCTTGCTAAACTTCTTGCAATTATATCCCTTGCTAATGGATAACTCTTCTTTTTAGAAACCCTGTCTGGCAAATATTTATGTTGATTATTTCCTATTGTTCCAAGATATTTAATCATCTGTTTTGCAGTATAAGTATTCCCATTTTCAAGGGCATTACAAAGCTCAATCTTCGTATATAGAGATTTTTCAACGCAAAGCTTTCCTAACAAAAACTCTACAAATTCTTTATTTTCGACTCCATATCTTTTTGACATCAAATTTATATAAACTGACCTTTCAACTGCTTTTGATGAACTTGCTAGTTCCAATAACTCTTCATCTGAATAAGATTGAAATTTATTGATATATTCTTCTGTAATAAAACCTCGCTTTATCAACTCTTCATTAGTACTTTTCATAAATTAACCTCATACTATTATTTTTTATCAGACATAAAATAGTTAAACAAGACTAGTGATATAATAATTTATCATATCCATAGCATAAGGAACTTCTTCTCTCCAAATCCCTTTTGCCACATTATTAAGACCCATCAAAAATTATTACAATCGCATATAAACTCATTTACAATGTGATTTCTACTGGACAAACAGGTAAATATTTTTTCATATTATTCTCCTTAACTAACTTAAAGTTATATATTTACTTTTAATTGGTACAGTTATATAATACTATATTTATTACATCAAGGTAACAGATTTTATTTGTAGAAAGTTTCTTTATTTATTGTAGAAACTTTCTATATTCATTTAAGAACTTATAAGATATTTTTTCAATACTCAAATACAATAAGAGGTATCAACATATTGCTGATACCTCTTTTATATACTTAACATAATCACTTATTAATATATTTACAATATCTACACAATAAAAAATTAAATATGAATGATTAGAGATTAAATATTTTATGCTGAAATATAACACATGCACCACCACATTCAGCATTTTTTATTCTGATTGAACCACCAAGCATCTCAACTAATTGCTTGACAATGTACAACCCCAAACCAGAATGCCCATCCTTAGTTTGTCTAGCCTCATCACCTCTATAAAATTTTTCAAAAACTTTATGCATATCTTTAGCACTAAATCCAGTACCAGAATCACAAACCTCATATGAGATATATTCTTTTTCTGCCTTTGCTGATATTTTGATTTTTCCGCCTTCTGGAGTATATTGAAGACTATTGGATACGATATTATCAAAGATTCTTTCCAATTTCTCTATATCAATCAAAATAGATTCTTCTATATCACTTTGAATGTTTAAAGTGATAGATATTTCTTTTTTCCTAGCCTCTAATTCATAGTAGTATACTTTTTGCTCCAAAAACTCAGTCAGATTTATAGGAACTAACTGTAACTGAATACAAGATTTTTCAAGTTCAGAAGTATATTGCATTTGCTGAACTAGTGAGACACTTTTATCTACATTTGCTTCTATAACTGCAAGATATTGACGTTGTTCTTCACTAATCTCAGTATCATCAATCAGAGCTTCTGAATATACCTTTACAATAGATAATGGTGATTTCAGGTCATGTGCCAATGCCTCTACCATTTCTACTCGTTCCTGTTCTATTTTCCACTGTGCAGATAAGGATTTTTTTAATTCTTCTTTCATTTCTGAAAAAGCACTACATAGATTTCCTAGTTCATTATCCGCGTAATAATCTATTTCAAAATCAAGGTTCTTTTCTTTAATCTTCTGTGAACTATCCATCAGTAGTTTTAGTGGTCGATTGATATTTTTAGCAAGAATTCGAGAAAATAGTATTGTAAATCCTATAATATATATAAAAGGAGATAACAAAACAAGAATAATAACCCTATCGTCTCTCCACAGCTCATTTTCATTTCCATTTGCATAAGTAAGTTTCAACTGATAAGCAAGAAGGACAGCCCCTTTGATTTTTCCACTATCATCAATAACAGGAACAATCTTTACAAAATTTCCCGAATCTATAATTTTAGTATTTAGTTTATTAAATAATTGTTCCTTTGTTTCAAAAATTTGTTTCTTATATGTACCATATAAAAAGTTACTGTCATTATCTACAACCTGATAGAATAATCCGTCACCATGAATCATATTGTTCAAATCTTCTGCATTTGAAGGAGATAGAATAGTTGTATTTTTTTTATGAATGTATTTTTCTATTTCTGGTATCTGCTGTTCATAATAATTTTCGCCATATATGTCATTATTATTTAAAGCTCGAATAAACAACATAATTACTCCAGCATAAGTAATCAGTGACGCCAATATGCTGGTGATTATAATTAAAAAAAGTGTTCTGCGAAACTGTGCTGAAAGTGACCGATTCTTTATGCTTTTCATTATATGAAAATCTCCTTCTCTAAAATTTATTCCATTTATACCCAATCCCCCAAACAGTAGAAATATATTCAATTTTAGGTGTTACCACAGAAAATTTAGCACGAATCTTCTTAACACGCTCAACAACTGTTGAATCTTCACCTTCTGAATCATATCCCCAGACTTTTTCATAGATTTGTTCTCTAGAAAAAACCTGTCCTGCATGCAATGCAAGTAATTCTACAATATCATATTCTCTCTTTGTCAAGTGAACATCCTTGCCATCAATTTTAACTGCACGCTCTTGTATATCTAAACATAGTTTTCCAAAATACATTTTTGGACGTTTATTCTCCATATTGATATATTGTGACCTCTTTTCACGGCGTAGATTAGCTTCAATACGTGCCATCAATTCTCGTAACCCAAAAGGTTTCACTATATAGTCATCTCCACCAAGAGTTAATCCCTTTATTTTATCTGTTTCTGATTGCTTTGCACTTAGAAAAATGATAGGGCAAACTACATCATCTCGTATGGTACTACAAACTTCAAAGCCATCAGCCCCAGGCATCATAATATCAAGTATAATAAGGTCTGGCTGTTTCTTTGCTAATTCAATTCCATCATTTCCATTATATGCGATAAGTACTTCATGCCCTTTTGACTTCAGTTTTTTTTCTAATAATGTCACCAATTCTCTTTCATCATCAACAATCAATATTTTGCTCAATTTTAATTATCCTCCAATACTTATGCATTATTAACAAGCCTGTATTGTGACCTGCTCATATATTATCTGATAATTTTTCTCATTGGTCAAGTTTATAAAAATGTCCATAGTCATTACTCATTGCATGCTCTACCTTCCCATCTGTTAAACCATATAATTCCACCAACTAGAAAAATGATAAGTCCAATTACTGTTAAATTAAGTGCATTTATTAGCTGTGACTCTGCTCCTGAAGAAATTGCAGTTGATAAGGTAGTCTGAAAATAAATAGATGGAAACATTGACATCTTTACTGGCCAAGCCCAAGGAACAAACACCCAGATTTTACCCCCAAGACTTGTTCCTCCAATCAAAGCAGCCATTAAAATACCACCCATGCTTATTCCGATGGATGCTCCCATCCCCCATAAAAAACTGACCCACAAGTGAATAGATAGAATTGGAAGTGTCCCTATTACTGCAAGTAAGGATGCCATCATAAATAGAGAAATGCTACCTCCATCAGGTATTATAATATTCATTCCGACACATATTATAAGTGATGAAATAAAAGTGCTGACTGCCATACAAAACATCAATATAAAAAATTTTCCTAAGTATAACTTAATTCGGGAAACTCCTGTATTTAAAAAACCATTGAACTCTCCAGCAAGTTCCTCCTCATGTATAATAAAGCTTGATAGAAGACTTATTCCTACTGGAATGATAATTGCTGTCCATACTATAAAATAACCTTCAAAAACAAATTTATATGTAACTTCAGACCTAATTGCCAGATAAGCAACAACACAAAGTGCAATGACTACAGGCATAAAGAATGTAAGCCAACGAATTGCTGTACGTTTTGTTTTTAGCCACTCTGATGATAATACTCCTATCATTTTACTTCCCTCCTATTAAACCAAATACCTGTAATTACTGTGATTACAACAAATATAACCAAGGATACGATAATCCCAACAGGAATCACAGATGAATCTAAAAGTGGATTTCCAGTCTCCAAAATAGCTCCATTTGGATGCACACCAGCAATAGGACACATCAGTCTCATAGCCCAACTCCACGGTACTGCAAACCATAAAGATTTTATTGCTGTAAGAACACCTATCATCATACCTACAAGTGCAATTCCCATACTTAAGAATGTTCCTTTCCATGTAGCTGCCCACAGCTGAATAGGGATAAGTGAAAGAGAAACAAGCCAACAAACAAAACCTCCAGCAATAATCTTACCAAATGGGATTGCTCCTTCTGATAAAAACAAACCAGTCATAATTGTTGAAACTATCAAAACTAGTGTTGATAGCAGAGTGTAAACTGCCATAGCCATAACCTTATCAGTCCAAAGAATCATAGGTGAAACATTATATGCACGCAAAGTGCGATAATTCCCAGCTTTTCTTTCCTGACTAGCTACCAAAGTAGCAAACAATCCCATACCAAGAGGTAAAAATACAAATGGCCACGAATTAAAAACCAAGGCTAGAAGGCTGTCCCATGACCAAGAGCTACTTTGAGATAATGGGTTTTTCATGATTGTTGATTGTGTTATCCCTGCATATAATGCAAAGAATATTGGAATAAAAACAATCAATTTCCCCATAAATGTTCTTTTGTATTTTAAAAGTTCAGATTTAAGTCCATTCATTTTACTTTCCTCCTTTTAAGATTACATCAGAGAAGAATTCCTCTAGATTTTCATTTGGATCTGGTATACCTTGAAATAATAGCCTTCCTCCACTAATAATTCCTATTTTATCAACTACCTGAGCAACCTCTGATAATATATGACTTGAGAGAATTACTGTAATTCCCTTTTCAGGAAAAGATGCAATCAACTCACGTAGTTCTTGAATTCCAAATGGGTCAAGCCCGTTGGTTGGTTCATCTAAAATCAATAGTTCTGGATTATTCAAAAGTGCAATAGCGATTCCAAGTCGTTGTTTCATTCCCATAGAAAATTGTGAGGCTTTCTTTTTTCCAGTATTTTTTAAATCAACTGTGTCTAATACTTCATGAATTTTTTCATGTGGAATGCCTAGAAGTCTTGTGTGAACTAGTAGATTTTCCTCTGCTGTAAGGTTTCCATATAAAGCAGGTGATTCGATTAAAGAACCGATTTTTGTAAGAGACTCTCGTTGCCAAGGCTTTCCATTAAAAAAAATATGTCCTCCTGTTGGATGAAGAAGTCCAACAATCATTTTAAGTGTTGTTGACTTACCTGCACCATTTGGTCCAAGAAGTCCATATATAATATTACGTTCAATTTGAAGTGAAATATGGTTGGCTGCCATCTGCTCTCCATATCTTTTTGATAAATTTTTTGTTTCAAGAATTAAGTCTTTCATGTCTATTCATCCTTTCTTGTAATAATCTAAATTCATTTTCTATAAGAAGATTAACATGAAAAAATAACAATTCTATAACACTTATAATTTTTTTATTAAAATATACTATTTATTCATAAATGAAAAAAGTTAATCAGTACTAACAAAGAAAAAGAGCAGGATATCCTCCTACTCTTTTTTCTTTGTTAATATTATGTAATTTATATCTTACACTACTCTATTCTCAATACTTGTATTTATTCAAAAGCTTTAAACTCAAGTATATTTTCTTTAATATACTGCTTCATATTTCTTTAATATACTGCCTCATATTTCTTTAAAACACTTCTTCATAGTTCTTTAAAACACTGCTCCAAAAAGGTTAATAGTATTTCTATAGTGTTTATACTAAAAACATATCTTTTTAATTATCTTGTTTAGTATCAGAATCAAAAGGAATCCATGCACGTCCAAACTCTTTATCTTTAAATAAATAGGATAATCCAGTTATTTGCTTTAATCTAAGAATCTCCTCAATATCCATCCCTAAGTGCTTTGATATCCATTTATCAGATTTTCCAATATCACAAAGTTCCTTTATAATATTGCTCATTAAATCCACATTATGTGAACCTCTTGCACGATTGTGACGAATAGTACTTGCCATTCTCTCATCAAGTGATTTATCAATTACTGAAACAGGAAGTACTCCACCTTCTCTATCATATATATCCTTATTTTCAAGCATTATTCGATATCTATGAAAACCATCTACAATAACATATTTGTCATTTTCTGGATTATAATAACAGACAATCGGCATTGTATATCCATCTTCTTTTATACTTTTATACAGCAACTGCATTTCTGGTGGAGCTACTGCATTTGGATTATAGTCGTTAGATTCTATCTTTTCAATTGGGACAGCGATGATTTCATATACAGGACTTTTATACTTCATAGCATCTTAACTCCTATCTTAGAAAATTTTTCATACTTTTTCTTAATGTATTCTGTTTTCATTCTTTGCTCTTTTGTAGGACCAAATCCCATAAACTTACACATATGGTCATTTTTTAAAATACAATAACACATTCTTTTCCAACTTGGTATATCTTTAGTAAATTTAATATCATCTGTGTCATCAGGTATATCTCCTAAGAATACGACTCTACTTTTTTTATCTTTTGTATGATTAGAAATTCCATTTATTTCTATATTATACCCTTTTCTTATCAACTCACATATAGCGATTTCTGGCAAACCACCACCCTTTTTATGCCAAAAGTCGATAGATGTTGAAAATTTTTTAATATAATTATTTCTTATATCTTCAGGTAGTGTATCAAGCAGAAAATAAGTGAAACTTTTCCATGTATGTCCTTCTGGCAACTTTACACTACGATACCCCATAGCTTTTGTTTTTCCATAAATAGAAGTAAAATTAGCCCCTTGTACTCTAGCAACCAATTTCACCCATACTTCTGGGTCCAATATCTTATATAAGTTTAAACTCTCTTTTGCTGAATCATTGAAAGGAGATGCTACTCTCATTTTTCTTGGAGGCAATCCAGCTTTATAGAACAAATCATAGATTTTATTGTACTCATAGTCGAATTTATAATTGGCTACCCAAACATCTTCTAGTCCCCAGTCATATAAAGGAGATGCTGTCCATACATTTTTAAACTCCTTTGTTATCCAACACTTGCCTTTATATCCATGCTGTTTATTCACAATAGCACAATAACGTTGTAAGGATTCTGAAGCTCTTGTTCCAAGTAAACAAGCAACTTTTGCACCCTTATGCTTGTTTCTCATCCACCTACCAAATTGCTTTGCCAAACTTTCCTGCTTCATCTTATACTTATAGTAGGTAAAAAGATTATTTTCTTGATTTATTACGTATTCTTTGTCTGGCATTTTTCTTACCCATAATTCTTCTTTCTCATCATCCCATGGATACCAAAACATTTCATGATTACCTACAGCTGTTCTCGTAGCCATTGGCAGACATACCCAATATGGTTCAATATCTTCAAGATTGTCTTCAAACATTTTTTCAACATATTCTGTTGTCATACTATATTGAGCCTCAAAATCTTGATGAAATACTCCTATTTTGGATTTTATATTATATTTTCTTTTATAATCCAAAACTAAATTCAATAATAGACCACTATCTTTTCCTCCACTGAAAGATACATAGATATAATCAAATTCACTGAAAACATAAGAAAGTCTGTCTTGAAAAGCTTCAAATACACTGGATTCCAAATATCTTTTATCCATTTGTAATCTCCCCTTTCAAATAGAAGTTCATGAAAGCTTATAACATAATATTATATATGCACTTTTAGTAGTAATCAGCATAAATTATGAATCCTCTAAGTGCATAAATCCAAAAAAATAAATATAATTATAATATAAATCAATTTTTCTATTATAAACTATATTTTACCATTATTTTACATAATTTTCCAACAGCATAATTATCATTATTTCTTCAGTATTTAGCTCAATATTTTGTATTTTACATATGTTTTAAAATCAAACTCTTATTTTTCAAGTTCATGACTTTTTAAGTTATAAATTTCTTTTATATATTTCTTAGGTAAATTTTAAAAATGTCTTTTCTTTTTTTATTGTTTTATAAGAAAAATAATATAAACATATATAATATTTAAAATAATATAGACATGTATAATGTTTAAATATACTATTAACTTATAAGATAGTAATTTTATACATCAATAATTTTTATAAAAATCAACTATTTTTAGTTAAATTGGGTAATAAAAAATAAAAGGATGGTGATTTGATTGAAACTTAATAAAGGTATCAAATTTACAATAGGATTGCTTATTGATATAGGAATCAGCTTAGTTTTAGGTCTTAACCCCCTATTAACAACTTTATTTGCTCTACTATATATAACACTTTATATTCCAGATATTTGTAATATTATAAAAAAATAAATATTCATCTGAAATAGACGATATGGAAAAAACTCCCTACTTAAAGGACTACTCTAGTTTAAATTCAATTGATTTTTATGTAGTACCACATTCCCAAAATTGGGAATTTGGAAAAGCTGTAGAAAAAATAGTAAATGCGTATTCTAAAACTTTATAATTAAAAGCTATTAATGATAATCAAGCAATATTAATTGAAAACGACAGTGTTAGAATTTTAAAATAATTTAATATAAATAGCACCAGAAAATGATAAACACTACATTGTCATATCTCTGGTGTTTTTCTATGCAATAAGTTTTAAAATAGCCCTCGATGAAATCAACATTGACTTTGAAAATACAGACTACCCACCTGGGGAAAAAGAAACCTTCCGTGTTGGTGAAGAAATCAATGAAAAAATAAAACAGTTACTAAATACTGGTATCTTATCAGGTGAGCTTAGAGAAGATATTGAAATTATGCCTACTATATTTTCACTGTTGGGAATGTTATCTGGCATTATACAGACAGCACCAAATAAAGAAGCTTATATCAAACAAGAAGTAAAACTTTCTAAACAGGAATTTCTTAAACACGGATTTGATATGCTTTATCGCTCTATTTCCAAATAGATAAGATAAATCTACAAATATACAACTATACAATTTTTTATAATAGACATTATTACTTTATATATTTGAATATATCTGAAATTAAATTAAAACAAAAGATATTCAAAACAATTACCAAATACAATTACAAACAAACAGTGGAAAATATGACCTTTAAAAAAGTAAATATCTCTGACATTGCTGATGGAACCTATGTTGGAGAATGTAATATAAATATCATATCTGCTAAAGTAGAAGTCACTGTAAAAAGTGGTAAAATTTTAAACATTAATCTTTTGGAACATAAAAATGAACGAGGAAAAAAACAGAAAAAGTTATTGATAAAGTACTTAACAAGCAAAAAGTAGATGTAGATGCTGTATCAGGTGCAACAAATTCAAGTAAAGTTATAAAAAAAGCAATCGAAAATGCACTCATAAAAGGATAACTATACTTAACAAATTTCTATAAGAGTAAAAATATTGTTTTTGAATATCTGTACCAATTTGTGGTATAATAAAAGCAAGAAGAACTACAATCTATTTCGTCGTAGAGTGAAGTTCATAATTAAATGAAGCTATTTGAACTTATGGAACTTGATTTTAAAATCAAATTCCCAGCCACTTTTACTCTTGCCACGAGTTGAGTGGCTTTTTACTTTCGTAAATACTTTACAAATTAAGTAAAATATTAAACTAGCAACAACGCCAGCTATTACATTAAGTAAAAAGTTATTCATACTTCCCACCTCCTTTCATTAGGAAGTAGGTTTTATCCTAGTATGAACTCCACTCTTAAATTATAGGTTACATCTTCTTGCTATAAATATTATAACATATACTTTCCCATATTTTACCTGTGTTTTTATTCTAATAACTCCCTTTTCTTTTCAGCATCATATCTACCTACTATCATCAAATATTGTTTAAAAATTAGATTTAATATAATAAAATCAACTATAAACAAGAATAAGTTTGTTTCTCTAAGCAATGTAATGCTTATAGGAATGTGTTATCAATAATTGAGCCTTGAGTAGTGATAAAATAATATTTTTCATAAAATAAGCCAATTAATTGATATAAATTATCATTTTCTGTTGAAAGTTACATTCATGCGTGCTATACTTAATTGCATAAATGGTAATAAATGTCATATGATTTTACAATTCTATTAATAACAATTATTATTAACTTTTTAATTTTCGAAATAAATATCAAGAATTTTCTAGAATACATGATAATTCTTTAAAATATAAGAGAATTATTAAAATGTAAAAGAATTATATAGACTATATAAAAAACACATAAAACTATACAAAAATATATAGGATTATACAAAAGCGTATAGGACTCTCGAAACATAATAGAACTATATAATACTACTTTTGTAAAATCGCGCTCTATTTTTAACATTTATTACTTTATACATAAGATATATAAATAAAATTTAACTTAATGAAGGGATATGATAAAATGAATATTTTAAAAATGAAAAAAACAGGGATATTTTTAGGAGGAGTACTTTTAGGTACTGTAGGTGTCAAAATACTTTCAAGTGATTGTGTAAAAAAGTCTTGTACTAAAGCAACTGCTGGAGCGTTGAAAGTTAAGGATTCTGTTCTTGAAACAACTACTAAAATCCAAGAAAATATGGAAGATATTTTAGCTGAGGCAAAAGAAATCAATGAACTAGAAGAATTATCTTCATCTAAAACAAAAAATGTACAGGAAGATACTAAAGTTGTACAAGAAACTATTAAAGATGAAAATGTACAAACTGTAGAAAAAAATACTGATTCTGATAGCATTAAATGTGAAGACATCAAGGAAAATACTACTGTAGAAAAAAATAGTACTTGCACAGCAGAATAAATTTAACGATTATTATGGTTAATAATATCAGGTGTTATGATTAATAATATCAAGTATTATGATTAATAGTATCAGGAGGAAGTAAATTGAATCTTTATATAAAGCATGAAATCAGAGGTCGTATACGTTTTGATTTACAACTTGGTAAATTGAATAACAAACAGGCAGATACTCTACTATATTATTTGACTTCTATAAATGGTGTTACCAAAGCAAAGGTTTATGATAGAACTGGTGACGCTGTTATTTATTACACAGGTGAAAGAGACTATATAATAAAAGAAATCACTAAGTTCAGTTTCAACAATAGCGAAATAGAAAAACTAGTCCCTGAACACACTGGTAGAGAGTTAAATAATTACTACAGAGATAAATTAGTAAATAAGCTATTTATAAAGAGTGTATCTAAGATATTTTTCCCAAAATATTTAAGATTTTTTTTTATAGGACTTCACTCTATAAAATATTTCAAAAAAGGTATATCTTCTTTACTAAATAAAAAGATAGAAATTTCTGTTTTGGATGCAACTGCAATAGGTATCTCCATTTTTAGGAAAGACATAAATACAGCTGGGTCAGTGATGTTTCTTCTTGGTATAGGCGAATTACTAGAAGAATGGACTAGAAAAAAATCTATAGATGATTTAGCTCAAAGCATGTCATTAAATATTGAAAAAGTATGGTTAAAAAAGGATGATAATGAAATTTTAGTCCCAATTTCAGAAATAAAAGAAAACGATTTAGTTAGTGTAAATATGGGAAATATGATTCCATTAGATGGAATTATTGAATCTGGTGAAGCAATGATTAATCAGGCCTCTCTTACAGGTGAATCTCTTGCAGTTAATAAAAAAGAAGGCTCTTACATCTATGCTGGAACTGTAATAGAACAAGGTAATATTGTAATGTGTGTCAAAGAAAAAGCTGGTACTACAAGATTTCAAAAAATTGTAACTATGATTGAAGAATCTGAGAAACTTAAGTCTTCTGTAGAAGGAAAATTTGAACATCTAGCAGATACCTTGGTTCCATATAGTTTTTTAGGAACGCTATTTACTTATGCAGTTACTAGAAATCCTATAAAAGCACTTTCTATTTTGATGGTAGATTTTTCTTGTGCATTAAAGCTATCTATTCCTATTTCTGTATTATCAGCTATGAGAGAATGTAACAATTATAATATTGCTGTAAAAGGTGGGAAATTCCTTGAAAATGTTGCCTATGCAGATACTATTGTATTTGATAAAACAGGCACATTGACAAAAGCTCAACCAACAGTTGCAGATATAATTACCTTCCAAGATTATAATAAAAAAGATATGTTAAGACTAGCTGCTTGTCTAGAGGAACATTTCCCACATTCTATAGCTAATGCAGTAGTTCATGAAGCTGAAAAACAAGGTCTCAGTCATAAGGAAATGCATACAGAAGTAGAATATATTATTGCACATGGTATTTCAACAAAAGTCGATAATAAAAAGGTTATAATAGGTAGTAAACACTTCGTATTTGAAGATGAAAAATGTATTATACCAGATGGCGAGGAGTATAAATATAATAATCTTTCAGACGAATATTCTCACCTATTTATGGCAATATCAGGAAAATTATCAGCTGTTATTTGTATTAATGACCCTTTACGAAAAGAAGCTAAAGATGTAATTTCAAACTTAAGAGAATATGGACTCAAAAAAATTGTAATGATGACTGGTGATAGTGAAAAAACAGCTAGGTCTATAGCTAGTAAAATTGGAGTGGATGAGTATTATTCAGAAGTTCTACCAGAAGACAAAGCCAATTTTATTAAAGATGAAAAACTAAAAGGTCGTAAAGTTATTATGATTGGAGACGGAATCAATGATTCCCCTGCTATATCTGAGTCAGATGTTGGAATTGCAATGAGTGAAGGTGCTGAAATAGCAAGAGAAATTTCAGATATTACTATATCAGCAGATAATTTAAATAATTTAATTACTTTAAAACAGATTAGCAATAAACTTATGAAAAGAATTGGTTTAAGTTCTAAGTTTATTATTGCTTTCAACTTAGGTTTGATTTTTCTTGGTGTAGGTGGATTTATTAGACCAAGTACATCCGCGTTTTTGCATAATGCTTCTACTGTTGGAATAAGTTTAAACAGTATGACAAATTTATTAGATAAACCTAATACTTATAACTACAATTAACCCCCCTTGTATAACACATTTATACATAAAAAATTTATAATTCATATTAAAAAAAGCACTTTTAAACAATTAAACAGTAATATTTAAAAGTGCTTTTTTGACTAAATTTCCATAATATTTCTACTTAACTACTAAAAACACCCTTCCTTAAACCTCACTTAAAACCGCTATATTTCAATTAATCTCTGTTCATAGCATTTTAGTTCATTTTGTTTTAGATAGTTAAATTCAGACTCTACATAGATACCACAACCAATAAACTCAATTGTCAGATTTGGTATATTCTCTTTCAGTATACTCATCTGCTCATATATAATTTTTTCCCACAAATCAGCCTGTAATATAGAGAAATACTTCATAATTTCTCCATTGTTATCCATATCCTTTTTAATTTCAGACCAGTTTTTTAACAAAACGCCTCTTTTATCAATGTATCCAAGTTTTTTAAAGCTCTCTATACTCTGATTCCATGCATCTTTGCTACTCTTCTCAAAATATGACTCTAGCTTTTTATTCTGCTCACTTGTCAATAGGTCATAAGAAAGCTTCTTATTAAAATGTGCTTTCAAAGAAAGCTTAGCCATAGAATATGGGCTTCTACCAGAATTTAATCCCGCATTTTTAAACTTTTCTATTCCTTTATCTTCTATTGAAGACCAGATAGAGTTTACTGAATCTGAATCATCATCTTTTTTATATTTAACATCCAAGCCATGTGTAATATCGATATAATTTTGTGGAAATACATATTGATAGTGCATATCTTTGTTATCATCATATAGAGAAAAATATCCTTTATCATATAAATGCATATGTACATTTATTTTTAAACTATCATCTAAAATATTTCGTCTAAGATTAGGTATATTTGCATAAATAGTCACATATTTCATTGCATCATAGTTTTGATTTAGTGGAATTTCAAAGCTAATTTCTTCTCCTGTCAAAAGCTTTTTCACTTCTTCTTCATTACAATCATATAAAGAAAATGTATTTTCAAATCCCACACGTGATTTTCCTGCTAAACTTCCTGCTAATGGTATTTTCAAAATATGATTATCTGTCTTTTGCCATTGATAAGTATCTTGAACTAAAAACTCTTTAATTTGTCTATTCTGTTCCTTTGCCTGCTTTAGCACCTCATCTTCATTTTCTGTTATCCCTACATGACATCTATTTAAGATATTTACTATATTGCTTCCAAATGGAAATGTCCATAATTGAAAAGCTGCTGCCTCCAATTGGCACAAATATCTAATCTGATTCAATTCAATTTGATGAATAAGCTTTTTCTGATACTCATTCATCTGGTTACCACTGTCTGACATTTGATAAATCAGTTCTCCCATTGCAAGATTATCTTTTTTCTTGTCAATCTTATCAGTAATAATAATCTGAGCATCCATCATATCCTGTACTTTTTTGAAAATCCCAGAAATATCCTCTGAATTTTCCATTTTCAAGATTTCAAACTTCTTAATTAATTCAGTTAGGACATCTTTCATTTTTAGTCTGCTTATTTCATTTTCAAAAATATCCTGATTTTTAACTGTAGTATCAAATCCGTCTACAAATGGTATAATAGATTCTTTCAATGTTTTATTTTTGAACTCTTCCATCTGAATATTTAAATTATCTAGTTTTTTAATATTATCCTCTTTTGACTTAATCGCATCTTTAACTACTTTTATTTTATCTTCAAAGCTAGCTTTTACATTTAGACAATTATTAACACTACTAATTGCTGTATTAATAAAAGAACAACTTGCACTACCAATGCTTAATACATTTTTAATAGTTGCTGTTTTTTGCTGTCTTTCAATAGATGCTTTACACTTCTCTAGTGCAACCAATTTATCTTTTTGTTGTTTATTACTATAATTTGCTTCCAACATACCCATTTCTTTTTTCTGAATGCTTTTGTATATCTTTTCATATTCGCCTTCATCCAAGCCATTTTTTGCTACTGCAATGTCATTTTCTTTCCCTTGGTAGTCATTATTATCTAAGGACTTAGTCATAATCTCTTTAATTTTATTAAAATTTTCTCTCTTTCCATCATCAACACCGACTAGTTTATTTGTCATTGCTCCTAAAGCATTCTTTCTATCTTCATTTAACTGAGTTCCAAGGACAAAACTCATACCTTCAGAATCTATTTTGAAATCTGAAAAATTAACCATTCTGTTAGTCCATTGATACTCTTCTTCCTTAGCTGAAAGATTTTCTTTTAAAGATTTTGCACTATCAAAAGCTCCTAAGCACGCTTGACCAATACCACTTAATGATGATAGTAAACTCAATGCACTCTGTATTCCAGAAAGAATTAGTTGTATTTTCATCTGTTCTTGAAGTTTTTCCTTCTTTTCTTCTAGTTTCTTTATATCTTCTTTTTCATCTTCTTTTATCTTTAGAATTTCTTGAATCAAAAGATTCATTTTTGCTCCAACAGAAAGCATTTTATTTTCAAGCTCTTTTTTCAAAACTTCTATCTGTTGATTTCCTGAGTTAATTTGAGTTAGAACACTTTCCTTATAGGTATTGAAATATGATTCTTTTAATTCATCTTTCTTTCCTTGTTCCAATTCTTTTAAAGTCTTCTCTAGATAATCTGTCAGAGTTCGAATATCTGTAACACGATTTCCTCCAATTTCATCTTCCTCTATCATCTGCATGTAAAATGCTGCCTTCTGTTCTAATGCAAATAAAATCATACTCCATTCACTAAAACTCTGATTTTCTTTTACAAAAGCTTCTATTCTATTAGACTGCATCAATTTATTTATAAGGTAGTCATAAATCTCTTTTGCTTCTTGGTAAAACGCTTTCTTAATATGCATATCATCTAAAGAAATTACTTCTTTATTTTTCTTATCAAATTTATAATACTTCTGAAGAATTTCTCTATTTAACTGCATTTCCACTTTCTCAACTGCATTAAAAATCTCATAAATATGCGAAATTTCTAAAATATCAGCTTCTAAAATTCCTACTGCACATAAAAGTTTAAGATTTCTATATCCTTTACTTCCAGAAAAACCAAATCTTTCAAAGAATTGATAGAAAAATGTATCCATTGATAGAGAATACTCTTGCTTTAACAATTCGTTTTCTACTAATGACTTTCCAGGATTTCCTTCTTTTCCCTGTGCTCCATCTAGACCTGAGTCTGCAAGCTTTTTAATTGTCCAGTCCTTGTGTTTTGTATAAAGATCATCTAATGCCTTTCCATCATCTGCTGTTTCCTCACTATCTGAACCACTCCCTATCACATATCTATCAAAATAGTAATAGTTTATGTCACTATAACCCGTTTTACCAGAAATTCCTGTATACATTCTTGCTTCTTCAAAAATTCCGCGGATTCCTCCAAGACCCCCAGCTCCACCTTTTCCTCCAGAACCGCCTTTTCCAGCTAAGCCATGTCTTCCGTCTATTTGGCTTATAGAACTTTTTAGAACTGTTGCTTCTCCAAGGAGATAAATCTGTCCAGCCTTACTTCCAAGACCAGCATTTCCACCATCTCCACCTGTTCCTCCAGTATTTCCTTGTTTTCCTTTTTCTGCTTCTATTATATAGTATTTTGCACCTTTTTCCTCAGCAAACTCTTTTTTCTCTGGTTTAGAGCCTAGTTTTGCATTTGCTCCAGCTACTCCAGATGCTCCTGTTTCTCCTACTTTTCCATCTTGACCATTTCCACCTTGTCCACCGTCAGCATAAAGCTTAAGTTCGCCTTCTTTTTGTATATGTTTAAAAGATATTAAAATATCGCCTGAGGTTCCTGCATTATTTCCGACTCTTCCATTCATTCCGTTATAAATAGAACTTTCTCCATCCAATTTTTTTGCGTCATTTCCAGAAACATTAATTGAATAAGAACCTTTTGGTATACATAATCTTTCAACTAATAGAACTATATTTTTACCTGAGAAAACATCCTTCTTCATATCACAATCTATTTTTAGCTCACACTCTCCATACATATATATAGATGATAATTCATTAAGTTTATAGCCAGATATTATTTTAGTTAAATCTGATAAATTCACTTTAGGTACAGGAATATATATAGAAAGCACTTTATCTTTTTCATATGATTTTATATATGTACAATTTTGGATTTTTTCTCTTCTGTATTCTGCATCTAGAAGCTTCTCAGCTTCTTCTTGTTCCAATTCCTTCTCTGCTATCCAGTATTTAATACATTTTAATGTATCTTCCAGTGTTGTATTTAATAATGACTTTAATAATTCACTTAGACCGACAATATTAGTTTCTTTGCAGTAACTATTTAGCTCTAGAACAAGGTGTATTTTTTCTAATATATTTACTTTTTGCACTCCATCACCATAGAAAAGCCCTTGTACAAACTCCATAAGTTCTTCAATACTATTTGTTTTACATAAACTCTGATACATTTGTTCCAACTGAGATTTTTTTTCTTTTAGATTTTCTATAGAAGATAAAATGGAAATAGAATCTTCTAATGCCTTTTTTACACTTTCTATATAAGGAGCTAGAAGTTTTTCTAGTTCTTTATATGTTGTGTCAACAGCTTTTTGTATCTCCATTTTACAAGAAGCAGTAAGCATTAATCCCATATCAGTTTTCTTGAAAGTAGTTGGAAGTTTTTCTAATTCTCTCAATAGATTTTCTGGCTTTGTGTCTAGTGGATTACACAATTCTATAGAAACATTATCTGCTAGTACCACATTTAACAGATATACCAGTTCCTTATAACCTTCATAATATTTTTCTTGGCTATCTAGGTCTTCTTTTACTTTTTTCAGTATATTTCTAACTTTCTCTTTTGTCACGCTACCACTAAGTGGCTTAGGTATTTTATTGATAAGAAAGAAAAAATTTTCCTTATACTGTGTATATTCATTAAACATATCTTTTAAGTTTTTAGCTGTATCAATTAACAGTGTATGTCTAGAGTCCAGTAAAGACTGGTAGTCTAAAATGACTACTATACCTTTTACTTTTAAAGATGCAGATATAGTTTCTCTTACAAGCATTGCTCCTGCAATCATATACTCTGCTCCACGATTATCAAAAAATCCAGGACAATCGCATAAAGAAAATGCTTTATTTTCAATATCTACAACTTCTGGGCATAAAGTCTTAGAATATACACCATTACCAATATCAACTGCTGAATCTTTAGCTGTGATGTACACTTGTCCAGTTTCCGCATCTGTTTTTTCTTCCATATCACAACCTTTTAAATAGTTGATACAAGTGCTTTTTCCAACCCCTGAAGCACCCAGGAATAACAAAATCGATTTTTCTTTTAAATTGTATCTTTCCAGTTCATTCCTTCCATTTTCCAAAAGATTTATGATTCCATTATACAATTCATTTGACATATATCCATCCCTTTCTATACTTCAGCACAATAGTTTTGATATTTCTCTTTAACAAAGCTTTCTTCAACTTTTAAAACTGCTGTTGATTTTTTATAATTTGGATTATTATATCCTCCAGATTCTCCTCTATCTCCATAATCAGCATACTCTCTTGATGGACCTTCTTTTCCTTTTTCCCAACTTCCACCTTCAAGAGTTATACGATAACTAGTAATACTAGTTAGTTTATAATCCCAACTTTTAAAATATCCTGTATAGTATACAGTAGAATCTATAGCACTTGGAGAGAATGAAAGTGTATTATAACCATGATGACCACCTTTTCCTCCACTTCCACCAAATCCTGGTCTTCCATCTGGACCTCTTTCTCCATCTCTTACTGTTATATCACAACAACTGATTAACTTCTCTCTCTTTTTATCTGAATCTGCCAAGAAGTAAATATTTCCTTTACTTCCTCCATTTCCACCTCTTCCAGCATTTCCTCCTTTTTCTCCTTTTCCTCCTTTTGCACCACTTGTTCCTTCTGCAAAATAACCTTTAAACATTTGTCCATAGAAATAACTTGTATATCCTGCATCACTTCCATTTCTACCTGTGCTTCCAGCCACACCATCTTTACCATCTGTTCCTCTTGAACCATTTCCTCCATTTGCTATTAGTGTAAGGCGATAGTTTCTAATTTCTTCTTTAATGTACAAATAAATATTTCCTGCATCTCTACCATCTTCACCATTGATTCCATATATAGAATTATCTATAAGATTTCCACTCTTTCCACTTACATTAATCTTAGAATTACTACTTACATCAAGATTCTCACAAGAAATAATGATATTTTTTTCTGATGCAAAATCCATTCCAAGATTAATATCCATATAGATAGTGTCTTTAGCTAAAAACATAATTGTAGAGACATCATCTCCCACATTTCTATTTCTAAAAGCTTCTAAAACACTGCTAATTACCAAGTTTTTAATTAATGCTTTAACTTCTATTACCGTCTTTTCTTTAAGTATAAATGATTTTATTATAAATGGATTTAAAATATATTTACTTACAAGATTTCTAATTATTTCATTTCCTTTTTCTCCATATGCATTTAATCTTGTTATATTTGCTTCTAATTCTTCACTATTTCTATCTGTAAGATTCTTTAAAATAGGCTCAAAATCACGTTTACTATATATGTAGTCTGTTTTATTTGCAACTTCCATCAATTTATCTCTATTTGATAATGTCCATACCTGTTTTTGTACCTCATAAGAAACTAAAATCTCTTCTATTTTCTTTCTTATAATAATAAATTTTTGTTCCATTATACTTTTACTTGTTTTTTCTATAATAGATTCCATATATACAGAAGATAGTGAAATTTCAGCATTTCCATGGTCTGTATATTTATTTAAATCTTTAATTATATCTAAGTTTCTTCTTATCTCATTTTGTAATTTTATACATGTGTCTTCCAAGAATAATCCACTTTCTCCTGACAATAAATTGATAAATTTATCTAAAGTAATACTCTCTGCATTAACTGAACTTTCTAACCAGTTTTTAAATATGTCTACTACTCTTTCATATTTTGACATTTCTTGAATCATTGTTACTCTTTCAACCTTCTTAATAAAGTCTTCTGTATATTCCTTGACATAAACTTCTAGTCTAGATACTACACTACTTTGAATATCTTTTATTAATGTATCTAAAACTAATCTTGCATCTGCACTGATTGGATATTGGAATGCTGATGTTTTATCTTTTACTTCTTCTAATTTTATTACTTCTTTTAATAATCCTTCTCTTTGCTCTGCTTCAAGTGGTTTACAAAGATGAATATTTTTTCCTTCTCCTTTTAGCAATTCTTCAAATAACCAAGCTTTATCTTTTATATTATTTTCTGGACTTTCACACAATTGTTCGTATTTTTTTCTAATCACATTATATATTTGTTTTTCTGTTCTTCCTAAAAAGCTTTTAGAAATAAAGAAAGTAATACTTCCTCTAAAATTCTCTTTATGAAGACACATATTTAATTGTTGAAATAAATCAAGTACTTTTGTAAGTCTAGCCTCTAATATATCTGCTTCTGGTATTAGTACAACTACTCCACATATAGATGCAGAATTTCTAAACACCTCTCCTAACGAAACTGCTGCACTAATGTCATGTGCTACTCCTCTGTTATCACTAAATCCTGCAGTATCACATAATTTTGCATCCATTCCTTCTACTTCTCTTCTCATATCTACAATATTTGGATACAAAGTTTGTGAAACAGCTCCTGAGCCAATTTCTGCAACAGGGTCTACACATTCAATATAGGAGATACCAGTATCTTCATCTTCTACTTCCTTCATTTCACATCCTGCAAGATAATTAATTGCTGTACTTTTCCCACAACCTGTGCCTCCAAGAATCAAAATTAGATTCTTATTTATAGCTTTATCTATTGCTACTTTTCCTTCATCTAGTAGGATTTTGATTTCTTCTAAAAGCTTATTTTTTTCTCCCATGTATTTTCTCCCTTTTTTATAAAATTTTTTAATATTAAAATAACTGTGCTTGTAAAATAAAGCCTTTACTAACACAGTTATTTTATTTTATATATCTAATTATATTTTTTATTTTATATATCTAATTACATGTTCTACTTTTTTCTTCACAAAGAAGAGCTTTGAAAATCATAATTTCTGCTAAATAATCCTTAGGTGCCTTTGTAATTGCAGTAGCATTACAAATAAATTTTAAATTTGTACCTGCTACAACTTAAGTAGCAACGATAAGTGTTTCATAATCAACATCTTTTAACATTTCTACAGCTTAATTGAATATTTCTACTTCTTATTTTTCTACTTCTTATTTTTTTACTGGTCTAAATTTTGACCATCCTCCACAATAAATATTCATATAACAAACCTCCTTATATGCTTAAATTTATTTATATAATAGTACGAATTTTCTAAACATTCAACGCAAACTGTGTAACTAGTCGATAAAAGTGCATAACTGGACACATAGTCATCATAAAAAACTTTTAAAGTCAAATTTATCTAATTAAAAATAATATAATACAAAAAAACAGTCAATCTATTAAAATCAACTGCTCCATAAAGTGAATTTTTACTTATTATATTTTACAAAGTTTACACATTTACATGTGTCCCTTTATACAAAACTAATGTTGCCACTCCTATAAGTATCATGCCCATAAAAGCAGGTGTCGCATGACCAAGAAATACATAGATTTGACCTCCAATGATAGGTCCAATTATTCTTGCTAAAGATTGAATGGATTGACTACCACCTTGAATCCTCCCTTGCTCACTAGAATCGACAGACTTGGATAGCATCCCATTGAATGAAGGTCCAAAGATAGAATCGCCAAAACCAAATATAAACATTCCAACAATAAAAATAGGATAGAACGAAAACAAGGCTGATGCTGCAATAAAACTGTAACCTATAATCTCTGAAACCATTCCAAGAATTGCTATCTGTACATCACTAAGTTTTTTCAAAAGCTTTGGCATTATAAAACCTTGTGAAATGATGTCTTGTATACCCATAATTGAAAATACAAGTCCAATTAGTGCGGGTTTCCAATTGAAAGTGTCTATTGTAAATTGTGAAAAAACTGACTGTAAAGACCCATTTGGTATCCAAAGTAAGAATGCTGATAAAAGTAGCCTTTTTAAGTTTTTTACAGAAAGTACATTTGCAAGCTGTATAAATGGATTTAGCCTTGCAAGTGTAATCGACTTTAATCTATTCTTCTTATCAAGGCTCTCAGGCATATACAGAAATCCATAAATAACATTAAGTAAAGTTATTATTGCTCCAAAATACATGGGTACAGAATAACCAAACTTAGCAAGTAATCCACCTACAGTTGGACCAATAACACAGCCTACACCTGAAAATGCACTCACCCATCCAAAGTATTTACTTCTATGTTCTCTAGGAGTAATATCTGCAAAATATGCGAAGATAGTGCTTATGCTCCCACCTGTTACACCTTCTATTATACGTCCAACAAATAATACCCATAGAGCTCCTCCTATTCCAAAAACTAAGTACCCTATTGCAGAACCCAAAAGGCATAATAAGAGTAATGGACGACGTCCATATCGGTCACTCAAAGCTCCAAGCCCAGGAGCTGCAAAAAACACACAGATTGCATAAACAGAAGTTAGCATTGTAACAACTATAGCTTGTTCTTCTGGACTATTTGTATAAGGTTGCACTAAGAATGGAACGACAGGTGCTATGATAGTGAATCCGATTCCGCAAAGAAACGCAGATATAAGACCAAATATCAAAGCCTTTTTATCTACAATTTGTTCTGTATTCTGTTCATTGTTTGATTTAAATATAAACACTTAAATTCTCCTCTCAAAAATTATAATTTTGTTTCCTTTAGAAACATATTTATTTATTTCTTTTTTACTTTTTTACCTTTTTACGTCTTTACCTCTTTACTTTTTTCATTATTTTATTTCCCTAGTAGCATGTTCATCTTTTATCATTTCGCCTCATTTGGGGGTATATTCCTATATTCGTTTTTTGATTCCTTGGAAACATATTTATAGTATCATTTTTTTGTTTCCTTGTCAACAAAATAGGTAACAATAAAAATACAGCCTATTCTCAATAGAGTTAGGCTGTATATGATTTCATTTTCATTATTCTGATTTATTCTACTTTAATATTATCCCCTGTTTTTTTATTTCTTCATCCAAATGTCGGTTATAATTTTCGACAAAGCTAATCATACTGTCAAATTGTTCATCAGTTACCTGCTCAAATACAACTTTATCACGTTCTTGAAACTCTTTATGAAGTTCCTCATGGATATTATAAACTGTTTTACCTTGCTCAGTAAGTCTAAAATAGATTTCTTTTTTATTATCAGGCTTCTGGTAACTTTCAATAACACCTTTTTTTATTAACTTTTTAGTTACTTTACTTATGGCGCCTCTAGTCATATAAAAGTATTCTGCCAGTTTTGTCACATTGCAGTCTACATTTCTTCCAATGTATTCAATGCAATGTACTTCAGAAGACTTATAACCCTTGAGACTCTCTTCCATCTTAAATTTATTAAGCCAAACAGTCTTATTTAGTAAATCTCTAAAACCCATCATGACCTGTTCTTCTTTATTCATGGTATATATCCTCCCACCCGTTAGTGCATTAACAATATTATATTAAACTTTTGTTTCTATTTCAACAATGTTAAAATAATTCTTTTAGGAATCGAACTATATAAAATAAAGAGATAGAATCATCTAATTTAGACCTACATTTAATTTTATACTCTGCACCATACTTAGATATTAAATTTTTCTTAAATTCATAACTTTAAGTTACTTTATTGAATAATAAAACTTATATGAAATACTTGCTGTTACAAGGATGCAACTCAACATTGACAAAAACATAGTGAGATTAATAGTATGTAACCTGTATATTTGTTAAAATTTTAGAATAAAGATTGAGGAGGAAAATAAAATGGATATATCTACAATAAGAAATCATTATATTAAATTATTTATATGTATTTTTTTATTTTTCAGTGATATAGTTTTATTTTTTCCGATATACTACTTATATAGAATAAAATTCATTAAATTACCACTCTTAAATTAATCATCTAATCTTTTTATATAACTCTTATTCGAATCATAATAGCACAGATAAAAACATTGAATTCTAGTTATAATTTCAAGAATTTTATAACTTTAATTAAATATATTTTTAGGTGGAAAACAAATGAAAAAAACTAAATCAAAGGTATTAAGTTTAACACTAGCAACTACTTTTTTTGTAGCAACAACAGCAAATTCATATGATATGTGTGCAAAATCTTCAGATATGGACATGGGTAAGAAGTCATAGCTTATGTATTGCAAAAACTGTGATTTAGAGTTTGACGATACTACAACTATATGCCCCAAGTGTAACCACACTCTAACATCTCATAGACAAAATTTATCACAGATATCTATGAAAAATAAAGTTGATGAATTCAAGCTAAATAAAAAAGTTAGAAATGGAAATATACTAACAAATATAATTATTTTGACATTAATAATTCATATAATACTTATTCTTTTCATGCAAATCCATATTGAAGATTATTATGATATTTATATTAAATATTGCCCTACTGCAATATCTTGATTAGTTTTAGTTCTTTCTCTAAA
Source organism: Clostridioides sp. ES-S-0010-02 (assembly GCA_020641055.1). NCBI lineage: Bacteria > Bacillati > Bacillota > Clostridia > Peptostreptococcales > Peptostreptococcaceae > Clostridioides > Clostridioides sp. ES-S-0010-02. The sequence continues at coordinate 3,757,116 of CP067345.1, forward strand.
AAGAGGAGAAAAAAGGTTCACCCTAATTAGAGTGAACCTTTTTTATATCTATATAATTTATACAAAATCTATATCCTGATTAAAACTTCATTATTTTCTAGAGCTATATAAAGCTTTAAAAATCAAAATATAAAGTGGAAAAAATTAATTTCTCCACTCTATCCAATATTACTAGTATAATCTACAGACCCTTAACATTTACTACTACTGCCTTAGGTCTAGTCATAGCCTCAATTGAATACTTAACGCCTTGAGTTCCCATTCCAGATGCCTTTACCCCTAAAAATGGGAAGTGGTCTGGTCCCCTCTCAGTCTTATTATTTATTTGAACAGTACCAACCTCAAGCTTATCAGCTATATAAAAAGCCTTATCAATATCACTTGTAAATACTGATGATTGAAGCCCATACTCTGATTGATTAGCAATCTCAATTGCTTCATTTATATCTTTAATTCTTATAATTGGAAGTACTGGTCCAAAAGGTTCCTCCCAAGCAATTTTCATATCAACACTTACATTATCCAATAATGTTGGATAAAATAAATTATTTTTTCTAACATTACCTGTTATTAATTTAGCCCCTTTATGCAATGCATCATCCACTAATCCTTGAACAAAATCAGTTGATTTGTTATCTATAAGAGGTGTAATAACTACTTCATCCATTGGATTCCCAACTGTTAACTTCTCTACTAACGGTTTTATTTTTTCAACTAGCTTATCAGCCACACTATCTTGAACCAAAATTCTCTTTACTGCCGTACATCTTTGACCTGAATATGAGTAAGCTCCAGCTACTATGTTTTTAGCTGCAAAATCCAAGTCGGCATCTTCTAATACAATAGCAGCATCTTTTCCACCAAGTTCCAATAATAACGGAACCATTTTAGATATTTTAGATATATGTTGACCAACTTCAGTACTACCAGTGAAATTTATAAAGTTGATTCCCTTATGAGTTACAACATAATCTCCTATTTCACTACCTCTACCTGTAATTGTGTTGAGTACACCATCTGGTATACCAGCCTTTCTCATAATTTCTACTAAATGAAGTGCACTAATAGCTCCTTGTGTAGCAGGTTTTAGGACAACTGCATTTCCACCAATAAGTGCTGGTGCAATTTTTGACATTGATAAATTTACAGGATAATTAAATGGAGATATAGCTAAAACAGTACCCAACGGAACTCTTGAAACATAAGACATCTTATTACGTGTTCCACCAGGGAAATTGTCACCACTAATAGCCTCACCTTCCATATTCTTTCCTACATCTGCTGTGTATCTCAAAAAATCTGCTGTTCTTTCAACTTCTGCTCTTGCAGATTTTATATCTTTAGCTATTTCAAGTACCAATATATTAGCTATTTCATCCATATTTTCTAGCAATAAGTCAGCTGCTTTATGAAATATATTAGCCCTCTTGTATACAGGCATATCAGCCCATACCTTTATACTTTCTTTTGTATTTTTAATAGCTTCATCTACTTCATGCTTTGTCATAGATTGTACTTTTCCAACAAGTGAGTTATCTATTGGTGAGTAAATTTCTATTGGTTTTTTTGAATTGGATTCTACCCATTTCCCATTTATTAAATTTTTATATACATTTTCTTCGGTTTTAAGTTCATTAAACATATTTTTATTCCTCTCTCTGATATAACATTATGTATTTAAATTATAGCCATTTATTTGTTATGTAAACATTTCTTTTTCTCATAAACGTTTACCTTTAAAAAAAAATTTGTAATCCTTATTTTTTGTATTTTAAATACCGTTTTAATTAGAAGTAGCTTTTTAATTTAAATATCTATTTTTTAATATGTCTCTGTAGTTTAAGTACTTATTTTAATGTATTTTTATTTTAAATAATTCCTCATCATTTCATGCTTGAGTTTCTTGCAAGATATAATTACACATATCATAATGTCAACCATAATAGAACATATTACACAATTAAAAGAACATTATTTGGTTAATTATTGACCCTAATCTACCTATGTGATATAATTTAAACAGAACACTATTCTGTTTTAAAAAAGAAACATCACGAAAAAAAATAAAAAGCTATCCAAAATCCAATTTTTTAGTAAACACACTTTTTCATAAAATAATGGAGCGTTATATAAAGAACTGTCCAGGCAATGATAAATATTTTACAGTTTGGGATGATTGTATTTCTTGCGGATTATGTGCTAAAGTATGCCCCTGTAAAACAATTAAATATGCCAGTTATCAAATGCACATACATAGAACCAATAACCTATAAGGGCATTCCTTATGGCTATTGGCTCTTTTCATATAATTGCCTCTACTATAATACTACTTGCAGATTGTAGCAAAAAACCGTTGTTTGTTAACAAAGTCATACTTGACAAATTCATAAATGGACAATACTATATATGTATGACTAAAAAAATATTTTAAGTCATACATATACATACTTATGGAAAGGATTGATAAATATGGCTAAAAGCTTTACAGAAGTTGAAAAAAACAATATAAGAGAAAGATTAATTTTAGAATGTGAAAACCACTGGTCTAAATATGGATATAAAAAAACTAATATTGATGAGCTTTGTTCAAAGGCAGGAATTGCAAAAGGCTCTTTCTACACATTTTTTGATTCAAAAGAAAAGTTATTTTTTGAAGTATTAAATGGAATTCAAAATAGACTTATATCATCACTATACGAAATCTTGAATAGTATGCCTACAAAAGAAGGATTTGTAGCATCTTTAAAGATGTTATATCGCTTATATGATAAAAATCCATTTTTATATGCTCCCAGAGATCATGATTCTATTGCTTTTTTAAACAAATTACCTAAAGACATGGTTTCAAAGCTTGAACATAACAATATACAAAGCTTCTATGATTTAATTGAAAAGTATGATTTTAAACTAAAAATAGATAAAGAAAAAGCCTTTGGTGTTTGTAATGCTCTATTATCAAGTCTATTGTTAAAAGAAGATATTGGATATAACTATTTTGAAGTATTCGATTTCATGATAGAGAATCTTGTAGATGATATATTTGAATAATATGATGTGCTAATTTTACTAGATTATATAAGTAAAATAAATGATTATGTAGAATATGTAACTAGTAGAATAGTTAACTATAAAATAAATTAAATAGACAAATTAAGTGAATTACACAGCAAAAATAATAAATTTTGTTTTTCTGCTAAAATTCCTTTAAAATTCTTTTGGGAGAGTCCATATGATTGAACTAATACAAAAACTAAACGATATTATATATAAAATAAATGAAAAATTAAACATACATACAAAACTTGTAGACCCTAGTAGTGAACTTATGCCTTTCTACTCTACTCTATCTATAATGTTTGCTATATTTTTAATAGTGTTAGGAATTAAAATAAAAAGAAAACTTCTAGTAGTAATTGCTGTTATAACAATTATTATAAATGTTTTAATAATCTTAGATAGGTAGGTGTATATATGACAAAATCACTAAATACTTTCAACAAAAACTTCAACTTAATGGTATTAGGTCAAATAATTTCGCTGTTTGGTGCCTCAATACTTAAATTCGCTTTATCCTTGTACATACTTGATATGACAGGAAAAGCAGGAATATTTGCTACGATACTTGCAGTATCTTCAATTCCAATTATAATATGTTCCCCTATTGGTGGAGCTATTGCAGATAAATTTAATAAAAGAAATTTAATGGTTATTTTTGATTTTTCAAGTAGTTTAACTGTTCTAGTCTTAGCATTATTTTTATTTAACAATAAAGGTTCAATACTGATTGTAGGAATTATCATGACTATACTTTCAATAATAAGTACGATGTATCAACCCACTGTTCAGTCGAGTACACCTATCCTAGTTGATAGTAAAAATTTAATGAATGCAAATGGTGTCGTAGCTGGAGTTGCATCTCTTACAAATATCGCTGGACCTGTACTAGGTGGTGTTTTATATGGAATTCTTGGAGTTAATGCTATTGTAATTATCAGTTGTATAAGCTTCTTTTTATCAGCTATTATGGAAATGTTTATTCAGATGCCTTTTGTTAAACAAGAACAGTCTGATAATATCATAAAGTCTATCTTTAATGATATAAAAGATGGTGTTGTCCATATATGTAAAGAAAATCCTACTCTATTAAAAATATTGTTTATAGCAATGGCATTAAACCTCTTTTTAACTTCAATGATAATTGTAGGTATACCATATATAATAAAAATAACAATGGGTGCTAATGATACCTTATATGGTACTGCACAGGGAGCAATATCATTTAGTTCACTAGTAGCTGCTATAAGTATTGGCATGTTCTCTAAACATATAAAAATTAGTAATTTATATATATACCTTTGTGTATGTGCACTAATGTTTATTCCAATGGCATTTTCGGTATATCCATCTATACTACAAACAGGGTTGGTAGCACCATTTTTAATTCTTGTAATATCCTCTATGTTAATATTTTTCATGACAACAATTATTTCAATATTTGCCATAACAATAACTCAATTAGAAACTCCAAATGAACTGTTAGGAAAAGTAATGGCGATACTTTTTGCAGGAACAGCTGCTGCAATGCCTCTTGGTCAGGTCATATATGGTAAACTTTTTGATTTATTATCAGATAGAGTTTACATTATTATCATAGGAGTTGGTATAGTTATATTCTTTATAGCAATTATTTCAAAAATAATATTAAAAGACAAAAGTGCTAAGTACAGCAAATAGAGATTTTATTATATTCTAATTGTATTTTTTACAAATAATATAAGCAGAATATTTATATTCATAGATACATTATGATGTTTGATTTTAGTCTTAATTTTACAAAATATACAAAACTATACGACTGTAGCATAATATATGAATGTGTCATATATACTGATAAAATTTTAATTTTCACTAATTTCTGAATTTAAATGCAAAATTATGCATTAGTGTGTTGACGTATTGGAAATTGATTGATATAATCAATGAAAAATAAGCTTTATAAAAATTCAAAATATTCAGCTAGAGGAGTGATAGTAATGAGTTACATGCCAAATTTAGAGCAAGCATGGGAAATCTTAAAAAAATACAATAAGGAAGAATTTCATATAAGACACGCTCAAATTGTATCTGGTGTTATGAGATATTATGCAAAAGAATACGACCCTGAAAGAGTAGAATTTTGGGAAATCGTTGGACTTTTACATGACTTAGACTTTGAGATGTATCCTGAAGAACATTGTGTTAAGCAAAGAGAATTAATGACTGAACTTGATTTAGATAAATCAATAATTGATTCTACTGTAAGTCATGGATATGGATTGACTGGCTCAGACGTTAAACCAGAGCAATTTATGGAAAAAGTTTTATTTGCTGTAGATGAACTTACTGGATTAATTGGTGCTGCTGCAATAATGCGTCCTTCAAAAAGTGTATCTGATTTAGAATTAAAGTCTGTTAAAAAGAAATTTAAAGATAAATCTTTTGCTGCTGGCTGTTCTAGAGATGTTATAAGAAGTGGTGCAGAAATGCTTGATTGGGAACTTGACAAACTTATACAAACAACTATAGAGGCTATGAGAAGCCTAATTCCAGAAATGGAAATATAGGCTATCATACATATAAAGTAAGTATAATAAAACCAAATTAAATACTAGAACAACTTTATTTATATAGAGTATCTGATTATGTATTTATCAATTTAATAGTTTCACTAATAAGCAGTTACGTTGATACAAATGTTTTGTTGATTTTATCAATATAACATAACTTTAGTTGCAATAGAAGTTACATCTCTAAAGAGTTTTTCTCCTTTCGATGCAACTTCTTTTTTATGTTATTTTGTCTACTGATTCCACCCCTGTTATCTACTTCCAGCCACATTACCTCTAAATCTCAGACTTTATATTTTAAAACTCATTCTATGTACGACTCACTATATGTACAACACACTATATGCATAGCTCACTATATGTATGATTTACTATATAACACACTAATTTAAATAGATTCTTATAGGTAATAATTAAGTCTATTATCTTTATAAAATTATATTATTTACTCATGACACATCAAATTATATATTAATTGCTTTTTTTACATTCCTAAGTGGTATAGCAATCTTAACTACAAATTTTTTATCATCATATTCAATTACAACGTTTCCTCCATATTTATTTACAGAATTTTTTATACTTTTTATTCCTAGACCATGAAGTGCATCTTTTTTATCTGTTACAATTTGTCCGTTCTTTGTGATAATTTCATTTACTTTAGTGTTTTCCACTCTTATAAGATAAAAATTTTGTAAAACATCACCTTTAACACAAATTACTTTACTCCCCTCCTCAATTTTTTTACATGCTTCAATTGCATTATCTAAGATATTTGAAAATATATGACATACATCTATTAATTCAATAGCTTCACAGTGACCAAAATTTATTCCTATTTTAAGTTCTATATTATTTTTATCACAAACTTCTTTCTTCTCACTCAATATAGCATCTAAGATAAAATTACCAGTATTAAATAAAATATCATTACTTTGAATCTCCATCTGTAAGTCATCTAAATATGAAGTAACATCAATACCTTTTTTAACCATAGTTTTTATACATAAGATATGATTTTTCATATCATGACTTAATAATCTAGTTTTTAAATGTTTCTTTTCTATATCCTCATAATATTCATTTTTATTATGTAAAACGTTTTTAATCATATTATTTTCTGCTATTAATGCATTATACTCTTGTAATTTTTTAGCAACTAAAATCAAGATAATACTTGATAGAAGTAACATGATAGAGATTATAAGTAATTGATAATTATGTATTAAACTACCACTAGTTTTAGGATTAAATATGTATTCAAAAATAGCAAAGAAAGACGCTATATTGGCAATTATAGGTATAATTACATATGTTAATGTCTTTTTATTTATTTCTATATTCAATTTTATTTTTAATGTCTTATATAAAAATAAAATTAAAAGCAAAATTGTCTTTCCAGATACAATTGACTCAATTCTATATATATTTTCTGTTAACATTTGGCTCATATCATCTATTGAATTAATCCAAATTGTTAAAGACATGCTCAAAGCATCTATACCCATTAACAACATCCAATACATTAAAGATATTAGTATAGCTTTTGTAAGCCTTACTCTATATGAAATTTTGTAAAATGCAATCATAATCATCACAGATATAATTACTCTTATATTTGGAATTACGTCAAAGAAATAAAATATATTAGCAAAAATAATAATACCTATCATGTAAAGATTTATTCTTTTATTGGAAATTTTTTGTATACTTGTGTAATCTAGTATTTTTTTACAAACAAACCATTCTATGATAAAAGACATAGCAATGAAAATATTCCAAAACAAATTTGACTTTATCATAATATTTTCTCCTAGTGTATTAATAATTTAATTTTTAAAATTTTCCATATAACTTAATTATATACGACTCTACACCTGTAGTAAATACCTTGATAGAATTATCCTAAATAAATTGAATTTTATTTTATTTTTTAATAATATCATTACATATGCTAATATATTTAAGCATTCTTCCTTCTTCCAATTTAATAACAACATCATTTCTCTATAAATAACTATAAAAGTACGTTTTTCATATGATTTAGTATGTAATTCTCTCCTAAAACGATATAAAACTGTAAGAATTATAATAAAATAAATTTTATCACACGAAATACATTGACAGGCGAGGTATATAAAAGTATTATATACTTAAACGGAGGTGATGTTTATGAAAATCGCATCTGATATGATAAGAGGTCATACAGAAACAATTATCTTAAAGCATTTACTTGAAAAAGATAGCTATGGTTATGAGATTAATAAATCTATATTAGAAAAAACACAAGGCTTGTATGAGTTAAAAGAAGCAACTTTATACACAGCCTTTCGTAGACTTGAACAATCTGGTGCAATAACATCTTATTGGGGTGATGAGGCTACTGGTGCTAGAAGAAAATATTATTCTATAACAAGCGAAGGTAGAGAAAAATATAAAAAAAGCCGTGAAGAATGGGATAATACAAAATTGTTAATAGACACATTAATTTAGGAGGTGAAAATATGTTAGATAAAATACATGATTATATTGAACAAAGCTTTACAGAAGTTAAAGAAACAAGAAAGGTCAAAGAACTTAAAGATGAACTATTCGAAAATCTAAAAGAAAAATACAGCGACCAAATACAAAATGGTAAGTCAAAGCAAGAAGCATATAATTCAGTAATATCTGGGATTGGAGATTTATCTGAATTAATTGAAAGTGTTAAAGAACCATATTTTATGTCTTCTGAATTAATTGAAGAAAGAAAAAAAAGAGCTTTGAGAGTATCAATAGCAATTGCTCTTTTTATAATAAGTCCATTTTTAACTGCTGTTTTAATTGTAAACTTGGGTATCCAACCAACTCTGGCTAGTCTTCCAATGTTTATATTAATATCAGTTGGAACAGGTCTATTAGTATACAATGGAATGACAAAGCAAAACTATAGTCCATCTGATGATACTATTGTAGAAGAATTCAAAGAATGGAGAGTAAAAACTAAAAGTACAAATCTTGCTTATAAATCATTTATGAGTGCATATTGGATGATAATAGTTGGCATTTTTTTAATTGTTAATATATGTTTTGATGCTTGGAGCTTTTCATGGATAATATTCATAATAGGTGCTGCGGGAATTCATATAGTCGAAGGTGTACTACAATTAAAAGACGCGGAGGATGATGATAAATATGAATAAAAAATTTTTAAAAATAAAAATTATTGTTTGGAGTATTGTGGCTATAGTATTTTCTATAATATTTATTATTTTCCTTACAAATACTATTACTTCATCTAAATATGATGTCAAAGATTTGATTAAAGGTTCAGTTAAAAATGAAAGTTTTTTATCCTCTAATAAAAATTATGATAAGTATATAACTGTTAAAAGTGAGAGTTTTTCAAATAAAATAAATAATATTGATGTTGACTGGATTTCAGGTGAAGTTAGAGTTTTAAAGAGTGATTCTAATAAAATCAAATTAATTCAAAAAGCTCCTTCTAATTTTTCAAGGAAAAAGATTGCAAAAATAAAGGTTGATGGTAATACCCTTTCTATCATTGATAATTCTGCAAAAAAATTCTTCATTGGAATTGGACTTCCAAAATCAACAGTACTTGAACTATATTTACCTGAAAAATTATATAACAATATAAATGTATCTACTACTTCAGCAGATATATATAGTACTTATCTTAAAAGTAACATGGCGTATATTGAATCAGTTTCAGGTAATATAGAAATGTATGGTAAGATTGACAAAATGACTTTAGAGACAACTAGTAGCAATATCAACATAAAAAAACTTGATAGTAAAAGTGTTACCTGTAATTCAGTATCTGGTAAAATTCAACTTTCTGGTAAAACTGACGATTTGAAGATAAATACAACAAGTGGAGATATAGATTTAGAAAATATGGACAATAAGAATCTTATATGCGAATCAACTTCTGGTAAAGTTAATATAGAGGGTAAATTTTCCAATATCAAATCTGAGACAACTAGTGGAGATATAAAAATTAATTCAAGTGCAATGTTGTCTTCTTTCAAATGTGATACTACTTCTGGTGATATTGATTTGTATATTCCTGAGAATTCAGGATTTACCTTAGATTTTAGTAAGGTCTCTGGTAATTTAAATAGTAGTTTTAAATTACTTCAGGATGGCGATTCATATGTTTATAAAAATGGGACTGCAAAGATGTATGTGGATACTACAAGTGCCGATTTAAATATTATAAAAAATAACTAACAAAAAATAGCGATATTAAAGCTTTGTATAAACTACATAAAGATAATATACATTAAAAAGTTATATAAATTACACAAAGATAAATCTTTATATCTTATAAGCAAAAATTAGAGGCACATTATCATAAAAAATATGACTAAATGTGCCTCTAATTATAATTATTTATTCACAAGATACTTATCTATACAGAAAATATCTATCTATACACAAGTTAACATTTTATATATCAATTAACTTTATTTTATATATTAGTTTTGAATAACACTTTCTCTTGACTCAATTTCTTTTGAAATACTAGCTATAAACTCATCTAATTTAATACTGCCTATTTCACCTTTATCTCTTGATCTTACAGAAACATTATTTTCAGCTACTTCTTTTTCACCTACTACTAACATATAAGGAACTTTTTCAAGTTGAGCTTCTCTTATTTTAAATCCAATTTTTTCAGCTCTATCATCTAATTCAACTCTTATACCTTTATCAAATAATACTTTTTTAACTTCATTAGCATAATCCATAAACTTATCAGATATAGGAAGTATCTTAACTTGAGTTGGAGATAACCAAACTGGGAATTTGCCAGCATAATGTTCAATTAATATACCTATAAATCTCTCTATACTACCAAAAGCAACTCTATGAATCATAACTGGTCTATGTTTCTCACCATCTTGTCCAATATAAGTATTATCAAATTGTCTTGGAAGTTGCATATCTAATTGGATAGTACCACATTGCCAAGTTCTTCCTAAACAGTCTCTTAAATGGAAGTCTATCTTAGGACCATAGAATGCCCCATCACCTTCATTTATAGTATATGGTAGACCTAACTCTTCTAAAGCTTCTCTTAATCCATTTTCAGCTGCTTCCCACTCTTCTTCGCTTCCCATAGAATTTTCTGGTCTTGTAGATAATTCTAGATTGTATTCAAATCCAAAAGTCTTGTAAATACCATCTATTAGATTAGCTACACCTTTTATTTCATCTTTGATTTGTTCTGGTAACATGAATATATGTGAATCATCTTGAGTAAATGCTCTAACTCTCATTAATCCTTGTAATGCTCCAGATAACTCATGTCTATGAACTCTACCAAGTTCTGCAACTCTCATTGGGAAATCTCTATATGAGTGTAATTGAGAATTGTAGTAAATTAATCCACCAGGACAGTTCATAGGTTTTATAGCATAATCCTCGTCATCTATTTTAACTGTATACATATTCTCTTTGTAATGATACCAGTGACCTGAAGTCTCCCATAATTTTCTGTTTAATATAATTGGAGATTCTATTTCAATATATCCAGCTTTTCTGTGTATTTCTCTCCAGAATTTTAATAATTCATTTTTAAGTTCCATTCCTTTTGGTAAGAACATAGGGAATCCAGGACCTTCATCAGGTATCATAAATAAACCTAATTCTTTACCTAATTTTCTATGGTCTCTTTTTTTAGCTTCTTCTAATAAGTGTAGGTACTCTTCTAAATCTTTATTTTTTTCAAAAGAAGTTCCATAGATTCTTTGAAGCATTTTATTTTTTTCGTCACCACGCCAGTATGCACCTGCTACACTTTGTAATTTAACAGCTTTAACCTTTTTAGTAGATGGTAAATGTGGTCCTCTACATAAATCAGTAAAATCACCTTGTTTGTAGAAAGATATTATTTCACTTTCAGGTAAATCAGATATAAGCTCTACCTTATAATCTTCTCCTTGTTCTTTCATAAGTTCTAAAGCTTCATTTCTAGGAAGTTCAAATCTTTCTATTTTTAAATCTTCTTTAGCTATTTTTTTCATTTCAGCTTCTATTTTTTCCAAGTCTTCTGGAACTAATCTATGTTCTAAATCTATATCATAATAGAATCCATTCTCTATACTTGGCCCTATAGCAAGTTTTGCTTCTGGGTAAAGTCTCTTTATAGCTTGAGCTAACATATGTGCTGATGTATGTCTAAAAACGTCTTTTCCTTCTTTATCTTCAAATTTAAATAAGTTTAAATCACAATCACTATCTATCATGTGGTCCAGACCTACAACCTCTCCGTTCACAGATGCTGCTACCACATTTCTAGCTAATCCTTCACTAATGGATTTAGCCACATCCATAACAGAAAGAGCATTTTCAAATTCTTTTATTGAACCATCTTTTAAAGCAACTTTAATCATTGTTTTTTCCTCCTTATTGAGATAATTTTTAAATTTTTTGTAATAAAAAATCGCCCCAAATATATTTGGGACGATATTAATTCGCGGTTCCACCCAAGTTGGTGTATACAAATATATACAACCCTCTTGATGACTATAAGGTAGTCACCCGAGCACTTTCACAAATCGTGTAAAACAAATATTGCTAATAAGCTCAGCTCCAAGGTAGTTTTCAAATAGACCTATTACATGGGTTTTCAGCCATAGACCCAGATTCTCTGTGAATGGTTTCCACTCTACTCTTCCTCTTCAACACTATAATTTTTGATATATTTTCATTATAACAGATAGTCATACATCAATCAACATTAATGTAATATATTAATTACCCATTATTTTTCATCTCAATCAATTTTAAACTAATATTCTTATATTTTATATTAATTTAATCTTTTGATTTATAGTAATATTATAATATTTTCACTAATTTTAAATTTTTAAAGCATATCTACATGCATGATAGATATAACTAGATAAATATAGTCACTAATCCTTGAACTATACCTATTAAGAAACCTAATACAAGACCTAAGATTTCTATATGTTTTAATTCATTTTTAGCTATTCTTATGATTATTTCTTCTAGTTCATATAAATCTAGTTCATTAATCTTATCTTCGACCATTTTTTGTATATCTATACGCTCATTTGCTTTATTTATTATATTTTTGCTCAATTCATCTATGCTCTGTTTCACTTCAGATTCAATTATATCTCCTAAATAGTCCTGAATCATGTTCTTTATACTGCTTGGTATAAATGAAACTTTCTCATGTATGATAATTTTCACCCTTGCTTTTATGTATCTTACAACTTCTTCCTTATCTTCGTCAGTAATGATATTTGCAAGTATTTCGTCCATTGAAAGAAATTCGTTTTGAATTATTTCACCTACATTTGCTGCTATTTCTGCTCTTCTCTTTGGTATAAGACCTACTATCTCTATATTTAAAATAGGTATCTTAATAGGTACTATTGGTCTAAATATCAGTCTTATAGCAACTACATTTGTGACATAACCTATAAATCCACCAATAACAGCTAATATTAGTATCCTAATTAAATTATCCATTATAAAACTTCTCCTTATCAATTGTATATTTGTTAGCTATATTTTATCTTTAATAACTCTAGTTATATTATAGCTTTATATACAATTATAAGTCTTTCGTGTCGATTTCAAAAGAATTTTTTGATTTCTAATTTTTATTTTTATTATTTTAGTTGTATTTTACTATCTTTTAACTCTGATTCATCTGTAATTTGAGTATATTTTTATTTTTAACTATCTTTTCAAATCTTAAATTATATCTTTCAATTCTAATTTTCCATAATTATACTAACTTTATTTTCAAAAATTGCTTCTACTGTATCTATGATTTCCTTTGAGCAATTGTTATTTAATAAATCTAATATTTCTATCTTCTTAGGGCATAAAGTTAATAAGGTACTTATTAAAAAGTCCTCATAATTTAAATTTTCTCTTATGACCATATTTATAATTTCTTCATCATCTATACTGTCTATTTTATTTCCATTTTTATCGTATAAAATAAATGTATTATCTTCCATTATATGAACTTTAAGTAAATCTATCTTTTCTTCTTGAGTATCTATAAAATATTTTAAAACTCTTATAAACTCATCTTGGTCTCTTTTTATTAAATACTCTTCAACTGCAATATCACCTATAGCAGAAATATATTTCATAAATTCTCTCATTCTAAATCTAATAAAACCTTCGACATTTATAAAATCATTTTCCTCTATATAGTTCCTAACCCTTGTAAATACTGTTTCTCTCATAAAAATCTCTTTTTTAGCAAATATGTTTAGTGAATATATGTATATATTATTTTTATCTTCAGGATATGTACGCCCATAGCATTTTAGAATGTATTCTTTTAAAAGTTTCTCTTTCATTATACTTATTATCATACTAGTTATTTCTGTAGATATTTCATCAATATTTAGAGCTCTTTGTTCAGTTTTAGTACCATTAAGTATCTTCTTATTTAATACTTCTTGCTTTGCAGAATCAATTACGACTTCTACAATGTCATTTGTATATATTAATCTATCGTTTACATTATTATTCCTCAAAAATTTCATAGAAGAAATATTATCCTTCTCAACCAAAGTTATCGCTCCTTTCTCGTCATGAGAGGAACTATAGAACCTATATCGAGTAAATTTTCACTACTAAGTGTAACTATCTCCTTGTTTTTACTTTCTATAAAACTTTTTATACGTTCATAGTCAGGATGTTTTTTAACATCTCCACAAAAAGCTAGTTTATCCTTAGAAATTAACCCTGTACATCCACCTATAAATCCATAATTCATCTCAAATAAATTTATATGACCTTTTTCTATTAATAAACACTCTATTTCTGTATTCTTCATGCTTTTCCAAATACCTTTATCTGATGTTATTATAGATGTTCTATCTACTATACAGATTGAGCATTTAGAATAGCCCTGCTCTATATTTATCTTTTTAAGTTTATTATTTTCAATATAATCTAATATCGCTCTGTCAGTGTACTTAAAATTGTGTATGGCATAATCACCAACTATAGCAATATTGTAAGGTATATCATAAGGATATTTATTTGATAAATTAGCTTCTCCCTTAATTATATTAAATTTATGTTTACTTAATAACTCTTTGTATTGATTATATACATTCGGCGCAACAATTATATCTCCTTTTCCTAAATTACAAATACATATATCTGGGTGATATTTTATACTTTCATATAATTCTTTACATTCTATTGTTTTTATTATTTCTATATTTCTTAATTTTAATTCATTTTCCATTAGATAACTAATTCTTTTGTCCACCAAAGCTAGACACAAATCGTCATCTAGTATAAATGGCTCTCTTGTAAATTCCATTTTTTACTCCTTTTTATTTTTTTTGATAAATTTTTTATTTGAATATAAATAAAGTGTGCAGTAGATTTTTTCTACTTACACACTTATTATTGGACTTTTATGTAATTAATCTAAATTAATTAATGTTTTTTTTGATAAATTTTTATAAAAACTCTACTCTATCATCTAATTGATTTTAATTTAGCTATATCGTTCCAATTGCTTGCTGTTACTATTTCAATTTTATTTAAGTCTCTTTTTATCTCTTGTGTGTCTCCTTTAACAGCTACAACATGTTTTTCTGTATATTCTAATTCTACCTTTGTGTCTTTTAAATCTTTTTTAATTTCTACTAGATTATTTTCTATCTTATCTAATCTAGAGTCTATTCCATTAAATCTAGCATCTACTTTATCTAGTCTTGTATCCACCTTATCTAATCTGTTTTCTAATTTATCAAATCTGTCGTTAATACTGTTTTGCATTTTGTCTAGAAATTGCAAAATTTTGTCTTCCATATGTATCAACTCCTCTATAGATAATTATAACATTCTACACAAATACTATATATATCTTCAGCAATAATTAGTATGTACTTTTCACCTTATTGTACTCTTTTTTTACATATTCCAAAACATCTGGTGGTATGTTTCTATTGCTATTTGGAGTAAGTCCAATTTCTCCATCTTTTATCTTAAACTCTATGACTTTACTTCCCTTAAAACCATCCTTTACAACATTCTGTATCAATTCATAAACAGGTTGTTCTACATCCTTTACAATCGAACTTATTACATTATCTGGAGCCATATCATATTGGTCTTTATTAATAGCTATAACTTTACCACCATTTTCTCTAGCTACCTGAATAGCTCTTTTCCCATCATCCTCTGTGGCTGAAAATACAACATCTCTATCAGAATCTCTCATTTCTTTTGCAATAGTTCTAGCTGACTCAGGATTTTCAAATACATTTGCATACTTTACCAATAAATCAGCATTTTTATTTGAAGTTTTAAGACCTTTTCTAAATCCAGATTCATATTTGTCTCTACTAGAGCCTTCAACCCCTCCTATAAATCCTACTTTACCAGTGTCAGTCATTTTTCCTGCAATAAGACCTGCCAAATATCCAGTGGAATTATCTTGAAATGATACAGAAATTACATTAGCTGGTTGAACCTTATAATTATAATCAACTATTGCAAATTGCTGTTTTGGATATTTTGTAGCAGCTTGTTTAATCGTTTCTGCAAATCTAGCTCCAACTGCTATTATCAAGTCTGGTTCATATTTATATAATTTTTCTATGCTATTTGCAAAGTCATTAAAAGTCTTTGGTCTTTCAATCTTCTCTCTAATATCAAAATCCTCATCAGCTCTTTTTAAAGCTGACAGTACATTATTATTATACGATTCATTACCTAAATTTTCAGTATCTAACAATACTCCAACAGTTTTTCTTACATAAGAATCATCTTCCAATTCATCCTCATCATTGCTACTTTCACTATTTGACTTATCTTTATCAGACAAAGTTGACACATTCTTAGATTCACTTTGTTTAGACTTATTATTATTTATATTAGAATTATTATTTACTCTATTAAATCCAAAATCAAAATTACAGATAAATAGTATAAAAACTGTAAAGAGCATGACAAAACAAAACATCAATATCCTTTTTATTTTCACAAAACTCACTCCCTGACATAGAACATGAAGTCTCTATAAATTATTTATTGTTCTTATTTACATATTCTAACACATCAGGAGGAATATTTTGAGAACTATTTTGAGCAAGTCCAGTACTTCCAGACTTCATTGTATTTTCTATAACTTTACCACCCTTATAATCTCCTTTTACAAAGCTTTGTATTAAGTCATAAGTAGGTTTTTCAAAGTCCTTTACAATAGAACTTATAACATTTTCTGGAGCCAACTCATGCTGATCTTTATTAATTGCTATCACTTTTTTATTCTTTGCTCTAACCATATTTATTACACTCTTTGAATCATCTTCAGTATTAGAAAAAATAATATCTACTCCACTATCCATCATTTTTTTAGCAACAGATTCAGCAGATTTACTATCTTTAAAAATATCTACATACTCAACTGAAATATCTTTTATATTGCTATTAGAAAATTTAACACCTTCTTTAAAGCCAGATTCAAATTTATTTCTACTAGAACCCTCTACTCCACCTATAAAACCAACCTTATCTGTTTCTGTCATCTTTCCAGCAACTAATCCAGCCAAATATCCAGTCTTATTATCCTCAAAAGAAATTGAAGTTATATTAGATGGTTGTTTGTCATACTCATAATCTACAATGGCAAACTGTTGCTTTGGGTATTTCTTGGCTATCTTTTCTAGAGGCTTTGCAAATCTAGAACCAACAGCTATAATCAAGTCAGTATTATCATTACATAAAATATCTATGCTATTAGAAAAAGTTGATGAATCCTCTGATTCCACTTTATTTGTATCTATGTTAAGATTTTTTTGTGCAGTATCTAACGCTAACAAAGCTGAATTATTCATGACTCCATTATTTGACCCTTCAATATCTAATATCATAGATACAGATTTTTTTGAATTTTCTTTGTTACTTAGCTTATTTTTATTATCTTGATTAGAATTAGAATTATTACTTGAATTACTGCTACATCCAACTAACATTCCAGCAGTCATTGCTACAGTTAACATTAATACCAACAATTTTTTTAAACGCATCAAAATCCACTCCTTATATTTTTGTGACATTTTTACATACTATTTACTTTTACATACTATTTACTTTTACATACTATTTACTTTTACATACTATTTACTTTTACATACTATTTACTTTTACATACTATTTACTTTTACATACTATTTACTTTTACATACTATTTACTGATTTGTTATACCTCATTTGCAAGTATTTATTTAATTTTTTCAATAAACTTACCATAAAAAAGTGTGTAATAGATTTCTATCTATTTACACACTTCCCTAAAAACTAAACTTAATATATCAACACTTAATTCTATCTAAAACAAATCATATCTAGTGTATCAATGTTTAACATATCTTATCATAAATTAATAAAAAAATAAATAATCCCAATATAAAAAATTGTTATTTATTTTTTAGACATATAATTCCAGTTACACCAGGACCAGCATGTGCACCTATACACACACCAATTTGGAAAAATTTAATTTCCTTAGGTCTCAATTCATCCTCTATAACTTTAGACAATTGTTCTTTTTCCTTAATGTCATCACTATATCCTATATATATAACTTGGTCTGATAAATCATCCCCACAATTCGATTTTATCAAGTCCATCATCTTAGAAATTACATTCTTCTTACCTCTTACTTGAGATAATTGTGAGACTAACCCTCCTTTTATTTCAAGAATAGGTTTTATATTTAATATACTTCCTATTGCCGCCTTAGTAGATGATATTCTTCCTCCCTTTTGTAAGTACTCCAATGTATCCACTGAAAATATAACAAAAGCTTTTTCTTTTAATTCATCTAAAACAGGTAATATTTCATTAATAGATTTTCCTTCACTTGCAAGCTCTCCTGCTTTTATTACAAGCAGACCAGTTCCCATACAAAGTAAGTTAGAATCATATGTATATATTTCACCTTCTACATCATTCTTCGCCATTACAGCACTTTGATATGTTCCTGTAGCTGTAGCCGAACCAGCTATATAAAGTATTGCTCTACCTTCACTCGTGTATTTTTCAAAAACTTCCTTAAATTGGGCATAAGTAGCTTGAGAAGTTTTTGGATATGCATTTTCTTCTCTAAGTTTTTTATAAAATTCATCTCCAGATATATCAATCCTATCCTTGTATTCTTTTTCTTCTAATATAACTGTTAATGAAACAATATCTATATCATATTTATCTAACAAATCTTTTGGCACGTCCGATAAACTGTCACAGATTATCTTTAGATTTTTCATTAAGTATGCTCCTTTCTAATTTAGGATTATTTAAACTACCTCATATTAGGGTATCCTATTTGTCTTAAAGCCTCATATACTACTATAGCTACTGAATTTGATAAATTTAATGACCTAGCTTTTTCAACATCTAACATAGGTACTCTAATACAAGTATCCATATTTGCTTTCAACAAAGACTCTGGTAATCCCTTTGTTTCTTTCCCAAATACTATAAAACAATTTTCTTCATATTTTACATCTGAATGCGATTGTTTAGCCTTTGTTGTAGAAAAAAAGTATCTACTGTTTGGATATTTTTCTTGTAATTCTTCAAAGCTATCGTAATATTGTATATCAGCTATATCCCAATAGTCAAGACCACATCTTTTTAAGTGCTTATCATCCAATGAAAAACCTAATGGTTTTACTAAATGCAAAGTTGAACCTGTTGCTGCACAAGTTCTTATTATATTTCCTGTATTTTGAGGTATTTCTGGTTCTACTAATACTATATTTAATGACATTTTTATCCTCCTAAATATCGTTCTTGTTTACTAAACTTTATTTTATAAACAGAATAACAATAATATTATACTATCATATATAATAATGTTAATAATAATTTTTATTTTATTATATATAATAGTTTTCTATCTAACATTTTCATAAGTATTATTATATCAGAAAATCACTCTTGTACAACTTACTTTAGAAAAGTTATTTCATTCCTTTAAGTTCTTGATAATAATTACAATCATCTTTTATTGGACAGTTTTCACACTCTGGATTTCTAGCTTTACACATTCTTCTTCCATGAAAAATTAATACATGATGTGAGTGTGACCATCTTTCTTTTGGTATGGCTTCCATAAGTGCAAATTCTGTTTTTTGAGGGTTTGGCTCATCTACTATTCCAATTCTATTACTGACTCTAAATACATGTGTATCTACTGCTATTGCTGGATGATTAAAGGCATTACTAAGAACAACGCCTGCTGTCTTTCTCCCAACACCAGGAAGTTTTACAAGCTTTTCTAAAGTATCTGGTACCTCACCATTATATAATTCACACAACTGTTCAGATGTAGCTTTTATTTTTTGAGCCTTACTTTTATAAAGACCACAACTTTTTATCTCTTTACTAATTTCTTCAATACTTAAATCTGCAAAATCTCTTGCTGTATTGTACTTCTTAAACAATTCCGCTGTAACTTTATTTACTCTTACATCAGTACATTGAGCGGATAATATAGTTGCTATTAAAAGTTCAAAGGCTGTCCCATAATTTAGTTCACATGTAGCATCTGGATACAATTTTTCTAATTCATCTAAAATTTTATTTACATCTTTTTCGTTTTTAGATTCTTTCTTATCCACAGATTTACTTTTAGCTTTCTTATTACTCACTTTTTGTATATTTTTACTAGATTTATTATCTTTTAATTTACTATCTTTTTCACTTTTTTGAGCATCTTTTTTGCTAACTTTGACACTTTTTTTATTATCCTTAATATCTACAAAATTTTCTATATCTTTTTCATCAATTATTTCATCTACTTCTTTTTGAGTTTCAATTTTATTTACATCATTCTTACTTATATCTTTCTTATTTACACTTTTCATAGTTATCCCCCTTAAAATACCAATTTATAAAACATTATTTATATATAGTTTAATCATATCAACAAAAAATAAACATCAACATACAAAACAAAACTTACTCTACAGATATTTCACAAAAAAAGCAAAAACTTATTAAAGTTCCTGCTTTTTATTATACATATAAATACCCATTAAATTCTATTATAAACTTATTCTTTTGCCTCAATTTGTATCTTACTAAAAGATAGTAGTTTTTCTTTGACCAATTTTTTTATTTCTTCAAATTTGACATCTGTCAATATCTCTATAGCTTCTTCTACTCTTTCAACTGTATATATTTTAAATTTTCCATCTTTTATAGCATCATTAACTTCATCTGATAAAACAAGATTTCTCTGATTTTTTTTAGGAATTATTACACCCTGTTCATTGTTTAAGCCTTTAGTTTTACATATAGAATAAAATCCCTCTACTTTTTCACTTATTCCACCAACTACTTGTATATCTCCCTTTTGATTTATAGAGCCTGTAACTGCAATATTTTGCTTAATTGCTACACCACTAAGAGATGATAACAATACATATAACTCCGCAGAAGATGCACTATCCCCATCTATACCTCCATAATTTTGCTCAAAACAAATATATGCATTTAATGACATCAATAAATCCTGTGCAAAGTTTTCAGAAAGATATCCCCCTAATATAAGCACTCCTTTATTATGTATTGAGCCACTCATATTTACTTCTCTTTCTATATTTACTATACCATTGCTTCCTGGACTAGTAGTTGCTGTAATCCTTGAAGCCCTACCAAAAGAATATTCTCCTGTACTTAAAACTGATAGCCCATTTATTACTCCAACTTTTTTCCCTTCTGTTTCTATTAGAGTAAAACCATTTTCAATTGATTCATCCATGTGTGTCTCTACTCTATTAATACGCTTTTTCTTTTCACTTATTGCTTTTTTAATATCATCTCGCTCTGTATAATTGGAACTTCTAAATTCTGCATATGCACTTCCTTCTATTATAACTTCCATTATTTTATTAAACTTAGTTGATAGCTTCTCTAAATCACCAGACAATTTAGTGCTAAACTTAACAACTTCGTCAACTGCATCTTTTGTAAAATGTTTTAAGCCATTTTTATTGCATTGATATGCTATAAATCTAGCTATTCCATCTTCATTATTTTTATTCTTATCCATTTCGCTATCAAAATCTACAAATATTTTAAAATATTTTCCAAAATCTTCTTCATATCTATATAAAATATCATATATATAATGACTTCCTATCAATATCACTTTGACATCTAAGGGCATATTTTCTGGTTTAATTGCTGTCTGTGTTTCCAAAATCACTTTTTTTGTTTGCAACGTCTTTTTAAGAATTTCCCAAGACATAGTATACTTTAATAACTGGTCTGCATAAAGCACCAAATATCCGCCATTAGCTCTATGAAATGCTCCTGATAATAATTTTGTAAAATCAGTCTTTATATTTCCGTTTGCATAATCATATTCTGCCTTTCCAAATAGGTTTGATGGGCTTGGATTTATCTCTACTATGACAGGTGCTGATTCCTTCTTTTTCGAACCTCCATTATCTACAAATAAATTAATTTTATACTTTATAAAGTGTTCTTTATCATACTTATCTTTCAATTCTTCTTCATCTAAGTAAAATAAATACATGTATTCTATGATATCTTTTTTTATATTTTCTAAGTAAAGTTGAATTTTTTCATAACATTCATATTTTTCGCACAACGTTTTAATATGAGGTTCTACTACAAGCTTAGCTATCTCTTCTTCAAGCTCTAACACAGCCTTTTCAGCTTTTTCTTCCAAGTTTCTAATTTTATATACAACTTGTATTGCCATGTTTTCGAGTTCTCTTTTAGCCTTATAAAACTCTTCATCTGATATATCACTTTCTTCTTCATCTTCCTTCAAAGGTATGAAAACTATTCCCATTTTACTTTGTTTTAGTTTAAATCCTTTTTCTTCTCCATATTTTTTAATCTGCTTTAGTAACATATCTTTTTCTATTTCATATTCATCCAAAAGTTTATTTTTCTCTATTTCAAAATCTTCACTTTCAAATGCATTTTTAAAATCTTCTAAAAGACTTTCTACTAACTTTTCCATATCTTTCTTAAGTTCTCTTCCAAACCCTTTTTCTAATTCAACTATCATAGGTTCTCTAGGGTTTTCAAAATTATATATATAGCACCAATCTTTATGTGTACTTTTTTTAGATGCATATTCATTTAAAACCTTTAAGGCATAAGTACTTTTACCTGTTCCAGATTCCCCAGCTAGGTATATGTTGTAGGCTGGATTATTTATCTTTAAACCTAACTCCATAGCTTCTACTGCTCTTTCTTGACCCAATATACTATCTAGTGGACTTATTTCAGATGTATTATTATATTTCAATATTCCCCCACCTCCTCATATTTAACTTTAATGATATAATATGACTTTTACACCATAAGTGTTAAAGTAAATACACATTAAAGTATATGAAATAGACTCTTATTATTAGTCATCATACTTATCTAAAATTATTTCCATATTTCTCTTTATTATATTTTTACCCCTCCAGCTAAAAGCTCTATCTCCATATCTCCTCTTAAATTCTTTATTTGATATATTTTGTATCTCATCATAATCCAAATAGTCTATTATATCTTCCTTAAATTCCAAGATGTGAGTTGTTGGTATTTCAATATTATGAGGACATACTTCTTGACAAATATCGCACCCAAATATCTTTTTACTTTTCTTTAAAACATACTTTTCTTCCTCTGACAAATCTCCCTTTTTTTGAGTTATATATGATAAGCATTTTTTAGGATTCATATCATAATTTCCCAATATAGCATTTCCCGGACAATATTTTACACACTTTCCACATTTAAAACAGCTTTTTTCTAGTGGTTTATCTTCTTCAAACTTATAATTATTTACTATATATCCAATAAATATATAAGAACCATATTCATCAGTTATAATATTATTATTTATTCCAAAATATCCAATACCTGATAAATAAGCTAAATATCTGTCAACTAATGGTCCATTATCAGCAAATATCTTATATTTAAAACCTTCTACATTTTTGGAAATATAATCACAAATTTGTTGTAAAAAATCTTTTACTACAATATGATAGTCCTTTCCATGACAATATTTTGATAAATTTGAATTTTTATTCTTTTCTTGTCTATTTATATGGTATGGAAAAGCACACACTATTATAGAATTAGCATCTTCCATTATATTTCTAGGATTAATTCTATTTTCAATTATGGTTTCTTCCATACCTGTTAAATAGTCTTTTTTCTGTCTATTTTCAAGTATCTCTCTCAGATTTTCATACTTATCTACTCCAGCTATTCCTACACACTTTAATCCTATGAGGTTACAAAATTCTTTTAATCTGTTATTATCCATAAAATTATTCCTTTTCAACTTAAATTCTAAAATCACAATTATGCTACATATGTTTCTTTGTTTAGACATAACAACATTTATATAGTCTAAATAGTCTAATTTTTAAAATTCACATGTCTATATAATTTATTTACTATATAATTTGACTTTTATATGCTGTTATCTTAGTATAATTTAACATCTATCTATTTTTAATTTTTAACTATTTTACTCTTATAACACTACTTATTCTTCACTATCTATATTTTGTTATTCTTCACTATTTGTATAGTTTAGCTTTCATCCATATTATATCTTTAGCTATTTTACTCTTATAACACTACTTATTTTTCACTATCTATATTTTTTTTGTTCTACAACATTATCATAATTTAACTTTCATATCTCTTCCCTCTATTGCTACCTTGTATTTCTTCTATAATATATCTTTCATATCTACAACAATCTAATATATATTACACTATTAAAATCATATCTTATCCAATTAGACTTTGTTATTCAGAAAGTTACAACAAATAAGAATTTGCTTTTAAATCATCCACAGATTATAATAAATACTGTATAAGGATGGTGAATAAATTGATTAAAATAACAATACCAGGTAGACCCATTAGTAAATCTAATTTTAAACTTCATAATATAAATGGTCAAGCATGGATGCCTTCAAAGGGAAAATATTCTAAGTATTTAGCATATGAGAACATGATTGCAGGTTTTATAAATCAACAGTATCAAGGAGAAACTGTTGAAGAAAATTTAATAACAGTGTTAAAATTATTCTTCCCTAACAAGAGAATGGGCGATTTACATAACTATCCAAAGAGCATTTGTGATGGTATTGAAAAAAGTGGAATAATAAAAAATGATAAGCAGCTTAAGCCAGTACTTTTATTTGATTTTATAGATAAGGACAATCCTAGAGTTGAAATTGAACTTTATCCAATATCTAAATACGATATATCTTATAATATTTTTGAAAAATAAAAATCTGTATATGCTATATAAATCTATATTGATGCAAAAACAATATTTATATAATAATTAATACTTGCATAAACATAACACTTAATAATTGCACAGACATAACACTTAATACTTTCATAAACACAATCTTATCATAATAATTATACTTACATAAAAAAAGAAATCGGCGTAAATTTATTACACCGATTTCAATAAGTAAAATCTATCCTAGCTTTTCAACAACAGTCTTCAACATTTCTCTTATAGGAAGTTCATATGGACATCGACTTTCACAAAGACCACAGTCAATACATTCAGTAGGTTTAACATCCATAACCTCATATTTTTCCTTAGCCCACTCCTCTAATCCATATCTAGTGTAATATCCTTCGCATAAGAAGCTTAAAGGTATATTTATTCCAACAGCACAAGGCATACAATATTCACATCTTCTACAGAATTTTTTACCTAGAGAATTTCTTATTTCTTCAATTTTTTTCTCATCATCCTCATCTAATACAAGATTTTCAAGCACAGCGACATTTTGTCTAACTTGTTCAACACTATCCATTCCTGGTATAACCACATCTATATAATCCTTAGACAATATATACTTAATAGCCAATGTAGCATTATCTAAAGCTCCACCAGCTAAAGGTTTCATTACTATTATACCAATTCCTTTTTCATGAGCTTTTTTAAATACCTCATCTGCTTGTCCTTCAACTATATTGTAAGGAAATTGTATAGTATCAAATTTGCCACTTTCTAAAGCTCTTTCTATAGTGTTTAAGTTATGGCTAGTTATACCAATATGTTTTATCTTCCCTTGTTCTTTTGCTTCTAAAAGGGCACTATAAGCCATTTTATCTTTAAAAATATTGTCATACTCTTCTTCTTTAACATTGTGAAATTGATATAAATCTATAAAATCAGTTTTAAAGTTATTTAAACTTATTTCCACATCTCTCTTCATTGAATCATAATCCCTAGACATACTTTTAGTAGCTAGGAAAAATTTATCTCTTTTTCCTTCTATAGCAATTCCAATAGCTTCTTCACTTATTGTGTATCCCCTTGCGCTATCAATAAAGTTTATTCCTTGTTTTTCTAGCTCATTTATAACTAAATTAGTATCCTCTTGTGTAATTCTTTGTATTGGAATTCCCCCAAAACCGACTCTTTTTATCTTCATACTAGTCTTGCCTAAATTTCTCATAGCTTTCCCCACCTAACTTTTAATTAATTTTAAACATTATTAACATGTTACTTTTAATTATACAACAAATTATGAGAATTTTTGCAATCTATTTATATACTATTTAAAATATATACACATTTTATCAAGTTTATTTATATAGTTTATAATATGCTCTTTTATATTACATCAAAATTTTATTTAATATGCTTCATAATATACCAATCTATATTTCACTAGCATATAATCTAAATTTAATCCAAATATAATCAAAATGCTACTTAAATAGCATCAAAATATTATTTACATCATATCAAAATACTATTTACTAGATAAAATTTCTTTAATCATCTTAATCTCTCTCTTATGACCTTCTTCATCAAAAGGTGTTTCTAAGAAGAATGGCAAATCTTTAATGCTTGGATGTTCCATAAAATCAGTTAAAGCTTTTAGCCCTATCTTACCTTCACCTATAGGAGCATGTCTATCTTTTTTATCCCCAAATGGCATCATACTATCATTTAAATGTATAGTTTTTAATCTATCTATACCTATAATCTTGTCAAATTCTCCTAAAACTCCATCCAAGTCATTAACTATATCATAACCAGCTGAAAAAATATGACATGTATCAAGACACACACCTATTCTTTCTTTATGTTCGACATTGTCTATTATGCTCTTTAACTGCTCAAAACTAAATCCTATTTCAGTCCCTTTTCCTGACATTGTTTCAAGGAGTATAGTTATATTTTCATCTCCTTTAATAGCATTGTTTAGCCCTTTTACTATCCTATCTATACCAAAGTCTACTCCACCACCTACATGACTTCCAGGGTGAAAACACATGTATTCTATACCTAGTGAATCCATTCTTCTTATATCTTCATCTATTACTCTTGTTGCGAATTCATAAACATCATCCTTCACTCCACCTAGATTCATAGTATATGGAGCATGTGCAAGTAATGGTGCAAAATTGTTTGCTTTTCTAATTTCTTGAAATTTAGCTATATCTTTCTCATCAAATTCTTTAGCATTTCCTCCTCTTGGGTTTCTACTAAAAAATTGAAATGTATTTGCATCAATATATACAGCTGTTTCGGCTGCCTTTGCAAATCCTTTTGCTATTGAAATATGTGTTCCTAATTTAATCATATTAATCTCCTTTTGGTTGTACATAATTTTAATTTATAAATTTTTGATACTTAAGTCTTAATTTTAGTATAACTATAATTAATTTCGTATATATTAATTCTAAATTTTAATATTTATAGTTTAATTATACCCATTTTGATAAATTTCAAAGAGTATATTTAGTCATTCAAATAACAAAAAAATAGAGATTAAAAATCATTATTTTACTCATGCTCAAAAGTATTTTTTGATTATTAAGTAAATTCTGATGTTCAATCTCTAATCTTATGTTTTATAACTAATACATAATTAATGATTCTAATTAGGACATTCTTCTTCAACTGTAGGAACTACAACCATAGCTATATCATACTTAGAACCTTCAACGCTGTCTTGTCTTTTATTTAAAATTTCATCTATCTTTGATTTCATAGTATCATTAAGTTCAACTAATTCATCATGAGTAAGAGAAATATCATGATAATCAACTATATTTTCATTTTCTAAAACATCTTCCTCTGCTGCTTTATAAAAAACTTCACTCATATTTTCAAATCTTGATATGTACAATTCTTCTTTTTCTTCCCCATTGTCTAAAGAAAAATTAAGTATCCTATTCCCTATAACCACATTTTTTGCACTTGGATAATAATATTTTTCCACAATCCCCGACTTTATTTTTTCCTCAACTAATTCTAAAATACCAACTTTGTATAACATTTTTATGTGGTAGTTTAT
The DNA here is from genome assembly GCA_020641055.1 of Clostridioides sp. ES-S-0010-02. Classification (NCBI taxonomy): domain Bacteria; kingdom Bacillati; phylum Bacillota; class Clostridia; order Peptostreptococcales; family Peptostreptococcaceae; genus Clostridioides; species Clostridioides sp. ES-S-0010-02. Next base: position 3,785,113 of record CP067345.1, read on the forward strand.
TTTTGCATGAGGTTCTTCCAATAATTGAGATAATTGTTTTGCTGACAATGGCGATTTGTCAAATGCTTTTAGAATATCTATTCTACGTGGATGTGCAATAGCCTTTATGCACTCCAAATCTCGTAATACCAATACCTCTTTCATTGACCCCTCCTAAAAAATTTATTTAATTCATATTTCTTTACAATTTAATTATATATTAAATTATATGTTGTTGTCAAAAAAATCCTTTCTTAAAATTTTAAAAAATATTTAATCTGAGTTTATTTGACAACTCCTCTAAAACTTTAACTCCTGCGACGCTGTTACCTTTTTTGTCAAGTGCAGGTCCATAAACACCAATACCCATACGTCCTGGCACAGAAGCCATTATACCACCCCCAACTCCAGATTTTGCAGGAATTCCAACTTTAATAGCAAATTCCCCAGAAGCATCATACATTCCACAAGTCATCATAAATGTCTTGACAATTCTAGATACCATTTCACTCATTAAATGCTCTCCATTTTCTATGTCTACTCCATAATTAGCAAGATTTATACCAATTCTCGCTAAATCTATAGAATCCACCTCAATTGAGCATTGTTTAAAATAAAGGTCTAAAACATCTTCTACATTACCTCTGATAAATCCATCACTTTTTAACAGATAAGCCATAGCTCTATTTCTATCTCCAGTCATTTTTTCAGACTTATAGACATCATAATTTATTCCTATGTTATCATTTCTTGCCAATTTTCTAAAAAAGCTAAGCATTCTTTCTTCTTTTTCTTCCAAACAGCTCCCATTTATAAGAGAAGTGGTAACTATTGCTCCTGCATTTATCATTGGATTACAGGGCTTTTTAGTATCATTAATCTCAAGTTTCATTATAGAATTAAATGGGTCTCCACTTGGCTCCATTCCAACATTTGAAAAAACGTCTTCCCAGTCATTGTCCATAAGTGCCATGGCAAGCACAATTGGTTTTGAAATGCTTTGTATTGTAAATTTTGTGCTACAATTTCCAGCACTATAAATGTTATTTTCACTATCTATAATACAAATTCCTAAATCATTTCTACGAGCATTTTTTAATTCTGGTATGTAACTAGCAACTTGTCCATAATTTGTATATTTTTTATTAGAACTTATAATTTCTTTTAATAATGTCTCATCTAACGTATTCATATGCACCTCATCATCTTATGTTATATACTCTATTTTAGCACAAGTTTATACTATAATAAAACAGTGTTAAAAGAAATTATACTTTAAAACTATTTTTTGCAGACTTAACTTTATTTTTCAAACATATTATAAAAAATATCATAATATTATAAAAGGAGTATTAAAGTTAAATAGTATTTATTATCTATACTAATTCTCACAAAACAAAGAATTTTTGATAACTAAATAGAATTTTCACTTTAATACTCCAGCAATATTACTTAAAATATAAACCATAGATTATTCAGTATCTCTAAAAAAATATTTAGTTCAATATGAGTACAATAAAATAATCAATAATACATGCTAATCAACTATTTTACTTCCTCCAATAAATTCCCTAAGGATTGAAGTTCCTGGTATATCAGAAATATCATCTAGTTCAACAAAATACTGTAAAAACTTTAATAATCTAGTAGCTTCAATATAAGCAGGATTATCTTCATCTATTTCCTCCAATAGAGGCTTAGCAAATCGCTTTAAAACCGCTAATTCATACACACAAGCGGAATTAAATATAGCATCTGCTTCATCTTGATAAGGGAATATATTTTTCTTTTCTCCTCTTCTAACTGATGCCCATTGCAAAATAGTATTATCAGCGCTATATCCTCTAAAATTATAATCTCTAACAATTCTTCTTATCATTCTCAAATCGGCAGTAGGAATTCTATTATGGTCATCTAAATTTATTTGAGTAAGGGCACTTATGTATATCTTAAATTTATCTTCATCTGGTATAGATGCTGTTAAAATAGGGTTTAGCCCATGTATACCTTCTAATATAATTGGTTGATTTGAGTCTATCTTTATCTTTTTACCAGTATATTCTCTTTCCCCAGCTTTAAAGTTAAACCTTATATCCTCAATTTCTTCACCTGCTAAAAGTTTATTTAAATCTAAGTTGAATCTCTCTAAATCTATAGCATAAATTGACTCAAAATCATAGTTTCCATATTCATCTAAAGGAGTATGTTTTCTATCTATAAAATAATCATCTAAAGATATTGAAATCGGATTTAAGTTATTTACTCTAAGATGTATTGATAGTCTATGAGCAAAGCTTGTTTTTCCAGATGATGATGGTGCTGCTATTAAAACTACTCTCTTATTGTTATCTTTTATCATATCTGCTATTTGAGATAGTTTCTTTTCATGTAATGCTTCAAATGTTCTTATTATATCTCCATATTCATTATTTTCTATTATTCTGTTAAGTGATACTACCTTATCAATTCCCATTAGTCTTGACCATTCTTCTGCTTCATAATATACGTTTGATAGCTTAGGTTGAGGTATAAATTTCATAGGTAGAGTCTTATCTTCTTCACTAGGCCCTAAAATTATAATACCTCCATTGTAAAGTATGATATCAAACGATTTTATATAACCAGTTGATGGCAACATATATCCATAAAAATGGTCTATATAGTTTCTACATTTATATACTTTAGCACTATCATATTCCTTGTATTTCAAAAGTTCTGCTTTTTCATACATCTCATTATTTTCAAATATAGAAATAGCTTCATCCCTCGTAACTTCTATTTTTTCTATAGTGTAGTCATTATTTATTATCTCTTTCATTTTATTTTTTATATTTTCAACATCAACTTCTTTAAGTTTTCTCTCTATATGAACTTCACAATATAGTCCACCAGATAGTGAATGTTCTATTGTAACTCTGCTGTCCCAAAATATCTCTCTACAAGCCATCACAAACACAAATGACATGACTCTAAAGTAAACTCTTTCTCCATCTTCATTTGTCGTATCCAAAAACTCTATCTCACAATCCTTTTTCACTCTATAATTTAACTCTTTCAATTTATTATCTACAACCGCAAGTGTTATATATCCTTTATGTTCATCACAAAACTCTTTTGCTATATCTCCTAGTCTAATTCCCAAAGAATTTTCGTCTAATGAATACTCCTTACTTCTTCCGTCTATTTTTAAATTTATTTTCTTCACTTCAACATCTCCTTCCTTTTGATGAATATACATTTTAATCAACGAGGCATATCAACAAGATAAAGAGAGGTATTTAACCCTCTCCTACAATATGATTCAATTTACTTATAGTATCTTCAATGTCTTCGTAATTTATTTCTAATACTAAATATTCTGCATCTAATTTTAAAACCTCTTTAACACTCTCTTCAGATAAAATACCTCTTCCTATACCAACATGTATATCATTGATACCATCATTATCACTTAAATGTATCAATTTTATCTTATCTTTCAAGTTATTTAAATAATCATCCTCATCAATTAAACAGTGTCCAGTATCGTAACAAAAACAAATCTTAGAATTTTTAATCCTCTTAAATATATATTCAAAATCATAGGATATATTTCCAATATTTGAAAAATCCCCACCTTTTGAATAAGTATTCTCTATACAAATATGTGAATCTGTATTTATTTTATTAAAAAAATCTACACTATTATCTAAATACTTGTCCCTATTATTTTTAAGTCTATTTGTCATAATATAACCCAAATGAAGATTAAAGTACCTTATATCAAATCCTTTTAGCTCTAATTCTATCTTCTCAATAAAACTTATCCATGAAGCTCGTATATATTCTATATTTTCACAAGTGTTTAATTCCATAGGTAAATGTATCCCTATAGACAACCCTAGTTTAGAAATTCTCTGCTTATATTTACATAACTCACTACATTCATATATATTATCAATACCAATTTCCAAATGAGTTATTTCCTTTGTACTTTCACAAAGTTTTAAAGCACCCTCAATATTAAATAACAAAGATGCCACACCAACTGCCATACAAATCACCTACTCAAAAATACCTATTTGTGTAAAAGGAAACACTCTTAAAATAACTTTTCCTTTAATATTTTGTTCATCCACTAATCCTACTTCTTTATACCTACTATCTAAACTTACTTCTCTATTATCTCCCATAGCAAATACTTTACCTTGAGGAATCACCATATCAATCTCGCCTTCAGTATAATTATCATGTATATATGAAACTTCATTTAATAACTTACCATTTATATAAACCTTAGAATCTTTAATTTTTAAATGGTCTCCTGGTACACCTATAACCCTTTTTACTAACTCTTTTTTTCTCCCATTATCTTGCAACAAGTCAGTCTTAAATATCATTATATCTCCACATTTTGGTTCTGATAATTTATATGTTATTCTATTTGCCACTAAGTAATCGTGTGGTTTAAGTGTTGGGTACATTGATTCTCCATTTACTAATGTTGGTTTTATAAAGCGAGTTATAATAAATGCCAAAAAAAGTGCAGTAATAATTATTTTTATCCACTCTACAATCTCTTCTTTAATAGTTTCATTCATTCACAAATTCTCCTTTATAGTTATATTATCTTTATTGATAATGCCACTTTTAAGCACTATCTTTTAGATAAGTCTACTAAATAAGGTGTTGTCTTTTTTATATAGACAACTATTGTGCATGGTCTGGTGATTTCAGTTAATCAGCGATTGCTCCAAATTTTATATTTATAATGTTTAGTCAATAGTTCCTATCTTAGAAAATGGATACAATCTGACTAGAACTTTTCCTAGAACGGTGTGCTCGTCGACCAATCCAACCTCATCGTATCTACTATCTAAACTTCTTTCTCTATTGTCTCCCATTGCAAATAATTTTCCTTCTGGAACTACTATATCAATATCTCCATCAGTACGATTATTATGTATATAGGAAACTTCATCTAACAATTTATCATTTACATATACCTTGGAGTCTTTTATCTTTACATGGTCACCAGGAACCCCGATAACTCTTTTTACTAAATCTTTTTTCTTTCCATTTTCTTCTGTTAAGTCGGTTTTGAATACTATTATATCTTTGTATTTTGGCTCTCCTACTTTGTACGCAATTCTATTGACTATCAAATAATCACGTTCTACAAGCGTAGGATACATTGATTCTCCTTTAACTATTGTTGGCACTATAAAACGCGTTATTGCAAATGCCAAAACAAGAGCTATGACAATCACTTTTATCCACTCTACAACTTCTTTTTTAACTGCTTCACCCACTAAAATCGTCTCCTCTGTGTTCAATATTAAGTCAATCTACAGCAAAACTAATCTACCATAAACTTACAATATAAATATTATACTTCTTTTTTCTAATAGTTTAAAATACTTTTCTAAGACCTTTAGGGTAATGATTCTTAATTGCACCAGCAGATTCTTTTCCCCAACCTAAAGGTATATCTTCAACTGATACCAAAACCCATCCTCTACTTTCATTAGAATTTATAACATCCCCTTTTAAATATTTAAGAATCGATTCGCTTTGTACACTAAAGTTTTCAACGTTTTTTACATCTTCAACTTTTAAGTAATGAGATAATGCATGAGAAGGCTCAAATCTATTCTTCTTTAAAACCCCTAAATGCAAACCATATCTCAATACTTTTAGTTTTTTTGTATCTGGATATATTTCAGGAAGTAGGTACAAATTTTCTCCTCTTAAATAAAATTTATTTTTTTTATTACTATAAAAATCAGTCTTTAAAAATTTCTTTTCAAACTCCCTATAATCCTTTATTTCTTTATCTAAATTTTTTATTTTTAATTCTTTTACATTACTTTCTTCTTCTTCTAATTTTTTTATCTTAGCTACAAAATGACCTTCTCCCTTTATTTTATGAGGCCATAGCCTTTCCATCTCAACAAGTTCTGCATGTGGATATTCACTGATAAACTCATTTATAACATGTTCATTCTCCTCTTTTGAAAAAGTACATGTTGAGTAAATTAGAATACCATCTTTCTTTAACATTTTATATCCATCTCTTATAATCTCTTTTTGAATAGATTGGCATTCAATTACTTTTGCCTGACTCCAATCTAAGATGGCCACTTCATCTTTTCTAAACATCCCTTGCCCAGAACAAGGAGCATCTATAATCACCTTATCAAAATACCCATTAAATGTCTTTCTTAAGCTATTAGAATCAGTATTTGTTATTATACAATTTCTCGCCCCAAATCGTTCTAAGTTTTCTCCTAGAGCTTTAATTCTACTTGTATTAATCTCATTAGAAACCAATAAACCTGTGTTGTTTAATCTAGATAATATATATGTAGATTTGCCACCAGGTGCAGCACACATATCAAGTACTTTATCTCCTTCTTTAATATCTGCTTTTGGTATTACACTCATTGCAGAAGGCTCTTGTAAATAATATGCTCCAGCCTCATGTAATGGATTTCTACCAGGCCTATTAATTTTATCATCATAATAAAAACCTTCATCTGCCCACGGTATCTGATATAAATCAAATAAATTTAAATTCAATAGTTTTTCTTTATCAATTTTTAGTGTATTTATTCTAAGACCAGTAGTCTTTTCTTCATTATAACTTTTTATAAAATCATCATATTCATCTTCTAGTATTTCTCTAATATCTTCTAAAAATTCTTTTGGTAAATTTGCCAAATTTATAATCCCCCTTTTTATCTGCGTTACTTGTTCGTCATTTATTTTATTTTCTTTTTCTTTAAGTTTCCAAAAAACACTTTTTTAGAGTTATTCATATATTTTTCAAGTTTATCAAGATTTATCTTCCACAAAATTATGACATAAACTATAAATAATATAATAGCCCATCTATATTCTATCATCAATATAAAATCAAAAACTCCATGTAATAAAATCGGAATTAATACAGCCATAAATAAGTATTCACGTTTTTTAATTTCATTCCCCTCAAACTTATACTTAGAAATATAATATCCCATAGTAATAGCAAACATTACATGAGCTGGAATGGAGATAACTGCTCTATTAATACCAACCTGTAGTGCTAAATTTCTACTTTCAGAGAAAATATAAACTATATTTTCAATTGTTGCAAATCCTAAAGATAAAAATACAGAATAAATAATACCATCTAATTTTTCAGTAAAATGCTTTTCTTTAATCAATGAAGGAATTAGTATTAAAGCTTTTACACCTTCTTCCACAAGACCTGCAACTATAAATGATACATATAATAATTCTGAATATCCTTCAAATACATTAAACTTCATTAATAGATTTTCTAAAAGAATAATTATAACACTTAAAAAAGCACCTATCATAAAAAATTTAATTAAATGGATTAGTGGCTCTCTACAATATTTATCTTTAGATCTTATCCAAAACATACCTATTAATATAGGTACTACTGCTAATAAAAATAAATCCAGCTTCATAGGTAATTTTCCTTTCAAAGTTTTTAATTCATTCATGTTTTATAATTACTACTTATTTTTAGTTTATTTGTGTTTTAAATATACACTTACTTTTAATTTATTTTCTTTCAGCTTTTATTTTAAATTTTTCTACACTCAAATTTATATACTAAACTCTTTATCATTTGATAGGTTAAAAATACTTAAAAAAATTTAAATTTATATCTATATTATTTAACAAATCTCAAGCCATATTCATATCTTGAAATATAAGGGAACTAAATTCATTTAAAGAAAGGGTGATTTGATGCAAGATGGTTTCTTAACAGTAAGTATAATTGATGCTACTAACAATAGACCCATTCAAAATGCAACAGTAAACATATATTCAATGTCTAATGGTAGCCAAAGCTCATCAACTTTATACCAGAACCTAATAAGTAATGAATCTGGCCAAGTGACTGGATTAGTATTACCAGCACCAGATGTAGATTACTCTCTACAACCATCTGATGTTAGACCTTACAGCCAGTATATAGTAGAAGCTATAGCTGATGGATATGAGACAGTTGTCATAGAAGGGACACAGTTACTAGCTACAATTGAGGCGAGACAAGGAGTTCCTATGTTTCCTAGAACAAGAAGTAAGCGTTCCTTCTCAAGACAAAGTGAATTGATTTTTGATATAGGAGAACATACTTTATACGGTACTTATCCTCCTAAAATTCCAGAAAGTAACCTAAAACCATTACCACCACCTACTGGTTTTGTTGTATTAGATAACCCTGTAGTGCCTGAATTTATAGTAGTTCATGATGGTTTACCAGAAAATACATCAGCGGCAAATTATTGGATTCCATTTAAAGAGTACATTAAAAACATAGCCTCATCTGAAATATATTCAACTTGGCCTGAGCAGACAATCTACGCAAATGTAATAGCTATAATATCATTTACTTTAAATAGAGTCTTTACTGAATGGTACAGAAACAAAGGATATAACTTTACAATCACCTCATCAACAGCATATGACCATAAATTTATAAACAATAGAAACTTATTTGAACCAATTAACGTAGTTGTAGATGCTATATTTAATACATTTATAAAAAGACCTCCTACATCAAGACAGCCACTACTAGCTCAATATTGTGATGGTCAAAAATCTCAATGTCCTAATCAAATGACTCAATGGGGTAGTAAGGACCTAGGTGACCAAGGATACGATTATGAAAGAATACTAAGATATTTCTATGGAGACGAAATAGTGTTTGAAAAAGCTCCAGTAGTTAGTGGTGTACCAGTATCATTTCCTGGAACTACACTACAAGTTGGTTCTTCTGGACAATACGTTAGAACTATACAAAACCAGTTAAATGCTATATCTAATTCTTATCCAGCTATACCAAAAGTGAGGGAAGATGGAATCTATGGTACAGATACAGAAAATTCTGTAAAAATATTCCAAGGAATTTTTGGTTTACCTCAAACTGGAGTAGTTGACTTTAAGACATGGTATGAAATATCCAGGGTTTACGTAGCTACAACTAGAATAGCTTCTTTAAATCCTCTAATTTAGATTTTAACTAACTTATTCGCTTAACATAAAAAATGGCTGTTATAAACTACTATCTGTTATAAGTTTTTTAACCTATAATCATAATAGTCTTAGCAGCCATTTTTTGTAGTTATAACTTATTATTTTAGAACCTTAAAACTCTTAAATGGGGGATTTTAAGCTTCTTAAAAACAGCAATCAATAATTCTAACTTAATAACTCTAACTTTATTAATAATATTAATTTGTAGCTTTAGATTTATTGGCTAATGCTAAAATTAATCCTAGAGCTATAGATGCAAAAGCAGAGGCAATTACTCTATATTCAGCAGGGAACAAGAATACAATTGTATGACATGGTATCCAGAAAAATGGTATAGTTTTCAAAACACTAAAACCAAGATATGCATTCCAGTCTACAACATTTACTACATCTTTAAGAACTACCTTAACACCCTTTCCAACTTCGTATTTTTTATCTATAAAACAATCCATAACCTTATGGAATAAAAATACAGTTGGTGACATTAATATATTCATAGTTGCACTCTTAAATAGAGCATTTGCAAAAGCTATTCCTTCAAATGGAAGCATACCATCTACTTGTGCCTGCCCTACACCTGCTGAGTAAATTGACATAGCATATGTTGTAACTACACCTATAATTCCCCAAACTACGGCTCTGTAAAAGATTCCTACTGGTATTTTCCAGTCTTTATGCAAAATTCTAGCACCAAGTAAGTCTCCCATTGTTGCTAACACAGCAAACTTGAAAAAACCTCCAATATATGGATGTGCACCTGTTGCTTCCATAAATACCGCTCTACTACTTGGTATCACTAAAATAGCAATAAGACAAATAAGAACTCCACTCCATATAAAATCGCCTTTTTTCATATTATAAATACTATTTAATAATCTAAATAGTTCTCCTTCCTTTCAAGTATTTATTTTATTGTTATCTCTATATAAATATATTTATTAAATATTACTTACTTAGGTATTCATTTTCCATGTTTAAATTGATAAAATTTCATTTTTAAATAACTATCTCAGTAAATAGCTATTGCATTAAATAACTATTACATATAGTTTTTTTTTGCAATTATTTTTTAACCCTTTATATATTATATTTTTAATTAATCTTTCCTAACCCTTTTTGTATTATATCTATAATTAATCTTTCCTAACCCTTTGTATATTATATATAATTATTTTTTCTGATTCTTTATATAGTTTTTTATCTGTAATTTTTATTTTCTAAATATTCATTCCTTCTCTTAAAGCTTTTATATTAATTTCTATAAACTTAGGTTTAACCTGTTGTGATACTATCTTTTCCCAATCTATATCATTTTCTAACTGTAAAGCCTTAATCAATGCTCCCAAAAGTACTACATTCATAACCTTCTCATTTCCAAAACCTCTGGCAATATCAACTGCCTTTATCACTGTTACATCCACTTTTTCTTTAATATCGTCTATTATATTTTCAGGATAATCCACTCTACCTGTTAAAATTGGTGCAGAAGGCATTTCATAATCATTTACTACTAATTTACCCTCAGGCTTAAGAAAATCAAGATATCTTAAAGCCTCCATAGTCTCAAATGAAACTAATACGTCAACATCTCCTTTTCCAAGTATAGGAGAGTGTACTTTTTCTCCATATCTAACTTGTGTTGTTACACTTCCACCCCTTTGAGCCATACCATGAACCTCTGACATCTTAACATCATATCCAGCATCTATAAGACCAGCAGAAAGTATTTTACTTGCTAAAACAGTACCCTGACCTCCTACTCCTGATAACAATACATTTTTAACCTTTTTCATTACTTTTCACCAACCTTTTTTATAGCATTTACTGGACATACTTGTGCACATACTGTACATCCTACACATTGAGCCTGATTTATACTTGATTTCTTTTTAGATTTATCAAATCTCAAAGCAGGGCATCCTGTTGTAAGGCATTTCTTACATCCAATACATTTCTCATCATCTACGCTACAAATTGATGGTGTAAGGTCGAATCTTTTTTTATCATCTTCTGTAAATTTTTTTAATGCACATGGCCATCTAGTGATTATTACTGAAGGTTCATCAATTGATAAAGCCCAATTTAATGCTTCTTTAACTTCATTCAACATATTAGGATTAACTACCTTTACATTTTTACAACCCAAAGCTTTTACTATAGTCTCAATGTCCATCATTTCAGTAACATCACCTTGCAATGAAAATCCAGTTCCAGGATTTTCTTGATGACCAGTCATTCCAGTAATTCTATTATCAAGAATACATGTTACAGTATTACTTTTGTTGTAGATTATATCTATGAGACCATTTATTCCTGTATGAAAGAATGTTGAATCTCCTATTGTAGATATAGTCCTCATGTTAATATTATTTTTAGTAAATATCTTTTGTGCTCCATGAGCTACACCTGGCCCTCCTCCCATACATATACAAGTATCTTTAGCATTTAAAGGCTCTGCTCCTCCTAGACCATAACATCCTATATCTCCACTTATAAGTACATTTTTAACCTTTCCTAGCTCATAGAAAAATCCTCTGTGTGGACATCCTGCACATAAAGTTGGAGGTCTGCCAACTATTTTTTCTTGGCTATACTCTATTAGTTTTCTTTTTTCTCCCAAAATTGATTGAGCTATAATATCTGGATTTAACTCACCTATATTAGGTATCTTTTCTTTTCCAATACATGGTATGTTATTTTCTTTAAGATGTTCTTCTATATAAGGTTCTAATTCTTCGATTACATAAACAGTTTCTACTTGTTCTGCAAAACCTCTTATCTTCTTTGTTGGAAGAGGATATGTAAATCCTAATTTTAAATATGATACAGTATCTCCAAACACATCTTTAGCATACTCATAAGAAGCTCCTGACGTTATCACGCCTATTTTCTTATCATTCCATTCTATAAAGTTTAAGTCAGTTTCATTAGAAAACTCTTCAAGCTTTTTTAATCTATCTTCAAGTTTAATTCTTAATCCTCTTGAAGTTGCTGGAATAGCATCAAACTTAGAAAGATTTCTTTCATATTTTTTTACAATTGTTTCTTCTTTTTCTCCTAACTCAACAAGTCCTTTACTATGACATATTCTAGTCACCATTCTAAATAAAACTGTTGTATCGTATTTTTCACTTATCTCAACCGCAGCCTTTAGCATATCCTTACATTCTTGGCTGTTGCTTGGTTCTATCATAGCTATCTTTGCAAATTTAGCATAATGTCTATTATCTTGTTCATTTTGTGATGAGTGCATGCCAGGGTCATCTCCAGATACAATAATCATCGCACCATTTACTCCCATATATGCATATGTAAATATTGGGTCTGCAGCAACATTTACTCCAACATGCTTCATAGCTGCAAGGGCTCTACCTCCTGCAATAGAGGCTCCTATTGCTGACTCTACTGCTACTTTCTCATTTGGTGCCCACTCTGCAATTATGTCATCTTTATATAGTGCTATATTTTCCAATATTTCAGTACTTGGTGTTCCTGGATAAGCAGCTGCATAAGATATGCCTGCTTCGTAAGCACCACGTGCTACTGCCTCATTTCCTGTAAGCAATTGTTTCATGCTTTCCCCCTCCTTAGAAATAATACCTCTTTGATAACTTAGTGTATTTGTTAGCGATACATTTTAGAAGCTATCAACTATATATTTATTATCAATACAATTTAAATATTGATAGCAAATAATAATATGAATCCATAAATTTATAATATTGTTCTTATTTTATTTACTAAGCAATTGCCATGCCAATAGCCTTAATTTTTTTAAAACTCACTTTTAAAATACCAAATTGCCATTTTTCTTTAAATTTTAATGACTCTAATAATTAAGAATTAATTTTCGTTAGAATTTTCATAATATTTTCAATATTATTTTAAATAAAAAAAAAGTAATGTTAACATTTCTTAACATACATTAAAAAATGTTAACATTACAAGCTGAATTAGTACTCTTACTTTGTCTAGATTTACTTTTGTATCATTTAATTATTTAACGACCATAGAAACCTATCAATCCATTTCCATTGTCTATTCTAATAGGTTTCATAATCTTTAAACCTTCATTTTTTATCTTTTCTAAATCTTTTTCCATACTCTTAATTGTATTTTCAAGGTCTTGTGAACTTAAGTCTTTAACTTGTGTAGTGTCTTTAGCATACTCTTTTAATTCTTCAATACGCTTAGCATATTCTTCATAAGTGTAATACTCAACTCCATATTTTTCTAAGTCAGCAGGCTCAGTTATTCCTGATTTTATTAGAGAATCAAATTTATCTAACGTAATATTAGATACATCACTACTTCCATCTGCAAATACTGCTCCTGTTCCTCCTAATACTATAGCAGATGCCATCATTGTACTTATAAGGGATTTTTTTATTTTCATAACTCATATTCCTTTCTTAGAGATTTATTTGGGTAGTGTAGTTCACAATGACTATTGCAATAGTTATTAACTACACCTTTAGACTATCATAATAGTCATATTTATGTCAAGTATTTCTACAACGTTTTTTAGTAAAAATCCATATTTTGAATAAAAAAAGTAATGTTAACATTTCTTAATACATATAAAAAATGTTAACATTACAAACTGGGTTTAATACTTTTACTTTGACTAGATTTATTTTTATACTATTTAATTTGTTTATTTTTTACTTCTCTATCTTCATATAGACTTTAAGCCTTTTGTTATCGTTTATTTGTTACTTGTTTTGTTCTTGTTTACTATGTTTAATTACGCTTATTTAGTTTTTTAAATACTTTTTCCACCTATATCTAAAAAATTTAATATTAATTATTCAGCTCTAGATAAAGAAACTGCCAATTGAGTTCCATCTTCATTATCTATTACGATAGGTTTCATTATCTTTAAGCCTTCAGTTTTTATCTTTTCTAAATCTTTTTCCATAATCTTAATTGTATCTTCAAGGTCTTTTGAACTTACATCTTTAACTGCTGAAGAGTCTTTAGCATATGCTTTTAACTCTTCAATCTGCTTAGCGTACTCTTCATAAGTATAATACTCAACTCCATGTTTTTCTAAGTCAGCAGCATCAGTTACACCTGATTCTACTAGAGATTTAAACTTAGATAACTCAATATTAGATACATCGTCATTTCCACTTGCAAATACTGCTCCTGTTCCTCCTAGTACCATAGCAGATACCATCATTGCACTTATAAGGGATTTTTTTATTTTCATAATTTATATTCCTTTCTTAGAGATTTATTTGGGTAGTGTAGTTCATTATGACTATTGCAATAGTTATTTACTACATCTTTAGACTATCATAATAGTCATAATTGTGTCAAGTATTTCTATAAAATTTTTTAATAAAAAATACTATCTCAAAATAAATTTAATTATTTTAAGATAGTATTCCTAATTCTCAACCCATCCTTATTTGTCATATATCTAGTTGCTTTCAGAATCTTTATACTGCAATTTATTATTTGTTAAAATCTTCATACTTTTTGTTACAGATATCTTCTTAGAAATATTATCAGTTGGTACAACTGAATACTTTGACATATTAGAATACACTTCTTCTACATCAACCTTTGAAGTAATTTTCTGCATTTTATATGTTTCTGATGTACTTAAATCAATGCTTTCATCACTTTTAGCTGATAATCCCACAGAAATATTTGTATTATTTATCTTAGATTCTATTTTTAATGGCTGACCTCCTATTGAAAAGTCGTTTTTATTACTTTGCTCAATTTCCATTAGATTAAAAGATTCAACTTCATCAATTTCTTTATTTCCAGTTGCAAAAACAACACTAGTCCCACAAATTAACACAGCTGAAACTAAAAAAGTAATATAGGTTGATTTTTTAAACTTCATAACATTAACTATTCTTTCTTCTATCTTTGTCTTTCCAAATCCGTTATAAAGTGTCATTGGAAATGTATTATGTTCCTCTGCTAAACTTATAAGCGTAGTTGCATAATCAGCTCTATATTCTTCACCAACTATACTCATTACCTTTTCATCACAACTAAATTCTATATCTTTATTCAATAAAAAAAGCATTACCCAAACTAAAGGATTGAACCAATGGACAGCAAGAGCTACAATCATAAACAACTTCAATATATTGTCAAACCTATTGATATGAACCAATTCATGAGTTAAGACAAAGTTTAGAGTTTGGTTATTGCTATAGTCCATTTGTTTTGGCAAAATAATATTCGGTTTTAAAATACCAGTTGTAAGAGGTGTTTTAGTAAATTCAGAAATACAAACAAAGAATTTTCTAAGACCTCTATTATCATATGCCCACTTTTTAATAAATTCATGATTTTTTATATGTATCGAAGTTTTAAAAAGATTAATCGTCCTGGTATACTTAAAGCATAAAAACATAATAAAAGTAATAGAAATTCCAAACGTTAAAATACTTGATATTTCCAATGCTGTAAAATTCTCAAGATTGAATAAAGCCTTAGAATCTCCAAAATTATTCTTACTGATAGAATTATTATTTTTCTTAATTGAATAATCCACAGCGGATGCATTTCCCAATTGAGCATCAAAATTTGACTCAATAATGCTATAAATACTAAAAGTAGAATTTAAACTTACTGGTACTAAAAGTTTAAACAAAACAACTAGCCATAATAATACAAATACTTTTTTAGGCAATTTTTTAAACAAACATGCTCTTATAAAAATAACAATTAAAATTAAAACCCCAGAAGTAACACTCATTTCTAACAATTTAGTGAACATTAATCTTACCTCACTTTAATTTCTCAACAATCTGTTTAAGTTTTGTAATCTCATCACTTGAGAGATTTTCTTTATTAATAAAAGCTGAAAGAAATTTCTCTGAAGACCCTCCAAACATTTTATTAATTAAGCTTTCTGTTTCATGCTTCTGAACTTCTTCTTTGCTTATTAAAGGTCTACAAACAAAGTTTGGTTCAATTCTTTCTATTGCACCTTTTGATACTAATTTTTTTATAACTGTATACGTAGTGTTTCTATTCCATCCTGTTTCTTCCTTTAAAACTTTTACTAATTCCCCTGCTTTACTTTCTCCTATCTCCCATAGAACTTCCATCACCTTAAGTTCTGAATCAAATAATTTTATTTCCATATAAAATCGCTCCTCAAATATGGTTATCACAATAGTCAATATTATAATTTAAAACTATCACAGTAGTCTATGTGATGTCAACCATTTATTTTTTTAATAACAAAAACTGTCCTTTAAAGAAATAGTTCTTGTAAAAGACAGTCTTGTCATTTTTATACTTTAATATCTAAATAAAGCTTTATTTTATTTAACTATAAAACCATCTTAATACATAGAATAAGATTTTTCCTTATCTAATAATATATCTTCTACATCTGGATTATCTTTTAATAATTCTCTATAGAAATTACAATTAGTAACTCCTATATATGGAATTAACCATAACAAACCTATTCCTAAAGTGAATATAGTCAATATATACCATCCTATAAAGCTAAGATTTAATATAAATAGTTTAAGTACATTACCCTTCATCATATCTAAACTAGCACCCATTGCTTTAAATACACCAAGATTATCTTTATCTTCACATATTAAAAAAGCAGCTTGAGAAATGTATAATAACAATATATAAACTGGCAACATCAACACAATTACTATAATAACTAGAGTTATGGCAGTAGAAATTACAGTTCCTACTCCAACATTATTACTTGATAGGTATTCAATTGCTCCACTAGTGAGTAAAACTCCAAATGACAAAAATGCTCCGATAATTGTGATTATAAAAGAATAAATATAAACAGCAATTGATTCTAATATATAAAGTCCAAAACTTCTTAAATAAATTCTTCCATTTACGAAGATATCTCCCATCTTGACTTTTTTATCTTTAGTAATCTTTAAAAACATACATGTAAATCCTGCTGCAACTAAAAAACCTATTATCGCTACTATGATAGTAGTTAAGGGTTCAAAAGGCAATCCTATAAATGATATAGCTACTATCAACGCAATATATATTGCCATATTAATTGCACATGTTCCCCAGTTTCCAGATAACTGAGCTTTTGATACTCTTTTTAATTCTTGCCTTGATAACATAAAAAACACCCCTTTCATTTTATATAAAAAATCTCCCTAAAAGCATATAAATAAACTTTTATCATATAACATAATATTAATATATCATATTTTCGACTATATAACACACAATTATTCACCATGTTTTATCAAGATATAGCATAATTGTATTGAAAGTTTTATATAGTCAAAATTGCCAAGTATATCAAATAAATTTGAAAGGTAGTGTTCAATAAATAATAAAATAAACTATCTTTCAAACAGTTTATTATATGTTTAAAAGATAGTTTTAGTGTCTTTAAAATAAATTAAATTGTATATATTCCTTCACATAATTTTTGTATATTGCTAGGTGGTTGCCATTTACCATCTTTTTTTGTATATGTAATTGAAGTTGTAACATCTTTCGTTGGCTTTTTGTTATAAAGGTCTATAATCATTTTTGCCATATCATCTTGAACTTCTTTTTCTGCTTTATTGTAATTATTTTTATCAGTTACATATGATTTTACTAAATCGTTTGCCTCAGACATTACTTTACTAGTATCCAATGCTTTACTTACAACTTTTAAAGTTATCTTATCCTTACTAGAAGAATCTACTGTTACTGTCTTTTCAACACCTTGTATTAATTTAACAATTGTTTCATATATCTTTTCAGCATTCTCTTTTCCATAAAGAGGTGTTAATTGAGCAAGCATTGAAACTTTATCTGTGTTATTATAAGTTTGAATTTGTTTATATTCAGCTTCTGTTAAAGCATCAGAAATGCCTTTTTCATCGTATTTATACATTTCTAGTGCTGCTAAATTAGCTTCAAAATTCGACTTTACTTTTTCTTCTGCATTAGAACAGCCTATAGTTAGAACTAAAACTAAAGCCATAATAGAAGACAAGATTAATTTTTTTACCATTTTCATACAAATATCCTCCCTCAGTTAATTGAATAAAAAAATTTATTTATTAATATTATAGCATAATTTTGTCTAATTATAAGTTTATTTTGAAAATTTTACCATTCCCAATCTATTCCAATCCCTCTATCTTTTGCTTTATCATATATTCTTTTCGCTGTTACGACATCTTGTACACCTATTCCGACACTTTTAAACACAATTATTTCGTCATCATTTTCTCTTCCGGAAATAGTTCCATTTATAACATTTCCCAAATCACCACTAAAATCAGCTTTGCTTATTTTACCTTCTTCTAGAGGAATTAATATATCTCCTGATTCTGATAAAACTGCATCTGTTGATTCAAAAAATATCTTAGATGCTCTAGTTAAACAAGTTGGACACATCTCTTGCATATCTGGTAAGTATGAACCTACAGCACTCACTAATGCTCCCTTTTTAACCAAATTTCCATCAAATACTGGTTTTTTTGATGTTGTTGCTAAAACTATTACATCAGCATTATCTATGGCTTCATCAGATGACTCAGCTGCAACTATTTTAGTATTATATTTACTTAGCTTTAAGTTCATCTCTTTTGCAAATTTTTCTCTACTTTCTTTATTTCTACTGAAAACTCTTACTTCATCTAAATTTCTAGCTTCTAACATAGCTTCAAGTTGTGACTCACCTTGTCCTCCCAAGCCTATTAAAGCCCCTATCTTAGAATCCTTTTTAGCTAAAACATCTATAGCTGCACCAGATGCTGCACCAGTACGAACTTGAGTTATATAAGTACCATCTAAAGCAGCACATACTTCTCCAGTCTCCCCATCTAATAATAATACTGTTGCTGGAATTACTGGTTTGCCTTTTTGAGCATTTTTAGGGAATACAGATACAATTTTTATTCCTGCACACCCTAAGTCCTCTACATATCCTGGCATAAATAACATACTAGCATCCTGACTTGGAACTGGTATATTAGTTCTCAAAGGAGTTACACTTTTTCCTTCACAATAAATTCTAAAAGCCTCTTTATCAGCCTCAATTGCGTCTCTCATAGTAAATACTTTTTTTATGTCGTCTTTTTTTAAAAGTAGCATTTTATATACCCCCAATTTTAATAAGTTTCTATGCTAGATATTATAACATAACATTTTAATACAAATTCTATTTCATATTAAATAAATATATTTCAAATTAAATAATCCTATTTCATATTAAACAAATCTACATACTCCGATTTTAACATATAGCTTATTAGTTTTTTGTTTATTGAAAATTCTGGTATTCCTGCTGCATATGGAGTTATATCGTATAAATCAAAATATATAACTAAGTTATCATCTTGCAAATAAAAATTTTGATTTTCTTTTATCCCTTTAAAATTATATATTCCTACATTTTCTTTATCTTTCTTTTCTAAATCAGTTATTTGTTGTTTAATTTCCTCATCTATAACTTCTTTATATTTAGTATTATCTTTAAATAGGTCCATTAATTCTAAAAACTTCCCTGTTCTCATATCTACATTATAAGCTATATCTTGATAATAACCATGTGCTCCACCACTGTAAGTATAATATCTTACCTTTATACTAAGAGCAGAATCAGTATTCTTTTTAAGTTCAAAGTCTACATTTGCAACAAATTTATTTTCTTCATCAGGATTATCTTTAAGGTATTGTTTTGCCTCTTTATACGATTTGTTATAAAATTCAAATATATCATTTTTTATTCTATCATTTGTAGACCTTTCAACAATCTTATTTGAATTTGTTATTATAGGCATATTTATAGTACTTTCTATATATTCATCATTTTTCACTATTGTCTTACTTCCTATTGTACTTACTGATAAAGTTTGTTTACTATTTGTAGTATCTTTTGGCAATGATTGATTACTCATAACGCTTACAGCTTCTTTGTCTTTATTTAGATTAAGTAAAGCATCTTTCCCCAAATTATTATATCTATAGTCATGTTTAATTGCTAAAATAGCTATTATAGTCAAGGATAAAACAAACACATATCTTAAAACTCTAGCTTTCGTATTTACTTTAAAAAATTTCATCTTATTATTTTCCTCCTAAATATAAATCTCTCTTATTATATTTGGAGTTTCTAGGGTTTTTTATCCATATAATTTAATAAAAGATTAATTTTTATTTATAAAAATTAATCTTTTTCTTTTCAAATATTAAGATGACTTATCAGACAACTTGAAATTTTATCAAGTGGTAATTGGATTACAACAGAACCTCTATCAAATGCTACCATTGGCATTCCATATACAATGCAAGAATTTTTATCTTGCCCAATTGTAAATGAACCTTTCTCTCTCATTTTCAAAAGTCCAGTTGCTCCATCTGAACCCATTCCTGTAAGTATTATTCCTACTGAGTTTTTACCTGCTACTTGTGCTACTGAATCAAACAAAACATCTACAGATGGACAATGTCCACTTATTCTTTCACCTTCTTCACAAGTTACATAATACCCATCTTTATCTAAATGTAATTTCATTTGATATCCACCAGGTGCAATAAGTACATTTCCTTGCTCTACTCTATCATTATTTTTAGCTTCTCTTACATTCATAATACACTGCTTATCAAGTCGTTGTGCATACATCTCAGTAAATATAGCTGGCATATGTTGAGCTACAACAACCCCTGGTGTAGATTTTGGTAAGTCTTTTATAATCTCAAGTATTGCTTCTGTTCCACCTATAGATGCGCCTATAGCAATGACCCTGTTATTAATATTTTCCACATTACCGCCCCCACAAAATCATATATCTAAAATATTCTTCTATTTTTTATAAACAGCAGGTTTTACATAGTCGTATTCTGTATTTCTTCTATTTACTATCTCTGCATGACCTACAAATAAAAATCCATCTTTTTTAGTTACATCATAAAATTTATTTATAAGCTCTTCTTTTGTTTTTAAATCGAAATAAATCATAACATTTCTACAAAAAATCAAATCAAAAAGTTGATGTGAGAAATCTTCAATTAAATTGAATGGTTTAAAAAATACACTTTTTCTAATCTTATCACAAACTTTAAATGTACCATCTTTATTATCTATGAAATATTTTTTCTTCCATAATTTTGGAACATTATCAACATTTGCTTCTGTGTATACAGCTCTTTTAGCTTTTTCAAGTGAATTCATTGAAATATCTGTGGCTATAATTTTAATATTCCACAGGTCTTTCCTACTCCCAAAATAATCATCTAAAGTCATAGCTATTGAATATGCTTCTTCTCCACTAGAGCAACCTGCACTCCATATATTTAAGTTTCTGAGTTTATTATTTTCTTCCCAAAAAGGAAGTATATTATTATACATATACTCAAAATGCTGATGTTCTCTCATAAAAAATGTATGATTTGTGCTCAACCTATTTATTAAATTTATAGCTTCATTTCCTGTCTTATCTCTAAATAATAGGTTCATATATTGACTAAAAGAACTAAACTTTCTCTCTCGCATTGTATTATATAGTCGTCCTTCAATTAATACTCTTTTTTTGCTTAAATCAATTCCGTACTCTTTTTTTATATAGTTTCCAAGAATTTTAAATTCTTCATCAGTGAGTTTTATCATACAAAAAACTTCCTCCTGCCAATTTATCAAAGCTAATTACATGCTGTCAATTAGAAACTTTCGAATATCTAAAATTAGTATAGACTTATCTCCAACTTTTACAATCTCTTTTATAACTTTATTTATATTTATGTTGTTAGAAATAGTTGTCTCTAGTAAGTTTAAGTCATCTATAAGAACGACATCAACAACTTTATCTACAATAATTCCAACTTGATACTCATCAATTTTTATAATTATTATGCATGTTCTCTCATTATAATCAACTTCAGGAAGATTGTATCTAATATGCATATCAATAACTGGTATAATTCTTCCTCTCAAATTAATAACTCCATTTATATAATTTGGAAGACGTGGTACATATGTTATTGGTTGAAACCTTATAGTCTCAATTACATTTTCTAATTCTATTCCATAAATAACATCATTAACATAAAATGTTAATACTTGTTTTATAATATCATTTGTAGACATACTTTAAATCCCCTAATATATTTCCATAATGTTATCTGCATCTATAATCAGACTTATACTTCCATCACCAAGTATTGTGCATCCTGAAAAACCATTGTTTTTCATATTAAATCTGTTAAAATAAACTGGAAATGGCTTTACTACAACCTGTTGAGTTCCTATTATTTCATCCACAAAAATACATACTGCTTTATACTCATTTTCTATGATTATCATATTTCCATTTACTAATTCAGTTATATCTGTATGAATATCATATATTTTATGCAATCTTATAATAGGAATACATGCTCCATATATTGTAATTAATTCTGTTCCACTACCATCTTTAATTACTTGGCTTAAATCTGCAAGTTTAAATGTACTTCTTATTGATGATATTGGCAAAGTAAACATCGAGTTTCCAACTTTGAACTCCATACCTTCTACTATAGAAAGTGTCAGTGGTATTTTTATAGT
Organism: Clostridioides sp. ES-S-0010-02; assembly: GCA_020641055.1. Lineage (NCBI taxonomy): Bacteria > Bacillati > Bacillota > Clostridia > Peptostreptococcales > Peptostreptococcaceae > Clostridioides > Clostridioides sp. ES-S-0010-02. The sequence goes on from CP067345.1 coordinate 3,807,668, forward strand.
AAATGTTGTTCCTTCATCTTTTGTACTTTTTACACCAATTGAACCACCAACTTTTTCAATACTTTTACGAACAATATCCATCCCTACTCCTCTACCAGAAAATTCAGTTATAGATTCCTTTGTAGAAAATCCTGGAGTCATAATTAAAGAGTTAATTTCATCATCAGTATATTCATTAATTTGATGTTTAAGAAGACCTTGTTCTTTAGCTTTTTCCAAAATCTTATCTTTCATGAGACCTCTGCCATCATCTGAAATACTTATGACAGCTTCTCCGCCTAAATTTTCAGCAGATAAAATTATAGTTCCTATTTCTTTTTTACCCTTAGATATGCGTTCATCAGCAGGCTCTATTGCATGGTCCATAGCATTTCTTATAAGATGCATAAATGGTTCTGCTAAATTATCCATTACATTTTTATCTACTTCTGTTTCATTTCCTATAGTTACTAGTTCAACATTTTTATCTAATTTTTTATTCATATCTCGTACAATTCTATGCATTTTTTGAAATACACCTGCAATTTTAACCATACGCATTGACATTACTATATCCTGCAATTCATCTGTAAGCTTATGTAATTGTCTGGTTGCTTTATTGAAATTATCTATATCAACACCTTTAGAATCTACACTATTTACAACCATTGATTCCATAATTACAATTTCTCCAACTATATTTTGAAGTAAATCTAGTTTTTCTAAATTTACAGTCATAATATTTTGTTTACTTATAGGAAGATGCTCATTTCCTTCAATTAAAACATCTTGCTCTAAGTCAATTTTCTCATTTAAGACACTTTCTTGTAATGCACTTTTTTCTTTTACAAAATTATTTTCATCTTTAGAATTTGTCTCCAAATTAGTTTTTGGGTTTTTCACCAACATATCATCCTGTTTTTCACTTGTATATATATCATCTTTATCAACATTTGAATACTCTTTTACATATAGATTATCTTTTATTGTTTTATAAATTATGTTTTTATCATCTTTAGCAATAAATTGTATATAAAATCCATATTTTTTAATATATTCTGCTGTACCTGTATTCTTTTCTACGTCTTCAGGATAAAATGCTAGAAATTCACAGTAATCTTGCAATTCAAATGTAAGCATAAAAGCTCTTACATTTTCCATCATACAATCTTGTTCAAAAACTATTTTGACTATGTCTGAACCTTCTCTATATAAAAAATTTAAATTAGTTATTTCTTTTTCGTATGTGTCTTCTAAGTTCAACTTATCTTGTAATTTTGTAGAACTTGATAGTTCTAGAGTACTTACATAATCTTCAATATCTTTTATAAAGCTAGAGCAATCAGAAGTTGTACAATCTCCTGATTGTAATTTACCAACATCATATTTTATAAAATCTAATGCTTGAAAAACTAAATCAAACAATAAATCATTATCTATAATCTCTATTTTTCTTTCACGTATAATATAAAATAGGTCTTCTACACTGTGTGCTAAAGCAGACATATTATCTAGACCCATCATAGAAGCTGAGCCTTTTATTGTATGCATAATTCTAAAAGTTTCATTAATATTACTGTCGCTAAATATTCTTTCTTTTTCTGTCTGAATCATAATTTCATCTAATTGCTCAAGTAATAGACTTGTCTCAAATATAAACATATCTAACATTGGTCTCATACTTGGTTCAATGTAATTCATATTTATCACCTACAGTCGACAAATAAATTTCTATTTTTTCTTATATATAATATTCTATAATCTAAATCCACGATGATTTTCTTATCTCACTTTCTTTTAGATGAAATTTTTCTACTAATTCTTTTAAAATTTGTGCTTGAGCAGACATTTCTTCTGAAGCTGCAGCACTTTCCTCTGCTGTTGCAGAGTTCATTTGAACTACTATTGAAATTTGCTCTATTCCAGATAAAATCTGTGTAATTGCTATCTCTTGACTATGCACAGATGAAGAAATTCCATTAATATAATCAGTAGTTTTTTCTACACCATTTACAACTAAGTCTAATGCTTTTGCAGTTTCTTTTGCAATTTTGACACCATTTTCCACTGTTTTAATAGCTTCTTCTATAAGAATTGCTGTGTTTTGAGCTGCTTTAGCACTTTTTCCAGCCAAAGACCTAACTTCATCTGCAACAACTGCAAATCCTCTACCATATTGGCCTGCTCTTGCTGCTTCAACGGCTGCGTTTAATGCAAGAATATTAGTTTGAAAAGCTATCTCATCTATGGTTTTGATTATCTTTGATATTTCATTTGATTTTTCACTTATTGCCTCCATTGATGTCATCATATCATCCATACATCTACTTCCAAAACCAACTTGTAATGCTGATTGGTCAGATACTTCACATGCAAGACTAGCACTATCTGCACATTGCTTAATTCCATCAGATATTTCATTAATTGTAGAGGCTAATTCTTCTACTGAACTAGCTTGTTCAGTAGCACCCTGCGAAAGAGCTTGTGCTCCTGCTGCTACTTGTTCTGATGCACTTGCAACTTGCTCAGCTGACAGATTTATTTCATAGAAATCATCATTAAAAGAATTTATTATACTTTCTAATGATGTTTTGATTGATTTAAAATCTCCTATAAATTCTTGTTCTATGTCTATTCTTAAATCCCCTTTTGCAATGCTAGTTAATGTACTGTCTATAAGGTCTATATAATTTAATAACATATCTTGCATCTTTTTGACAGAACTTACTAACATTCCTATTTCAGATTTACTTTCTTCAACATCTATACTTGTTCTTAAATCACCCGATGCAATTCTTGAAAAATGTTTTTCTACTTTATTAATAGGAATTACTATCTTTAGTTTTATTACTGCATATTCTATTATTGTTAATATGATTAATAGTGAGAGTATAAATATCGTTCTTAGTATCAAACTTTGTAATTCTTTTTTAACTTCTACAATTTCAGAATTTGAACGAGTAACTACATCCTCTTGAAATTCATCTATTAAAGAATCCATTTTTTCCTGAGATTCTACATATTCGCTACTAAAAATTATACTTTGAGCTAAGCTCTTGTCATTACTTTCAACTGCATTTATAGCACTTTGTTCTTTTGGTACCAAAGAATCAGATATCTCCTTAGCTTCCAAAATTTTATTTGACTCAGTCTTTGTAAGACCAATTTTTTCAAGTTTATTTAAAGCAGATTCTCTTGTTTTTCCATATAGCTCTTTTTCATAGACATCTTTATCCTTTTTTTCACCTGTAAAAACGTACCTTCTTAACATGTCACAAACTTCTCTTGTTGTGTCTTTTATATACTGACTTTCATTTCTCAAATTGTTCATGTCATTGATACTTTTTTCCACTTTTTCAAATGCTTTATAAGATGAAATTGAAGAAAAAATGCCTGCCATAACAGCTAGTACTATAATAATTAGCAATACTATTGCCAATTTGGAAAGCTTTACTTCTCTTTTCATATCTATACTCCTTTATAAAGTAAGTTTATCAAGATATCAATCTATATCTTCTTTAGTCCATTCATTGTACTTACTACACTGCAATCTTTTCCTAGATTTTTTCCCTCGTACATTGCCTTATCTGCTAGGGATATATTTTCTTCTAATGATATGTTTGAGTTTACCTCTACTACTCCTAATGTAATAGTACACTTTATTTCATTTCCTTTATAGTTAAATTCAAATTCCTTTATTTCTTTGCGAATTCTCTCTGAAAGTATTTTTGCCCCTTCTATTGAAGTATTAGTGAGCATTATCAAAAATTCTTCTCCACCCCATCTTGATACAGTATCAATTTGTCTACAATTCTTTTTAATTATACTTGAGATTACTGTTAGCACAAAATCTCCTGCTTCATGACCATAAGTATCATTAATAACTTTAAAATCGTCAATATCTCCAAGAATAAGAGATACTGTTTCATGACTATATCTATTAATTTTTCTTTGTTCCATAAGCTGATTAATTATATGACGTCTATTGTAAAGACCTGTTAGATAATCCCTTACAACTAATCTATTTAATTTTTCAAGAGAAGATTCCAGTTCATTATTTATTTTTCTTAATTTATCTTGAGATTTTTTGACTTCAATATGAGCCATAACACGAGCTTTTAATTCTGTCATACTAAAAGGTTTTACCATATAGTCTATTGCTCCTACTCCAAAACCCTTTACTACATCTGTATCTGTATTTTTTGAAGTTATAAAAATTATAGGTATATCTTCTGTACGAATATTAGATTTGAGTTCTCTACACAATTCAAATCCAGAATTGTCTGGCAAAATTATATCAAGCAGAATAATGTCTGGTGTACACTCTTTAATACACTCTTTTGCCTCTATTGCATTAAATGCTTTTATGACTTTAAAATTATCTTTTGTAAGTGTTTTATCTATTAAATCGCACATTAGAACACTATCATCAACAACTAAAATTGTTCCTTGTTGCTTATTTTCCATATCCAAACCTCTCTTAAACATAATATATTCAAATTTTAATAATTTAAAATTCTTACACTTAATAATTATACCACTATAGTTCCAAATGTTCTCATTATAATATAATTACAATGTCACTAAATTATATATCTGTGTTACATGATAGTTTAATTGTATTTAAAAAGCAATTCATCTATCAAAAGTTCTTCTCCATCAGTCAAAAGCTTCTTCAAATCTAACAAGGTAATTATTTGATTGTCTATCTCTCCAATACCACTTACAAAATAATCTGAATATTCAAGAGTAACCCTTGGTGGAGGTGATATCTGATTTTCTTCTAAATCTATTATCTCCTCAACTTTATCAACCATAAATCCCACTACTAAATTTTCCAATCCGGCTATTACTATATATACATAATCAGTAGTATTTAAATTATTTTTCCTCAGTCTCAAATGCATATCTATTATCGGGATAATTTTTCCCCTCAAATTTATTATTCCTTTTGAATAGGTTGGAAGTTCTGGAATAAATATGATTTCCTGATTCCCAACAATTTCTATGACTTTTTCAAGTTCAATACCAAAGTTCTGTTCGTCCATTTTAAATTTTAGGTACTTAATCCCCTCATCTACTAACTCATAACCTAAATATGGGTCATCTGGAAATCTCATTTAATACCTCCCCCTTAAATATCTTCTAAATAAAAATAATCTATATTTTCTTCTTTCCTTTATTTATTGAGTCTACAATTAAATCGCCTGTCTCAGTATAAAAGCGTATTGTTCTTCCATAATTCATTCCTGTATCTTCTGCTATTATTGGAATTTTTAAGCTTAAAAGAGTTTTTTTTACTGCTTCAACATTCCTATACCCTATGCTTGCAATTGATGAATTACTATTTCCTAAAAACATCTGGGCTCCTCCAGCTATTTTTGCTTTTATATATGTCCTATTTGCACCTATATGCTCCATAGACTTAATAAGTTCCTTTATTCCTGTGTCAGCAAATTTATATTTATTTTCAATGTGAATAGCATCTTTACTATATGGCAACATAACATGTAACATTCCACCAATTCCTGCTGTTTTATCTATTAAACATACTCCTACACAAGAACCAAGTGCATAAGTAACCAAAACATTTGGTTTATACACTATTTTCATGTCTGCAATATTTACTACTATCTCTCTACTCATACTGATAATCCCAATCTTACTAATATGTCTTTAAGCGAGTCCATTTCTGGAATCATCAATATGTGGCTAATAAAATAATTATCGCTATTTTTAAATTTATTTTCTATAAATAAAATTTTGTCCCCAACATCAGAAAATCTTATCATAGGAACATTCAACACAGCTCCGACCATATCAATACACATATCTGGAACCGAAATACTTATGTTCATGTTTAGCATAGATGCAATAGCATTTACATAAGAACTTGCCATAATATTTCCTATTTCTTTGATTGCAGAAATTTCAATACCTGTAATTTCGTCTAAGAAAGCTTCATCTTTATTAAAAAGAGAATTAAGCATAAGTTTAGTGATTGATTCATCCAACAAAAACATAAACATCCCATTAATATCGCCTTTCATATCAAGTAGAATGCATACAACCTTGTTTTCTGGACCTCCAAGTAAATTTGTAGCTTCATTATATTTAAGTATCTTGACCATGGGTATTAATACTTCTATCTTACTATTTATCATGGATGCAAGTGCAGTAATTGCATTCCCAGAGCCTATATTACCAATTTCTCTAAGAGCATCTATATGAATATTATCAAGTTGTGAATAATTTATAATATAAACCCCTCCCTCTATTGTTACATTTATGTATTTTTACTATATAAAGGTGTATTTACAGCCTTTATTTTAAGGCATTATTTACAACTTTAACCAATGTTTCTGTTTTAAATGGTTTTACTATAAAATCTAGTGCTCCAAGCTTTATAGCTTCCACAATCATATTTTCTTGCCCTATTGCAGAACACATCACCACTTTAGCATTTGAATCCAACATTTTTATTTCCTTTAATACCTCTAGACCATCTTTTTTAGGCATTGTAATATCAAGTAATGTCAAATCAGGCATTTCATCTTTAAACATATTATAAGCTTCTTCTCCATCACTTGCTTCTACTAAATTCTCGTAGCCACTTTTACTCAGAGCTTCTTTAATCATCATTCTCATAAAAATAGCATCATCTACTATTAAAATTTTATTTTCCATAAAACTAACTCCTCCATACTTGTAACAATAAATGCTATTATTTTTCAGTCATTGTTTATACTTACTGACTATTTTCCCTACATAATAAATACATTTCATCTATAAATAAAAGTACATATTCATGCTATACTATATTCAACTTTATTAATACAGTTTATAAATTAAAAAACTTATATATCTATTGTAATATATGTTTTGCATTTTGACGAGTTATTAAAAACATAATCACATAAAAACGTAAAAAACACAAAAACGTAAAAAGTTGTCAAAAACCAATTATATAGATATATAATAAATTGAAAATATTTATATAATATACATCTATTATCGGCTGAACTATAATTAAATTTATATCCTATTATTAATTAATAAATTCTTACATATTGCTAAAGGAAGATTTAAATTATGAACAAAATATTGATTATAAACGATTATAGATAATTTTGTGAACTATTCAAAAATTGTATACTTAAAGAAATCACAATATTATCACTTTTAAAGATAAAATAAAAATTGGGAGTGTATAGTACACTCCCTCATGATTATCAACTTGTTTATTCCTATAATAAGTTTTATATATTAAAATTTATCAATGAATTTATCTTATTCCAATGTAAATATGAACTTCTTGCTTATTCATATCATATGTATTATTTTGATATTCTTCAAAATCACTTATATAAGTTCTATCAAAATCCATTTTCCAAAACTCAAACCAGAATTCTCCTACTGACTTTTGTATATCTCCTGTTATAGTGAATTTTGCATATTTACCACCTGGTATAACTTTGCTTATAACAAACTCTCCACAAATATCTTTTTCATTAAATTCACTTAAGTTGTTGTCCTTATCATCTTCACTATTTACTTCACAACATGCTACAAAGTTATATGGATTTGTAAAATCACCTTGATAGTCTGTATATAAACCTATTGTTTTATCATTTTTTTTACCTTTTATAGCATTATAGATACCCTTCCCCATAAAGCTTTTCCATAATTCACCTATGTCTTTTACTGCTTGTCCGTTGTTATTTGTAGTTTCTTTTGATACACCCACAACTATTTTTTCACTTATATGTACTATTTCATAATCCATACTTTATACCTCACTTTAGCTTTATTGATTGCTTTTGATTATCTGTTTCTTTAATTTAATTATAATTTATAAAATACGACATCTATATGTCATATATTTTAATATAATTAAATTTAGTAATAGTAACTTATAAGGAATACATCTTAAGCATCTCTTTCAATCTATTTATAACATTATCTCTAATGAATTTAGGTTCAAGTACTTCAACACTATCTCCAAAAGATAAGATATATCCATAAATCCACTCTCCAATTGGGAATTCTGCAATTACATCATATGTATTATCTTCATTTTTAGTTATTAAATCATTGTTAAAATCATCAAAAACTCTATAGAGAATCTTTTCCTTAAATCTTAGCCTCAGAGTTACTGTATCTTCTTTAATTATTTTAGAGTCATCTAAGTATGCCTCTTCAATTATCTTTCTTGAAAATATGTCTTCTTTTACTACTAAGTTTTTCATTCTACTGATTCTAAATATTCTAAAATCGTCCTTTAATTTGCAAAACCCATACAAGTACCAAGTCTTACTTTTATACATTAGCTTCATCGGTTCAACAGTCCTATTTGTCTGACTTGAAAAACTATTTACATAATCAAAATTTATAGTATTGCGTCTTAAAATAGCATTTTTTATTTTTGTAAATTTATCATCCTCATTAAAATTACTTCCCCATTCAGTAAAATCTATTTCAATCCAGTTTGCAAAATTACTTTCTCCAAATATTGAGCCAATTTTATCTACTACTGAATTTATTTCTGGATACTTTGTTGCTTGTAATGTTTGAAGTGCTATTATTAAACTCTCCTTATCTTCCTTTGACAATATAGTTTTGTCTATAGAATATTCTTCTATTAAAGATATTCCTCCTCCTTTGCCTTTAGTCATATATACTGGTACTCCTGACATAGACAGAGTTTCTATATCTCTATATATAGTTCTTGTAGAAACTTCAAACCTCTCAGCCAATGCTTTAGCAGTAACTAATTTTTTATTTAATAGTATTACTATTATTTCTGTTAATCTATTTATTTTCATCTATTATCACCTACTAAGATTATTATATTTATCTTTATTTTCTATAATTATATTATTTATTTTAAGGCTTTTTATATTTTATTCATACAATATTTAAGTAAATTTTTAATAAATAAATTTATATGTTAATATTTTGAAGTTATGTAATATTTTACATATTTTTTCGTTGACAATGTTAAATTTTTGATTTATCCTTAATTAAGGACATGTTATTGACAGTTCTTAAACTTATTTGAAAAACAATTTTACTATATAATTTTATGTAATTTAGGAAAACGTATTATATTCAAGAAAACGTATTTTCTATTTCAAATTCAAATAAGTACAATATTTATTTTTTTAGGGAGGCAATCATGGAAATTAATAAAAAACACTTTATTCAAGTCTTTTTAACTTGCTTAATCTTAGTAGTAGTATGTGAATTTATAGGACAAAGAACATTAGCTATTGGCTCAGCTTCTATAATACTATTTCCAATGCTTTATGCAGTTATAATCGGACTTATAATAACACCTGACTTATTAGGCAAAAAAATTAAAGCACTTAAAAAAGTTATTGGAGAAAAAGAAATCAATATTGCTGGTGAAGTTGTTGGAATTGCGCTAGTAATGCTTGGTATAAAATATGGGACTACAGTTGGCCCAAACATCGATAAGATAATTCAAGCTGGACCTGCATTTCTTGCTCAAGAATTTGGTCACATACTTGCACCAATAGTTGCATTACCTCTTGCATTAATATTTGGTATGAAAAGAGAAGCTATTGGAGCTACTGCAAGTATAAGCCGTGAACCCTCTTTAGGAGTTATATCTGAAAAATATGGGATAAATTCTCCAGAAGGTAGTGGCGTACTTGGTACATATTTAATGGGTACAGTTCTTGGTACTATATATTTTAGCGTATTAGGCTCAGTCTCAATTTATAGTGGCCTTCATCCATATGCTTTAGGAATGGCTTGTGGTGTTGGTAGTGGAAGTATGATGACTGCTGCTGCTGGCTCTCTTTCTACCATGGTACCTCCAGAAATGGCAGATACAATACTTGCCTATGCAGCAACAAGTAATATGATGTCTAGTATAACAGGAATTATATTCTTGGTCTTTGTATCTTTACCATTTACTAATTTTATGTACAAAATTTTAGAACCTAAATTTTCAAGAAGTAAAAAAACTGACGAAACAAAAACTACAAAAGGAGAGTGCTAATAAATGTTTGCTAATTTAGATTTAAAGAAAAGTTCATATCAATTATTGGTTATGTCTATTATTGGAGTTATAATTCTTATAGGACAAAGAATTAGTGTTGGTACATCTATAGTAACAGCTTTTCCTGGAATGGTAATGTTAATATTAGCTGCTATGGCTGCTATGATTATAAAGGATTTATTTCCTAAATCAATATTTCCTGCTTTTGGATTTGCAACTATAATAGGTCTTTTACTTAGTATGCCATATAGCCCAACATCTGAAGTATTCTTAACTAACACTAATAATATTAATTTTATGGCTATAACAACTCCTCTATTAGCTTTTGCAGGAATTTCTGTTGGAAACAAAATAGAAGCTTTAAAGGAAATGTCATGGAAAATAGTTATAATATCACTTGTTGTCTTTACAACTATATTCTTTGCATGTGCAAGTATAGCTCATATAGTTTTAAGTATTCAAGGTAAAATATAGGAGGAACTTATTATGAATAAAGAACAATTAAAATCTCTAGTAATAAAGACTATCGATGAAAATAAAGAAAAAATATTAGAAATAGGTCATGGAATCTACAAAAACCCAGAATATGGATATAAAGAGTATAAAACTACAGAAGCTGTTTCAAACTTTTTTGAACAAGAACTAAACTTATCTGTCGAAAAAAATATAGCTGTTACAGGATGTAAGGCAGATGCAAATTCTAGTAAAGAAGGTCCTCATATATCTATACTTGGAGAATTAGATGGTATATCATGCAAAGAACACAAAGATTCTAATGAAATAGGTGCATCTCATACTTGTGGACATAACATACAAATAGCTGGAATGTTAGGTGCAGCTATTGGTTTAGTAAAAAGTGGGGTTTTAGAACATTTAGATGGTAAAATATCATTTATGGCTACTCCTGCTGAAGAATTTATTGAATTGGAATACAGGGAACAATTGAAAAAAGAAGGAAAAATAACTTACTTTGGTGGAAAACAAGAACTAATAAAAAGAGGTTACTTTGATGATATAGACATATCTATGATGTTTCACTCTTCAGATTTAGGAGAAGATAAGGCTCTAGTTGGTCCTGAAAGTAATGGCTTTGTCGGCAAAAAAGTTAAATTTATAGGAAAAGAATCTCATGCTGGTTCTGCTCCACATGATGGAATAAATGCTTTAAATGCAGCAATGCTTGCTATAAATAATGTAAATGCACTTAGAGAGACTTTTAAAGAATCTGAAAGAGTTAGATTCCATCCTATCATCACAAAAGGTGGAGATATAGTAAATGTTGTTCCTGCTGATGTTCATATGGAATCATATGTAAGAGCTAGAACTATAAACGGCATGATAGATGCTAATAAAAGAATAAATAAAGCATTGATGGCTGGTGGAATGGCGGTTGGAGCTGATGTTGAAATAACTGAAATTCCTGGGTATCTACCAATATTAAGATACAAAAACCTTGATAACTTATTTAAAAATAACCTTGAAGATTTAGGTTTAAAAGGAAAAATTATTGATGGTGGAGATTTCACTGGTTCATTTGATTTTGGAGATGTATCTCATATAATGCCTACCCTTCACCCTATGATTGGTGGTGTAAAAGGTGCTCTTCATACAAGAGATTTTGAAATAATTGATGAAGACTTAGCTTACATAGTACCTGCTAAGGCTATGGCACTTACAGTTATAGACCTTCTTTTTGATAATGCTAAAGAGACTAAAGGTATATTAGATGCCTTTACACCAGTTATGACTAAAGAAGAATACTTAACATTCTTAGAAAAACACGACAAAACTTTATAGGTCTATTAAGTATTCTTTTTATAATACAAAGGTGGTATATGCTTTAAAAGCTATACCATCTTTTCTTTTCCTTCGTAAAGTCCTCAATATTTATTTAGAAAAAATATAACAAATATATTCATCCTCATGTATAGTAATAGCATACATTAGTAGTTAGAGATAGCATTTACAAATACTGTATATTTCTTATAAAAAAATATTAGCTAACTCTCAATTATTAGGGTACGAAAGAAGGTGAGTTGAAATGATGACATTAAAACAAGTTTCTTCATTAACTGGTGTCAGTATACGTACTCTACAGTTTTATGACGAAGTTGGTTTATTTAAACCTACAAAAATAACTACTGATGGATTACGATTATACGATGATAACGCATTAGAAGTTCTACAAAAAGTTACATTTTTTAAAGAACTTGATTTCACATTAAAAGAAATTGAAGCAATCATGGAAAATCCTCAATTTGATTGTCTAACTGCATTTAAAAATCAAAGAGAACTAATCCAAATAAAGCGAGATAGATTAAATGCTCTATTAGAATTACTTAATAAACTTATAAAAGTAGATAAATGTGTGGATTTTAAAGATTTTAATATGAGTGAGTATTTTCATATTTTAACTGAGTTCAAAGAATCTCACACTGATGAGATTGTCGCACAAACTGAAAGCATTGAAGATTTTGATAAAATAACTTCAGAAATCAAATCATATGAAAATGAAATAGCAAATATGGCAATTAAGCAGTTTGGAAGTCTTGAAAAATACACAAAGGCTATGGAAAATAACTTTCAAAATTTTTTATCTAACAGTACTACTATTTCTCAATCAGAAGTACTTAACCTTATTAAAAAAGGTGATGATATTACAAGAAAACTTACAAAAAATCTAAGTAAAGATGTTGCATCTTTAGATGTCCAAGAATTAGTTAAAGAACTGATTTCTTTTACTAATAAAATTAATAATGGAATAGATATGGGAGATAATTATTGGCCTATTATGTCTGAAAATTATATATCAAACCCTGTATTTATTGAGGTTAACGATAATAAATATGGAGATGGAGCATCAAAATTTATTGGTCTTGCTTTAAAAGCATACCTTGAAAAATAAAAACTTGATATTACAGTTAGCACTTTATACTATAAATTTGCAAAAAATAGCATTGGTAAACATAATAGATATTTACTGATGCTACTTATTGTAATATTTACAAGGTTACCATTTTTGTAGAAAGCATACAATATTTAGAACGTTGAATTTGAACAGAGTGGCTTCCTGACTCTAGTTATAAATATGTAGAAAATATTTCAGATATAGAAGTTTACTTAAATTCATACCTACAAAATGCAGAACATGAAGTCTGGCTTCCAGTTACAAAAAAATCAGAAAAGAAAAATGGCAGTTTCAAAATTCCAGCTGAAACTACCGTTTTTCTTTTTAAAAATTATATATTACATATACATAAAAATCATGATAAAATATTAAATCAGTTTATTCGATAACACCCTTTTCCTGCTTCCTTTGCTGCATAAAGAGCTTCATCTGCCTTACTATATAAATCTTCAAAATTAGCAATGTTTTTATCACAAATTGAACATCCTAAACTAATATGAAATACATAATCATTTTGTGATAAATCTTCCATATTATCTAATGCATCAAATAATTTCTCAAAGCGTATTTTACAATTCTCCTCATTCTTTAAATCCTTAGCATAGATGGCAAATTCATCACCACCTAATCTTAAAACTACACTATCATAGAAAATATTCTTTATATTATCAGCTACAGCTTGTAAATAACGGTCACCTACAATATGACCATAGGAATCATTGATATATTTAAAATCATCTATATCGATAAGAATAAAAGCACCATACTTTTTTTCGTCCATAAGATGTTCAATCATTTCAACACCAGCACCTCGATTATATATACCTGTCAATAAATCAATTTCTGATTTAGTTCTATATTTAATGTAGTTTTCTACACTTTCGATACGGTCATTCAGAATAAAAAAGTTAACACCCACAGATAAAAAATAAAAAGTAACTAAATCAACTAAATCCGCCATAAACATATTTATATCCTTTGCTATAAAGCAACAAATACCATAGATTATAGCAGTTCCTGTTATGTAGAGAGTAATTCTCCATGGTTTATCCAATATGAATAAAGGAAGTACACATATAAAGACCATAATTGTGATTGATGGTTCTGTTTTATCTAGAAAAGTTCCCATCAAAATACCCATTATCATAACTGGAGTTAATGCCAAATAAAAGATAAGCGTTATATGCTGAAAGTGTTTTTTTAAGTAAAATTTAGAAATAATATAAAGAATAAAAAAGTATCCAAGTATAATAAAAAACTCTATATTAAAAGTAACAACTTCTGATAAAATCAATCCAAATACAAACACCATAGCTGAAATAGTGAGTCCTAATAATGACAAACCGCAGAAACATCTATAATTTCTCAATCTAATTTCAGATTTATACAAATTCATCTTCTTTGCTTTAAAATTCTTTAATATTGTTTCTAACATCCTACCTCCCTTGTACATTCCACACTCTTATTCATGAATTATTTTAATACTTCTATAATTCAACTACTGTTGATACACTTATAAATGAACTCTCACATTATTTATTAATTTAAAGAGTGATTTAACTATCATATAGAGCTATTATTCATATTTTTTCATTTTTCTATTAAAATTAACCCAATAATTTCCAATTATATAAATTGATTATATTTCCAATATATTTTTTATAAAAATATAATAATATTACTATCTAGTTTACAAAAACATATAAATAACTTAATATTTTTAATTTTATTTTAATATTTCTTTACTTATTGTTAGAATATATTATATCATTCTCATATACAAAAGTCATTAAAAAGAGCTCCTACATAGGTTATATTCATCATAATATAAACTTGTGTATTTTACTATTTCTCTACGATTCTTTAATCTTTTTATATTTTTCATATAACCTTATGACAATTTATCCCCTTACATATTATTTTTTAGTTCTAACCTAAATACTCCACTTGAGTTGTTATTTAGTTGTTATAAAGTTTTGTATTTTATTAATTTATTCTTTTACTAACTTAATATTCCACTAGATTTTTATAAAGTTTTGTTTTAAAATTAATTTTAAAGTATATATATAATACAAATAACTTAGATATAATTCGTCATTAATCTACTTAAAGCATATTTAATTAACATCACTCATCCAGAAAATTCAGAAAATTACATTGACATAGGAAAAAGTTTATTTTATACTTTTTTTAGGACACATTGTGGACACGTCTTAAATTGACAGTCATAATTTATATTATAAATTTGACCACAATACTTATTTTCAATATTATATTTTAAAAACATAGGGAGGATATTATGAATGATAACGTAGTTAAAAAGAAAAACTTTTTTGACAGAACATTAAACAGAATAGAAATTGTTGGTAATAAGCTACCAGACCCAGTTACAATATTTCTAGGATTATGTGTACTTTTACTTATACTATCTAGCATAATCGGTTCTATGGGTATATCAGTAGTTCATCCTGGTACTGGCGAAACTATAACTGCTGTAAATTTATTAACTGTAGAACAACTTCAGATTTTATTAGGAAATATTGTTAGTAATTTTCAAGGCTTTGCACCTTTAGGACTAGTTTTAGTTACTATGATAGGCGCTGGTGTTTGTGATAAAACTGGACTTATGACAGCAACAATAAAGGCATCAGTAAGCAAAATTCCTGAAACAAAAGTAACTCTTGTTGTAATGACTATAGGTATGCTTGCAAATATTGCATCAGATGCAGGTACAATACTATTCCCACCATTGGCTGCACTTGTATATCTTGGTGTTGGAAGACATCCACTTATAGGTTTATTTTCTGGATATGCCGCAGTCTGTCTAGGATTTGCAGCAAACATCATGATAAGTGTTAACGATATACTTGCTGCAAGCTTTACAGTACCAGCAGCTCAGATGATTGATTCTGGATTTGAAGCTAATGCAACAATGAACTTATTTTTTATGATAGCATCAACTTTTGTATTAATATTGTTAGCAACTTGGGTAACAGAAAAAATTGTAGCTCCTAGATTTGGTAAATACGAAGGAAATGCAGAGTTAGATGTTGATGGTAGCCTTAGTGATGTAGAAAAAAAAGGGCTTAAAAAAGCTGGTATAAGTATATTAATATATGCAGCAATTATGATAGCACTTAGTGTAATTGGTCAAAAACCATTCTTAGCAGACCCAGAAACAGGAGATTTATTATCAAATAATGCTCCTCTTATGAAAGGTATGGTACCTATAATAGCTTTAGCTTTTTTTATACCTGGTGTTGTATATGGAAAAACTATAGGTAAGATAAAAAAGGATAAAGATGTTGTCTCTATAATGGCTGGTGCAATGAGTGATATGGGCGGATATATAATACTAGCATTTGCTGCTTCACAGTTTTTGCAATTATTTACAAATAGTAATTTAGGTTTGATACTCGCTGTAAAAGGTGGAGAGTTTTTGAAATCAGCAGGAATAAATGGTCCTTTATTATTGATAGGATTTATTATATTATCATGCTTTATAAATTTATTTATAGGAAGTGCATCTGCAAAGTGGGCTATACTTGCACCAATATTCGTACCAATGTTTATGATGGTCGGATACAATCCAGCACTTACACAAATGGCTTATCGTATAGGTGACTGTATAACAAATCCACTTAGCCCCTTATTCCCATACTTCCCTATTATACTAGCATTTACAAGAAAGTATGATAAGGATGCTGGTATGGGTACTGTAATAGCTAATATGCTACCATACTCTATATCATTCTTGATAGTATGGACTATACTATTGATACTATTTATGGTGTTTAATATTCCATTAGGACCTGGAATATTCCCTTCTTATAGTATGTAATTTATTTAAATTTTTCTAAAAGGAGAAATGATTTATGTTAAGTAAAAATAGACTTATAGATAACTTTATGGATATGGTTAGGATTGACAGCCCATCTAATCAAGAATTAGAAATGTCCAAGTGGATAGTAAACTATCTAAAAGAAAGAAATATAGACGCTATTATAGATGATGCTGGTGAAAAATATGGTGGTAATACGGGAAATGTTATCGCATATATAAAAGGAGAAAAAGGAAGTAGACCTCTTTGTTTATGTGCTCATATGGACCAAGTTCAACCTTGTTTAGGTGTAAATCCAATACTAGATGGTAATGTAGTTAGAAGTGATGGAACTACTACACTTGGTGCAGATGACAAAGCTGGTATAGCTGCTATCCTAGAAGCTCTAGAACATGTTATTACAGAAAAAATACCACATAGAGATATATATCTATGTTTTACAATTTGTGAAGAAGCTGGTATGCATGGTGTTAAAAACTTTAACCCTGATAACTTACCTTGCAAGGATATGGTGATTTTAGATTCTGGTGGAGCTATTGGTTCTATAGCATATAAGGCTCCTGCACAAGAATCTATAAAAATATCTTTTGATGGTAAAAAAGCACATGCTGGTATAGAACCTGAAAAAGGTATAAATGCTATATTTGTTGCCTCTCATGCTATAAGTAATATGCATATAGGTAGAATAGATTCTCTGACAACTTCAAATATAGGTAAAATAGAAGGTGGTGGAGCTACAAATATAGTAACTGATAAGGTTACATTGACTGCTGAAATCAGGTCTCATGTCCCTGAAACTTTAGAATATGAACTTAATCATATGAAAAAATGTTGTTCAGATGCTGCATCTAAATTTAATACTACTTACACTTTTGAACATAATATGTCTTATCCAAGTTTTGAACTTAGTAGAGACAGTCATGTTTTTAAATTAAGTGAGGAAGCAATAAGACAAGTTGGTGTTGTTCCAAATCCAATGATAATTGGTGGTGGTAGTGATGCAAATATACTAGCTAATCTTGGATATAACTGTGCTATATTAAGTTTAGGGATGTATGACGTACACACAGTTAATGAATATGTAAATATAGATGAATTATATGATACTGCTAAAATAGTTTATCATATGATTAAGTTAAATGATGAATTGTAAAAAATTAACGATAAATTAGAGTACTATCACTCATATAAATACTTTTATACAATATTACTTTTTAAATCTCATAATTAAAAACCTATGTATTTTCAACTCTATAAGTACTATTTTAAAAAGTTGATTTACATAGGTTTTAGTATTTTATATGACACTTCATACAATCTTATATAATATTTTAAAACAATATCTCAGTAATATTCTTTGGTCTACCTCCACCAATACTAGTTTCTTTAGCACATATTCTCCCTAGATTTGCACTTACTATTTTATTCAGTATACGCCTTGCACTTCTTTCACTTACATTTAGATATTCTGCCAATTCTTTTGAATCGTAAATCTTGCTTTTTCTATTTTCACTTATAGCTATAATTTTTGCTACTGATTCGCAACTCATTCCAGTTTTTTTAGATATTTCTATTACTTTTTCATCAGACAATACTAAGGAGTAATTTAATTCATTTTCTGAGGCTAAAGGACCCCTTATATTTTCATCTTCATCTACTAAATATATACCAATTTCTTTTGAATCTATTGAATGTCTCAATGCTTTATGTGCATTATTTTCAGCTTGATATGCAGTTACTCCAGTCCCAATACCTATACTAAGAGAAAATCCCATGTCTTTTATATCTCTTTTTAACTTAAATAATTTATCATAATTGTACTCATTATCAGCTACACCTTTATGAACAAATACCACATAATCATTTCTTCCAAACGAAAATAAAGAACCTTGAATACTTCTTGCATAGTTTACTACAAGCTTATCCATATCTGATTTTTTTATCATATCAGAATAATAGTTTTCTATCTTCTCTTTATAATCTATTAGACTCAATATTTCTACTGCAATTTGAGAAAATCTAGCCTTACTTAGAGCATATTCACTCTTCACTTTCTCATAACTTTCTTTGATTAATTGTATAGTTGCTTGTAGCCGAAATACAGGATAACCTCTTTCCTTTAACTCATTGTACACTGCTCCAAAACCAGTTATCATTATCTCGGTCTTATTTTCTTCAAACAATTGTATATGCCACTTTGCAAGTTCAGATTCTCCTACTTCTAAAGAAAATGGCCTACAAAATATACTTGTAGCTTCAATATCAAACTCTTTAAGTGCATCTTCTACAACATATCTATCAACTACATCTATACTAAATTTATCTAGCTTTATATTTTCGCTCTTTATTGCCCAAAATGCTTTCATTATACTTGTCCCACTTCTTGGAACAAATGAATGTGGTTTACTTATTTCATGTTTAGATTTTATAAACTCATAGACTCCACATCCTGTAAATATAATAGCATCACATTCATCTTCACATTTTGAAATAACTTCTACCGTATCTACTACTTTTTCTCTTACATATATTTTAGTTTCTAAATTGCTATCTATCTGTTTTAAGTCTTCCTTTATCTTAAAGCCAGAGTCTGAAGGACCTATAATACCCACTATCATAAACTTCGCTCCTAATCCATCCATATTGTACTTACTAAAAAATTATAATGTCATTGCTTTTTATTTTTTATTTAATTTATTATCTCACATTCTATATTTACGGTAAAGAAGTTCTATACAAGCGTTTAGAATAAAAATCTCTAAAAATTAAATTTTAAATACTATAAAGCCTGTATATATTTCAACCTTGAATTATTAATTGACTGAATATATACAGACTATCTTACATTTAATTTAGACAACCTATCACAGAATATATTACATTTAAATAAAGTATATTATTTTAAGTAGTTATTAGTTTACTATCTTGATGATTATAAAGTAAACTTTCAAAATCTGGACTTGGAATAGGCTTACAATAGTAATATCCCTGAATTACAACACAATTCAAACTAGCTAAAAATTCTGCTTGCTCTTTTGTTTCTACACCTTCTGCAACTACATCCATTTCTAGGTCCTTAGCCATGGCTATAGTATGCTTTAAAACAATTTTTTCTCTTTCTGTAATTTCTTTTTCATTGAAAAATCCACAATCTATCTTTAATGTATCAATATTTATATTTTTTAGCATATTTAATGAAGAATATGCCGAGCCAAAGTCATCCATATTTAATATAATACCATCTGTTCTAAGCTCTGCTATTATCTTGGCAAATAGCTTTATATTTTTAATAAATAAGCTTTCTGTAAGTTCTAATTCCAAAAATGATTTTGGTATATTATATTTATTTATTAGACCTAAAACGATATATCTAAATTGAGGATTATACAAATGTAATCTTGATACATTTACAGAAATAGGTATTGGCTTCTGACCTAAGTCTATCCATTTTCTTATCAAAGTACATACTTGCTCCCATATATACATGTCTAGTTTAATAATAAACCCATTCTTCTCAAATAGTGATATAAATTTATTTGGAGGTATTATACCTTTTTCTGGATGTATCCATCTAACCAAGGCCTCTGCTCCTACAATTTCATTTATTTCAAGATTATACTTAGGTTGTAAGTATACATGAAACTGTCCATTTTCCAATGCATACTCCATTTCTCTTTCCATCTGTTTTTCTTCAATTGCATCATTCCTCATAGCTTCATCATAAAACATATGATGACTTATACTTTGCTTCTTTACATTTTTATGTGCATATCCTGCCATTTCACAGGCATTTGTAACTGATATATTATTATCCAAAATCCTATAAATTCCAAAGCATGGTACTAACATATATTCAAATTGCTTTATACTTAAACTTTTTGTAATCTTATAAATTAATTTATCTACCTCTTTATCATGATAACACTCATAAAAAATGCAAAACACATCTGCATACATACGACAACAGATTCCCTTAGAAGTAATATTTTTTTTAATCAGTTCTGCAATATATATTAATGCCCTATCTCCCTCTTGAATACCATAAATATCATTAATTACCTTGAACTTATCTATATCCATCATTATAGCAACATAATGTTTATTAGGATGTTTTTTGAGTAATAAGTTTGCTTGTTCACAGAAGCCTTCGTAATTATATAGACCTGTCAATATATCTCTTTGCCTTTTACGTATTTGCATAATATGGTCTATATTTTTAATAGAAAGCAAAATATGTGTCTGATTTTCACCAAATTTATTTTTACTGATGACATTTAGGATACACATAGATGCCCAATAGTACCTTTTATCCTCTCCTAAACATCTACATTCAAAACTCAACTTTAAGTCCTCTTGCTTGTTATTTTTTGAATCATCAAGAAACTTTGAATAAAGATTAGAGTAAAATATAGCTCTATCATCAGGATGAACTATATAGTTTCTAATGTATAAAAATGTTTTTTGTATATTCTCTTTTACAGAAATTTTAAAAATATTGTTTTCTGATTGATAGATTGGAGTAATTAAGTTTTTCTCTAAGCAAATATCTAAGATAATATCATATGTATTATAAACTAATTTTTCATAAGTTTTGGAATATCCATCACTTGTTATACTATCAAAAGATTCTTTAGACTCTAAATCTTCATATGTAGATAAAATTCTTTTTTCTGAAGCATTTAAATTGCTTATCTCCTCTAATTTATTGGTCCTTAATTTATTTTTTTCATAATATCTTTGCTTATCTTGGTACATTCTCTCATCAGCAATTTTAGTCAACATATGTATATTTATATTATCTTCACTCCAAGTGCTTCCTATTGCTACACTATATACCCTAGTATCTTTAAACTCCTCACTTAACCAAGTAACCTTTTCTTCAAATAGTTGTTTTGAAATTTCCTCACATAATACAACAAACTCATCTCCACCAATACGATAAATATTATAGGAATGAAAGTATTTTTTTATAATTACACAGGTTGATACAATAGCAGAATCGCCACTAGCATGTCCAAAGTTATCATTGATATCTTTTAATCCATTTATATCTATAAACACAACCCCCATAGATTTAGCTTTATTGCTGTAAAAATTATCTATGTATTTAATATATTTATTTCTATTGTAAACCCCAGTCAAAAAGTCATAGTAGCTCATATGATTCAATTTATTTTCTACTTCTCTCTTTTTCATTTCAGTCAATAAAAAATAAGATAGAGAAGTCAAAAGAGATGTGTCCTTAACAGCTCTCTGTGGATTGTCAACTCCAATAAATCCAATAATTTTATCATCTTGCTTTAATGAAGATGCTATTAAACTTTCAATATTTTGAGGTTTTAAAATTTCATACTCAATTGGTTGTGTTTCTTTTAAACTTTCTATATTGTCTACTATTATAAAACCTTTTTCATGAAATAATAAAAACCAATTTTTTAGTGATTCAATATCAATATCTTCAAGGAATTGTTTTTGTCCCTCAACCCCTTGATTACACCATTCATATGTATTATTTATCTTTTTACCATCTGCTGACACTTCAAAAATATATGCTCTATCAGCCTTATGAAATTTCCCAATACTGCCTAATACAAGATTTATAGCATCTGAAAAATTAGTTTCTGTTATAAGATGTTTAATACACCCAACTAGTAATTCTTTTATTTCTAATTTTTCTTCTATCGACTTACTTATATTTTCCTTATCAGTAATATCAAGAGCTATTTCCAGTCGTGCAGCTCTGCCTTCCCACTCAATTAATTTATCTTTTAATATAAAATGTCTGTCTATTTCAGTGTTTGTATTTTCCCATATGTAATATTCATCATCTTTCAAAAAAGAGTTAGTACAAAATTCACAAGGAGAATCTCTTCCTTGTAATGCTTCATAACATTTTCTATGAGAAATATCATCAAGTCCTAATAGCCTTTTCCCATTTTTATTAATATATAAAAGTTCATATGTATCCAAGGAGGAAACATATATAATTTCATCTAATTCATCTACTAAGTTTCTCACACTCATTTATGTATAACTCCTTTTATTCAATTTTTTAAATTCTTGAAACTATGTCAAGTTTTGATGTACCTTTGATGATGCTATTGTACTTTTTTATAAAAAAAAAGAATACAATAGCATCATCTTTTTTGACAAATAGAGCTCATTATCATATTACTCATTGAGACTCTCTAAAACTTAAATTATCATAAATATCTTTTGCTGTACATACTATTTTTTTAATCTTCATATAATTCTTGTTATTCATACCTTAACTTAGTTCTAAGCAAGTTTTACATTATAAAAATTATATTTTATACTCATATCTTCATTCAATATATAGTATAAATATTTACATAACTATTAAATAAATATTTATATTATGAAAAATCAAACTGCTTTACCCATTTAAAAAGACATAAGTTCTCATTGCTAAAAAAGTACATTCTACAATGAATTACAGTGTTGTTATTATAGTTATATTAATAATATCATAAAGACCATTATAAAAAGATAAAAATAGTAACTTTTTTATATTAAAAAATATTTATTAATAAGTAAAATATTTTATATATAAAAAGTATTTATCAAAAAGAAATATCACATTAACTAAAGCTCAATTTGAAATATATTTTATTCAAATAAAAATATAGTCTTTATTAAAATATAGTTTTTGTATTAAAAATCGCCATGCAAATATAATATTAATAGGCTGTCTTTCCTCCTACTTATTATAAAATACATGGCTATTTATATTTAGTTAAAATATTACTAGTTTAGATTAACTAATACTTTTAATTTGATACTTATTCATCTGTCATGCGATATCCTACTCCAACTTCAGTTAAAATATACTCTGGTTGAGCAGGATTTTTTTCAATTTTTCGTCTTATACTTGCCATAAAAACTCTAAGGGATTGGTTTTCACTTTCATAGTAATTACCCCATACCTTATCTATTATAAATTTATGTGTTAAAACTCTTCCTGAATACTTAGACATTAATTCAACAAGTTTATATTCAATTGGAGTTAAGTGTATCTCCTCACCATTAATAGATACAAGATGCTTTTCATAATCTATCTTTAGATTTTTAACCTCAAAGGTGGTAGGAACGTCACTATTTATCTTACCTTGTTGAACTTTATTTCTAAGGGCCACACGCACTCTAGCCAAAAGTTCTGTTACACTAAAAGGTTTAGTTAAATAATCATCTGCTCCGCCATCTAAAGCCTCAACTTTATCTCTTTCATGCTCCCTTGCTGAAACAACAATTATTTTATTATTTTTAGCACAAGCCCTAACTCTACCTATTACCTCAATTCCATCAATATCTGGTAAACCTAAATCTAAAATTATTAAATCTGGGTCAAGAGAATGTATAAGTGATATAGCTGTGCCTCCATTGTCAGTTTCTACACATCTATAGTTTTGAGTTTCCAGAGACACTTTTATAAATTTACAAATTGGTCTATCGTCTTCTACAATTAAAACCAACGGCTTTACTTCCATTCGTCTTTCACCTCCCCTTTATCTAAAGGTATACTGAATCTAAATGTAGCTCCTCCAGAAGGATTATTGAAAGCAATAATTTCTCCACCATGAGCTTGTACTATAGACTTACATATTTCTAAACCAAGACCAATCCCTCTTCTTTCAAGATTTCTTGCTTTATTCTTTGTATAAAATCTATTGAATATATTCTTAATATCTTCACTTGGTATTCCTTTTCCGTTGTCTGCCACTTCAAATAATACATTTTCAGCTTCTTTGCTTACAGTTAATTCTATCTTAGAATTTTTAGGTGTATGTCTTATAGCATTGTCAATTAAGTTTACTAAAACTTGCTCTATCAATAATACATCCACATGAACTATTATTATTTCATCTGGTATATTGGTTTGTATCTCTCTACTATTGGCAAATTTTTTAACTCTTAATATAGATTCCGCAATTATTTCATCTACAACCTCTGGACGTTTTTCAATATCCAATTTTCCTTCATCTATTCTGGTCATGCTAAGTATATTCTCAACAGAGTGTGTTAACCAACTTGTATCTTCATATATATTTTTTAGTAGCTCTACTCTAGTTTCTTTATCTATTATGTCATCATTTTCAAGTATAGTTGAAGAAGAACCTAGTATACTTGTAAGTGGAGTTCTCAAATCATGAGAAATTGATCTAAGTAAGTTTCCTCTTAATCTCTCTCGTTCTGTTTCAAGATTAGCTTTTTTATTCTTTTCAAATAGGTTTTCTCTATCAATTGCTAATGCAACCTGTGTTGAAACTGCTTCTAACAATATCTTTTCATTTTCCGTAATAATATCAATTTTAAAACATGCAATACCTATAACACCAAGAACATTGGATTCTTGACCTTTTATAGGAAAATAGTAAGCACTACTATTTTTACAATATTTTGTTCCAATCCCAACTGGTTCACCTGTTCTAAAAGCCTCTTTTATAGCTTCCTTTTCTAATACTGAGTGGAATATATTCTCACTTCCATCATTATTACAAATATAAATACTTGGCTTACCTAGATTATTATCACCATCTGCAATAGTTACTATAACAGTTCTATTTAACATGTTTACCAAATTAGACCCACAAAATTCAATTATTTGATTTTTATTTTTTGCTTTAAGAAGTGTTTTATTATTTTCATAAAGCAACCTTATCATTTTCTCTCTTTTATGAGAAAGTCTTACTTCTTTTTTTATTCTAGAAGTTAAAGTGCTTGTTATAATTGCTGCCAAAAGCATAATACAAAAGGTCATTGGATAATCTTTTCTATAAGCTATAAAAGTATATAATGGGTGTGTAAAGAAAAAATTAAATGATAGCACTCCTATTACTGAAGAAAGTATTCCAAAAAAATACCCATGTGTTATACTTGTAGCAAATAATACACCTAATATATACACTAAAATAATATTAGATTCATTAAAACCTACTTTTTTAAAAGCTACTGATATTCCAGTAGCAATTATCATAACCAATATAGTTTTTATAAAGTCCTTAATAATTATTTTCTTACTGAGATAGTCATCTTCATCATAATCATACTCTTTTAAGTCTTCATGATGTAGTCGTTCTTTTTTCATTTACTGCAATTCCTCCTTACTGTTACTGTTTAAATTGACTCTAATGTATATAATACAATTTTATCATAATAAATTCAATCAATACATTTAATTAATACCTTCAAATTACTAAAAGGTGCTGTCTTAAAATGAAAATAAATCTCTATTTCAAAACAGCACCTTTATATATTTAAATCACTAATTTAATTTTTACATATTTAAATTGTTAATTTGATTCAATCTAATAAATTATAATATCTTAATATTTGATTTTTAAAACATTCCTATCCAACAAGCATAAATATAAAGTGGGCACATACACCTGCACATAAACCACCTATTGTATGCGAAAGAATCGCTTTACCAGCTAATGGTCTTGCATCTAAAGCATCCATCATACCAATGTGTGTACTTAAATATCCACTCCAACACATACCCATTGCTGTAAATACTGCTATATCATTAGGAGTTACAGCACCTGATTTTATAAATTCTGGCACTAGAGATATTGCTGCCCCAACAGCACCTAATGCAGTTACAGGGAATGCTATTGCTTCTGGTGAAGTAAATCCAAATAATGGTTCTATTATAAAACTGATTTTGTCACCAATAGCAGGTAATAATTTTATACCTTCATATGCAGCTCCTGTGTAAACAGCTTGACCTGTAGCAGGGTCTGTAGATGGTCCAAAAGTTAATAACATAACTAATGTACAAACTACTAAAACTCCTGGTATTATAGCCATACCCATTTCAACACCTAGCTTACCACCTTCAAGTATAGCATCCAATCCTCTTTGGAATACATTACCATCTCTTATTTCTCTAAACTCTTCAATCTTTTCACCTTTTCCATTTGCTTGTTTGTCATTATCAATTTTAGGGTCATAATTATAATACTTTTTAGTAAAAGTCAACATAATTCTAACACTAATAATACTACCTATTATTGCTCCAACGTTACCAATTATAGCTGGTAATACATATTCTTTACCTTGAGCTATCATGAAAGTTGTTACAATAAGTCCCATACCAAAAGCTGTTCCTAAGTTACATAAAGCAGGTATTTGGTATTTTTTAAAGTATTGTGTAAATGTTTTGTCTTTAGCGAATGGTATAATAGCTGGGTTATCAGATAAATAAGTTGCCACTACTCCTGCTATACTAGCACCAGGTAACCCCCATATAGGTCTCATAAGGCCCTTAAATATCTTATTTACTAAAGATATTACTCCAAATTCTGAAAGTAATGCACTAAGTGCACCTGCAAGGACTGCCATTGCCATTATCAAAAATACTGTTTCTAGTAAAAGTGCATGTGCTGTACTCATTATTACTTTGAACATCATTCCTGCACCCATGATACTGCCTACATAGCCAAATCCTACCGCCAAAAGTACAATAAATACGAAGGTTTCCATACTTACTGCCTTGACTCTCCTCTTCTCTGACAGCTTCTCCATTGTGAATCTTCCCCCTTTTAATTTAGAATTAAGGTTTCTACATTAATACAAATTTGTTAATACAAAACAAGTTCTAAAACTTACATCTGTGATTCAAGTTGTCGGTTTGTTGAAATAAAAAACCGTGACTAATATTATGACAATAAGAATATCTAATTTAATAAAAGATATTCTTATTCTATTTTATGTTATTATATTATCATCCTTTGGCATAAAAGTCAATTTTTTCTATTTCTGTGGTTTAATTTTATTTATGCTCTTCTTATATTTTTCATTATCTTTTATCTTTGAAACTATTCCATATAGATTAACTTTCCTAAATACTGTGGTTATAAATACTAATCCCAATGCAATCGAACTTGCACAAGATAATGTACTTACCCCATACTCTACTGCCTTAATATAGTCATTAGTTAAAACAGAATACATAGTGTTATATATTCCATAACCTGGTACTAGAATTATAAGACAACAGACACTTAAAGTTGTCGATGGAGTCATATAAATCCTAGCACATAATTCACAATATATTGCAAAACATACTGTAGCTATAAAAAAGCACAAATTTACTGATACACCCATATTCAAACAAAACTTATATGAAAACCATGCTATACTTCCACCGACACCTGATATTATCAAGTTTTTTCCCTTCATATTAAATAGAATTCCAAAACTTAAGGCTGTAAAAAAAGCTGCTACTACTTCTATAAACAATTTCATTTATATACCCCCTAACTTGAAGTATAATCCTAGTACCAAAAACATTCCTACTGCTATGGATACACCTACAAAAAATACTTCTGCCAACTTTGCAAGACCAGATATCAATTGACCATCTAACAAGTCTCTTAACGCATTAGTTAAAGCAAGCCCTGGAACCAAAAGCATTATTGCTCCTGCTATTAAATGGTCCATAGTCTTTATAAATCCAAGCTTTAGAATCACAATGGAACAAAAAGCTATGACAACTGCTCCTATTGCATTTACAAAAAAATCGTTTAGTGAAGACTTATTTAAGTACATAATAACAAATTTAGTCATTATTCCCACCATAAACGCAGCTATAAATTCTTTTAAATCTCCTCCAAATAATATAGAAAAAGTTGCTGCTGCAATACCTGCAAAAATTATTGTTACTATATCTGAATAATAATTGTCTTCACTTATCTCATCTAAAATCCTCTCACATAACTCAATATCTAAATCATTTATACTGATTGCTCTTGATAATGAGTTAACTTCATGAACTAAGTTTAGGTCTACCCTTCTTGAACTTATTCTTTTAATTGCTGAGTGTAGTTTTCCATCTACAAAAACAGATGCCATTACAGCTGTTGGAGTTGCAAATACATCTACATGCTCTATACCAAAAGATTGGCATATTCTACTTATCGTTTCTTCAACTCTATAAGTTTCTCCTCCACTCTGCAACATAGCTTTACCTGCATTTGAGGAAAAATTTAAAATTCTATCTATATCCACAAAACATATCTCCCATTCTTTTATAATATTATTCATATTTTATTACAATATATTAATTATTTAAACTAGTTTAAATAATTAATATCCAATATTTAGATTTTATGAAAAAATTTGTTTTTTATGCTTGTCAAAAATAAATTATAAAGTTATTTACACCATAAAATGGCTGAATTAATATTTCATAGACACTTTCAACCATTGATATATAACCTCTTTAAATTTTATAAGCTTATTTTTCTTTTCATTATTTTTGTTTCAATAAAAAATTATCTCTCCACCTAGTATTCATTTTATTAATTCTTCATTGAATACTTTAAAATCTACTATAATTTATGATTTACAATAACTATAATTTTAAATCTGTACACTTGCAAATTGCTCATAAGATAATAATTAATTTTTATGTTTATTTAAATAATTAGTTTTTATATTTATATGAACATTAAATAAAAGTGCTACATACATTACAAAGTTTATACTTATCTAATATAACAACATAATGCCTTATGTAAATCCATAAAAATCCATATCTCATATAATGCAACTATTATTTTAACACCAACTACTACACAAAACAACATATTAAAAAGTAAAATACAAAATATCCACTATAAACCTTATTTTAATATAAAATATATATTATAATATATTTTATATAACTTAAATATAAAGAAAGGGAGTACTATATGTTAAGAAAAGATAAAGTTTTATTATCACTACATAAGTTATGTAATAATATAACTTTAAAAGACCTACAATCAGAGAAAACAGGATTTACTACTCTTGAAGTTGCTAACAATTCATCTCTTGATAGAAGTAATACTAGTAAAGAATTAAATAATCTATACAATGAAAAGAAAGTTGTAAAAATATCTGGTAAACCTATTTTATTTTTACATGCTGGTATTATTGAAAATTTGATTGGTCGTACTTTAAATAGCTCAGAATATTCTATAAGCAATTGTAATGAACTATTTAAATCAACTAAAAATGATTCAGAGGATATCTTCTCAACATTACTTGGATATGATTCTAGCCTTAAATTAGCTATAGAAAAAGCTAAATCTGCCATACTTTACCCTCCAAAAGGTCTTAATACATTACTTATAGGGCCTACTGGTGTTGGAAAAAGTACATTTGCTGAAACAATGTACAAATATGCTATAGAAAGCAAAGTCTTTTCTTCTGAAAGTAAATTTGTAGTATTTAATTGTGCTGAATACGCAGAAAATGCTAACTTACTTCTTAGTAATTTATTTGGTTATGTTAAAGGTTCTTTTACTGGTGCTAACAAGGATAAATTTGGGATAGTTGCACAGGCTAATGGTGGTATATTGTTTTTAGACGAAATACACAGATTACCCCCAGAAGGTCAAGAGATGCTTTTTCTTTTGATGGATAAAGGTATATACAGACGATTAGGAGAATCTGATGTCGTACACAGAGCTACAGTCTTTATTGTGTGTGCTACAACAGAAGATATACAGTCTTCCTTACTTGGAACTTTTCTAAGAAGAATTCCTGTTACAATTAACCTACCTGCTTTACAGGATAGGTCTTTAAAAGAAAGATTATCTCTCATTAAGTATTTCTTCATTATAGAATCTAAATATACTAATGCAACTATAAGAGTTCATAAAGATGTAATTAAATCATTACTACTTTATGACTGTTTTGGTAATATAGGTCAACTTAAGTCTGATATACAACTTATGAGTGCAAGAGCATTTTTAAATTATAAGACTGAATTAAAAGATAACATAGAAATAGACTTGTCTCTTGTTCCTGACTATATTTACACTGGTCTTTTAAAGTTGAATGAAAATCGCAGTAATTTAAACAAATTATCAGAACTTGATTATATGCTTTTTTATGAATTCAATGGTAACAACTTAGAAGTTGAGTATACAAAAGAACTATCTAAATACAATATAGATACATCAAACAATGGATTTAGATACTCTACAGAGATTCCTTATCTAGAAAATGATATAAGGAGTATGTTTATAAATTATATGGAGAAATACTCTACAAAATTACTTTCAGTATCATCAGTGACTCATTCTGATTATACAAGTAATGAGATTTTTAAAGTAATCAACCCAAAGATTTACTATGCTGTTGAACACTCTTTAAAAGAAGCTGAAAAAATATCTAGAAATAAATATACAAAACAGACTTATGTTGCTCTTTCAATGCATATAAGTGCTCTAATAGAAAATATAAACCAGGATACATATAATCCTAAGTACAATCTATATAATGATAAAATTTTCTTAGAGAAAGATTTAAATATAGCTAAAATAGTTTTAAGTATAATTGAAAATGACCTACAGATATCTTTACCCAAAGATGAAGTAAAATTTATATCTATGTTTCTAAATAGTACATACCTTGAGCCTAATAATCACGCTGAAAGTATTGGAGTTATAATACTTGCTCATGGAAATTCAACAGCTAGCAGTATGTGTGATGTAGCCAATTCACTACTTGGTACAAACCATTGTAATGCAATTGACATGCCTTTGGATGTGAAAGTAAGTACTATACTTGACAAAGCTATAGAATTGGTAAAAGAATGTGATAAAGGTAAGGGAGTACTCCTTTTAACAGATATGGGTTCTCTTATAGCTTTTGGAGAACTTATTTCAGAAAAGACAAAGATTAAAACACGCTCTATTGAAATGGTGTCTACTCCAATAGTTTTGGAAGCAGTAAGAAAAAGTACTCTACCAGAAATGACCTTAGATGAGTTAGCTAACTCTTTAAGCTCTTTAAATCCATATATTGGACGAGCTGCAATTGACTCATCAGAAATAGATTACCCTGAAAAATCAAGAGATTATGTTATAATAACTACTTGTATAACAGGTTATGGTTCAGCTATGAAAGTTGCAGACTTTATAAATTCTTCACTTAAAAATATTAATAAATACAATATTAACTTAGTTCCTCATAATATAGAGAGTTTTAAAATGTATAGGAATAAATTTAGTAATACTAAAATTTTAGCAGTTGTTGGTAGTGTAGACTTTAATGTTGCTAACACTCCATTTATACACATAGAAGAACTTCTAAATGGATATGGGCTTGATATGTTAAACAAGATAATAGAAGGTACATTCAATGCCAACATTATCACTAATATAAAGGAAACAAATCTATCATATAACAGCTTAATAATAAACTTTATGTCTCAGAACTTAGAATTATTGGACTCAGTTAAATTATTCAACTATGTTAATTCATCATTATTTTCAATAATAGAGTTAATAGACGAAGACCTTAAGAGTAAATTTAAACTTGGATATATATTACACTGCTCTTTTATGATAGAAAGATGTTTTAAAAATACAACTTTTCCATATAATAACATTACTGATTTAATTGGTAAAAATTATAAATTATATGAATTAATACGAGAAGCTTTTAAAACAACTGAAGCTTACTTTAATATTTCGATACCAGATGAGGAAATTGCTTATATAATAGATATGATTAATGAATATCTAAATAAATAAAACTGATAGTTCCTATCTTGCGCACATAATTAGTATATGAAATGGAGGATGAAATTTTGAAAAGAAAAATAAAACACTTAGCAATACTTGCATTAATTTTTACATTTATAACACCTGGATTCTCATTTGCAGATAATCCACCAGTCCCAAATTCGTCAAGGGCGGCATTGCTTATAGACCAAGATACTAGAAGAATATTATTTGAAAAAAATAGCGACGAAAAAATGCCTCTAGCTAGCTTAAGTAAGATGATGACATTTTTACTTGCAATAGAGGCAGTAGATAAGAATCAAGTTAAAGAAACTGATATAGTAAAAATAGACAAGTCTACAGCTTCTGTTGGAGGTTCTACTTGTAAGCTTAAAGATGGAGATGAAATACCTCTAGGAGAGCTTATGCAGGGTCTTATGCTTGTTTCTGGAAATGATGCAGCTATGGCCATAGCAAAATACATTGGTAAAGATGAAAAGAGTTTTGTAGATATGATGAATAAGAAAGCTGAAGAAATAGGAATGCATGATACGTATTATTTTAATCCAAATGGTCTTCCTAGATATACTGACCCAGAACGTAAAGAGCCTCCTATAGAAAACATATCAACAGCTCATGATATAGTTACTCTTGGAAAGTATATGTATGACCATTATGAAAGTCAGGTTACTAGAATAACTACTATGCAAGTTTATAATGATACTAAAAAGGATTTTACACACTACAATACAAATCCTCTACTTGTTTCAGTTCCTGGTGTAGATGGAATAAAGACAGGTTATACAGATAATGCTGGATATTGTTTTGCATTTTCTATGATGGTTCCTAAAGATGCTAAAAATGAAAGAAATCATAGATTAATAGGTGTTGTGCTTGGTGATGGTAATAAGAAGAGTAGAATTTCTTCTTCTGCTAGTTTATTGAAATATGGTAAAGATAATTTCCATTCTAAGAAGATAGCTCATAAAGGAGATACTATAGAAACTCCTTGTGTTGATGGTATTGATGATTTTAAGATAAAGGTTAAAGTGGATAAAGATTTATATGGTGTTGTTTCAGATAATGAGAATATCAATCCTAAGATAGTGTTTAAGAGCATGAGCTATCCTATCAATAAGGGAGATATTGTTGGTGTTGCAAAGTATTATAATGATTCTGGTAAGTTTGTTGGAAGTGTTAATGTGAAAAGTGAAAGCAATATAGGGTGTATCCCTTTGAAGGACAAGATTAAGATTAAGGTTGCTAAGATAAATAGAGAGCTTGAAGGTAAAAATTCTGTTTGTTTTAAGGCTTAGTGCTTAGATAAAAGTTAAGAGATTGAATGAAAGTTGAAAGAGCTCCACTGTATGGTGGGGTTTTTTGTTGTTGTGTTTTTACAAAAAAATTAAAATAGTGGCAACAATTGAGGATGTGAGGGAGAGTTGCCACTATCTATATAGGGTATTATATTATGTTTTTAAGCTAGTTTTTACTATCTTCTATGTTTATATAATAACTCTTGTGTGTGAATTTAATAGAGAATTCATGTGAATATTATGTGAAGTTTTATTTTTATCAAGATAATATTTAGAATATAATTTAAACCTGTAATCATATTTCAAACAACAACTTTATCCATCAGGGAAATAAATTAATTCAATGTATTCTTATAAAATAATACACAACTATATAAAGATAATATAAAATTCTATCTTTCCATCACAAATTTCAACCTTATATCTAAAATTATTTTCTTCAAGTATAGTCTTAACTATTGTAAGACCAAGACCAGTACCTGAAAGTTCTTTACTTCTTGACTTCTCTAAGACATAAAAAGGCTTCCATATATCATCAATATCATCTTCTCTATCATAATCTATTCCATTTTTTATAGATAAAATAATCTTATCCTTATCTCTAAAAAGATTAATCTCTATCTCATTATCACTAGTATACTTTATTGCATTACTAATCAAATTATTAAGTACCATGTCTATACTATCTTTATCAGAATTTATTATAAGATTTTTATCTTCTATATCGCATTTAACACTTATATTATCCTTAGATATCAATAATTCATAATTTTTTAAATTCTTAAGCAGTCTTTCCTTTAAATCTACTTCACACAAACTAACTTCTTTTTTCTCATATTTAGCCCAATATAAAAGAGTATTTATTGTATTAGACATATTTTCTGCCTGTTCAATTATTGTATCTGTATAAGTACCATCATCCAAACCATCTTTCATACCTATAGCATATGCTTTTATAAGTGCTATTGGAGTTTTCATTTCATGAGATGCATCAGATATAAAAGATTTTAAATTTTCATTTCTTTTATTTAATTCATTGTGTGCCTTTTCAAGCTTCACACTCATTATATTTATGCTATAAGCTAACTCCTCTATTTCATCATTCGTTTTTATAGCCTCAGTTCTAAAATTTAACTCAGATATATCCTTCGATAAAAGCTTTAACTTTTCCATAGGTCTTATAATTCTGTTTGACAGTATAAATGTAAGTATAGTTATTATAATTACTGAAAATATCCCCATTATTATATTAAATCTATTTACTATACCAATTGTTTCTTCTGAATGTTCTATTGGTATAGATATAGCAAATAAATAATTATCCTTTTTCATAAACTTTACTAGTAGACTATATTTGGTTTTTCCCTGATTATATATTTTATTAATACTTTTATTGTCAATATCTTTTAAAACACTTCCTTCAATCCAAAATTTATTTAAGCTCAAACCTTTATTCCAAAAAGCGTCTAGCAAATCTTGATTTATTTTATCCATACTATTTTTATTTTTGTAATTTTTATCTAATGTTACATATACAATGGCTGTATTACTTTTTTCTTCAATTAATTCAATATTTGACTTTAATTTATTCATATCCTTATGTTTTATTTCATTTTCAATGTTGTTCAATACATTTCTTTTTTCATGTAAATAATACCTATGAATAAACATACTATTTATAGCTATAGATATTATATAAACAACTACAACTACTATTGATATACTTATAGATAGCTTCTTATTTAGTTTAGTCATCAAAATCCTCCAGACTATACCCTAATCCTCTGTAAGTTTTTATTATATCTTCTCCTACTTTTGTTCTCAGTCTTCTTATATGAGTATCTACTGTTCTAAAATCTCCATCATAATCCAATCCCCAGACTAAATCTAAAAGTCTTTCCCTAGATAAAACTATTCCTTTATTATTTACTAAGCAATGTATTAATTCCAATTCTTTTTTAGTCAATAGTAGTTCATCATTACCTTTAAAAACTTTATTTGACTCAAAATCTATTTTTAAATCTCTTATATTAATTGTATCTTTATAATTTACCAATTTCTTAGCCCTTATTATTAAGACTCTAGGGTCAAATGGCTTTTTAACATATTCATCTGCACCTATATTGAGTGCCTCGATTTCATCTTCGCTTTGACTTTTAGCTGTCAACATAAGTACCTTTGTGTTACTATTTTCCTTTATCTCTTTACAAACCTCTATTCCATCAATTACTGGCATCATCCAATCCAGTATTGCTAAATCTATTTTATTTTCATAAAAAACATCTAAAGCCTCTTCCCCATTTTTTGCAGTAAATACATTGAAGCCTTCTTTTTTAAAATAAGCACAAAGTATCTTAATCATACTCACTTCATCATCAGCAATTAATACATTCATATATTCACATCCCTAAATTTATTATATTTCATATTATATCCATTGTTTCAATTATATAAAATATATGTTACAAGAAGTTTACAATTATTACTAAATACCAATATAAAATAGAGTACAGATAAGCTTTAATACTAAATCTATAAATTTAAACACATAGTTAACTCTGCAAAATTTTTAAATATAATTGTTACTCTCTAAATATTAATATAAAGCAGAAACCTACAAAATAACTCTTCTATATAAAATTAATATTTTTATCCAATCCCATAAGATTTTATACATAAATAAAAAAGTATCTCACCTATGATTTAAAAATCATTTTGAGATACCTTTTACAAAATTATATATTCTACACTACTTATCTAAGCTTAAAACTTAAAGCTTAAATCTTAATCTATTAATAATCTAATTTACCCTAATTGCTATTGTATTTTATAGATATAGCCAATTTATCTAAAATCCTCATCAATACATCATATGCATTTATTTAAAATAATCCTAATATACCTGTAATAGCACCTACCACTATCAATATACCCATTATTTTTATTGGAGAAAGACCTTTCTTTAAAGCAAAGAGTACCAATAAAGTAAGTACCAAAGGAATTAACCCTGGAAATATCTTATCAAGTAAATCTGTCTGAAGACTAAATTTAAAATCTCCACTAGTATAACTTATTGGTGTAGATAAATTAATAAATCTACCTACTAGTCCGCCCATAACTAAAGTCCCTAGTATAGAAGCACCTTCTATAACTTTATTTACTATTCCACCCTGAAGTATACTTTCAACAGCTTTTTTACCATACTTGTATCCATTTGTCCACATTCCAAATGAAATTGAAGTCATTATTATATATTGAGCCAATACAAATAATATCGGTCCTGCAATTGATGCTCCTCCCTCAGTTAAACCAATACAAACAGCTAATACTATAGGTGTTATAACTCCTTGAGTTAAAGTATCTCCAATACCTGCCAATGGTCCCATTAAACCTGTCTTTATGGCATTCATACCATCACCACTTATTTCATCTGCACCATTAGCTTTTTCTTCTTCCATAGCTATTGTTATTCCATGTATAACACATCCACATATAGGCTCTGTATTAAAAAATGCCAAGTGAGTTTCTACTTCTTGCTTTAACTCTTCTTTATCTGGATATAACTTTTTAAGTACTGGTAACATTGAATGTGAAAATGCTGTTGATTGTAATCTTTCATAATTGTAGTTAGATTGTGCAAAGAAAAACCATCTTAGCCATGACTTTATCACATCTTTTTTGCTTAACGTTTTCTTAGCTACTTCACTTTTTGTATCTGACATAATTTTTTCCCCTTTCTTATATATTTAAGATGTCGCACCATCTTTTCCATATTTAATTGAAGTAATTGTAAGAGCAAGTATTACTCCAATAACAGATATTACTATTATATCTACTTTAAAATAAACAGCCATTAATATACCTAATATGAAAAATGGCATAGTAAACTTATTTCCAATTAATTTTAAGTTCATAGCAATTCCTAACGCTGGTAACATAGCTCCAATTACATTGAATACATGTAACACATTATCATTCATTACTTCTAACATTCCATCTATTGCATTTGGCCCAAAATAAACAACTAATAATGCTGGTATAAAACTCATTACAAACAATAGTATCTGAGGTGGAACTATATTTATAAATGCTACTTTATCTATATTTCCTTTTTGAACCTCTCTATCTGCCCAGTGTGCAAAAAAAGAATTGACTGTCATTTTACCTATCCAAAGTACAGTTGCAACAGTACCTAATGGAACAGCTATTGCCATTGCAGTACTTACATCCAAATTAGATGCTATAGCTAAAGCAGTCCCCACATATCCTGCAAAAGCTGGGTCTCCCATTTGAGCCCCTCCTGCTGATATGAATCCTAAATATATCATATTTATACCTGCACCTATAATTGCTCCTTGAACTGGGTCTCCTAGTATAATTCCTGTTACAAATCCAGCTAATAAAGGTCTATTCCATGTAAAAAATCCAACATAAGTTAGCCATGGACTCCAAGAAAGATAATAAAAAATTGCTATTAAAACTGCTTGAATTAGTGAAATTTGCATGTTCTTCCTCCTTATTTAATTTTAAATATTTACAAAATAGGTCTTACAACAATGTTCCTACATCAATTTTCTTTGCATCTGGAACTATTTGTATAAAACACTTAACATTCTTTGATATTAATTCCCTAAATATTTCTTTCTCTTCATCTGATACTGATATATTCTTATAAAAACTTTTTCTTCCAAGACCAGCACCCATACCCCCAACATTTAATTCTTTTAAATCTACTCCATTATTTACTAGACCTAAAACAGTTTTAGGATATTTAACTAATACTATTAAATTTTCATCTCCATCATATGATTTTAAAACTTCAGAACCTGATTCTATATCATGCACTTCAACCTTAACAGTTGAAGGTGCTGCCATTTGTAATACTTGAACTATAAAAGGGTCTTTTACAACTAAATCATCTACTATTACTATCCTCTTTGCTGATGTAATCTTACACCAAGCAGTTATAACTTGCCCATGTATTAATCTATCATCAATTCTTGTTAATGCTATATTGCTCATAATAATTCCTCCAAAATTTTAATTTATTTTATATATTTAAAGCTGCTTTTACATCTTTAATTCCTGAAACTCCAACTTCTTCACATAAATTTTTTAAATCTTTTAATTTCATAGTATCTCTGTTTAAAAACAGCTCTAAAAGCATAGGCAAATTTACACCTGTTAAACATTCTAATTCACATTCCTTAGCAAATTTATTTATTATAACAGCAGATGTATTGAAAGGAGTTCCTCCATAAAAATCAAGTAATACTAAAATACCTTCATCTTTATATTTTTCAATTCCATTTTCTAATTTTCTACTAAACTCATCTATACTGTCACCATGGTTTAATCCTAAAGTTTCTACTTTTTCTTGTTTCCCTACTATTAATTCAGCACTTTCTAACATTGCTTTAGCCATATTCCCATGTGCAGCTATAATTATTCCTGCCATATGAATCATACCTCTCTTAACTTTTTTATATACATTATAAATTACTATCTTTATTGCTCTACCTTAATTAGCCACATTAATCATTATCTTACCAAAGAAAATGTCTCTTTTGTATATTTTTTCAAAATAATCTGGCACTTCATCTAAGTTTATTCTGTGTGTCACCAATTTCTCAACATTCATGTCACCTTTTTGCATATGATACAAGCCAGCACTCCATTCTTTTCCTGGAAATGGAAATGAATTTCCAAACCAAGTTCCTTTCACAGTTAGCTCACTTCTCACTATCTTCTCAAATTGTTCTCTGCTTAAAGCTACATCTCCATATGGTACTCCTGCATACAGTACTGTCCCACCTTTTTTGGCTAATAATAATACCTGACCACATGTCATTGGAGTTCCTGCTGATTCAATAACAATGTCTGCTCCAGCTCCATTAGTTAATTTTTTTATCTCTTCTACAATATTTTTTTCTTTTGCATTTATACAAATATCTGCTCCTAATTCCTTCGCTAATTCTAATTTCTCATCAAATACATCTATAGCCACTATTTTTGTAGAACCAAATATTTTTGCCCATTGTATTGAAAATAAGCCTATTGGCCCTGTTCCAAGTACTACAACAGTATCTCCTACCTTAGTTTCTGACCTAAAAAGTCCATGCCCTGCTATACACACTGGTTCTAAAGCAGCAGCCGTTTCATAACTTATTTCTTCTGGTATTTTTATCAAATTTCTTTCCTTTACCTTTGTATATTCAGCAAAACATCCTCCAAGCTCTTTATTGCCTATTATTGCTACATTATTACATCTTGAATACAACCCTTTTTTACATTCATCACATTCAAAACATGGCATAGCTGGACAAACAGCAACTCTATCTCCTATTTTAAAATCTTTTACTTCTATACCAACTTCTGCTACTTCTCCTGAAAATTCATGTCCTAAGATTTCTCCCACCATATGAGGGCCTGTCTTTGAGTATTTTGATATATCAGAGCCACATATACCAGCAACTTTTACTTTAACTATTACATCATCTTTTTCTAATATTTTAGGTATATCTGCATTCTCTACTCTTGTATCTCTTACACCATAGAACTTAACTGACTTCACATTAACCACCTCTATTGTTTATTTTATTTAGATATATACTCATCTTTTTTATGTAAAATATATAGAGCAATTTTTATGCCAACATTTGTAAATATAGTTTTCATGCCATTTATCACACTGTTATTATATGTGTGTCAAAGTGTGTCAAAAAATTTTCCTACAAAAACTTATGTGTGTTAATACAAATGACACTCACTTTCTTTCTGAGTACTTTTCTAAATTTTTTCATAAAATGTACTTTTTTTATTATTTTTATAAAAATGTTCGGAAAAATTCTCTATTTTTGTGATATAATATTAAATATAAGGCATCAATATAGATTTTTATACGAATACCAGAACTTTTTTGACACTAATGCCTTATTCAATATAATAATTTAATATTTTGGAGGTTGTTTATGAAAAAAGTGTATCAAGGAAAGACTAAAGATGTTTTTGAATTAGATAATGGAAATTTCTTACTTAAATTTAAGGATGATGTAACTGGCAAAGATGGTGTATTCGATCCAGGTGAAAATACTGTAGGGCTAAGCATAGATGGAATTGGTAAGGCTAATTTAGAAACATCTGTTAAGTTCTTTGAAATTCTAAACAATGCTGGAATTAAAACTCATTATGTAAGTGCTAATTTAGAAGATGCAACTATGGAAGTGTTACCAGCAAAAGTTTTTGGTAATGGATTAGAAGTTATTTGTCGTTATAGAGCTGTTGGTAGTTTCTTACGTCGTTATGGTTCATGTGTTGAAGAAGGAGCTAAGTTAGACTGTTATGTAGAAGCAACTTTAAAAGATGATGACCGTTGTGACCCACTTATAACATCTGAAGGTTTAGAAGCTTTAAATATTATGACTCAAGCTCAATTTGATTCAATGAAGAGTATGACTCAAAAAATTTCTAACATAGTTCGTGATACTATAGCTGAAAAAGGACTTGAACTTTATGATATTAAGTTTGAATTTGGATTCTACAATAATGAAGTAATATTAATAGATGAGATAGCATCTGGAAATATGCGTGTTTATAAAGATGGTGTAATAGTTGACCCTATGGATTTAACTGCTTTATTATTAGCAAAATAATTATACAGAATATATACATATAATTTTCAAATACAAATCTAATAAACTTATAAATAAAAACAAGCTATGAATCAGAAATTCTATAAAATATCAATTACTTTAAAACATTTTATAATTTCTAATTTCATAGCTTTTTTATTGTATTATTACAACATTTTATAATTTCTAACTTTATAGCATCTTTTATTCTGCCGATGCACTTAATTCCTATAAATTAGCTTCTATATTCTATAACTATCACCTCCTACTATTTATCCTAATTCATACTTATTAGTTACTAGATAATAATTTCAATCCTACAATCCCCACTACAATAAGACCTATACATAAAATTCTAGCCATATTAACTGGTTCATTTAAAAGAGCAATTCCTACAATAGCAGTTCCAACTGTACCAATTCCAGTCCATATGGCATATGACGTTCCAAGCGGAAGATGTTTAAGCGCCAATGATAAAAAATAAAAACTAACAATCATCCCAACAACAGTAAGTATACTTGGAGTCAACTTAGAAAATCCATGTGAATTTTTTAATTGAAATGCCCAAAAAACTTCAAATAGTCCTGCAATAAATAAAAATAACCATTTCATATAAATCATCCCTCTTTTCAAATAATATATCTCTTTTTTAGCAATAAAATAACCTGAGAAATATTATAAAATATCTCCCAGGTTTTTATCCTTCCGTGTTCACAACAAAATTATGTTGTGGGTTTTATCTTGGACCAGACCAATCATTAATAATTGCGGAACCCTATAAAACTCTAGTATTATTTTATTGTCTTTAAAATAATACTAGCAACATAGGTAAAAAAAGTCAATATATTGATATGATATAAATTATAAGAGTATAAATTAAAATATATATCTATAGTAATTTGTACTCTTTGGTTATATAACATATTCAACTTACATATTTTGTATTTATATCTAATTTTTATTTAATATGTTATAATAACATAAAAATATCGAAAGGAGTAATTTTTATGAATTCCTACAAAATTGCAGTGTGTCAGATGATTACTACAGAAAACAAGATTGAAAATATTAATCATGCTGTAGAAATGGTAACAGAAGCTGCCAATAATGGGGCTAAAATTGTGGTTTTACCGGAAATGTTTAATTGTCCATATGAAAATAAATACTTTCCTAAATTTGCAGAAGAATATCCAGGTGAAACAACAAATACATTGAGTAAACTAGCCGAAAAACATGGTATTTATCTAATTTCTGGTAGTATTCCAGAGTTAGAAGATAGCAAAATCTATAATACTTGTTATGTATTTGATAAAAATGGAACTTTAATTGGAAAACATCGCAAAATGCACTTATTTGACATTGAAGTTACAGGAAAAGTTAGCTTTAAAGAATCTGATACTCTTACTGCTGGAAATGATGTTACTATAATAGATACTGAATATGGAAAGATGGGTATTGCTATTTGCTATGATATTCGTTTCCCTGAATTATCACGTTTAATGGCTCTTGAAGGTGCAGAAATCGTTATCTTGCCAGCAGCATTCAATATGACAACTGGACCTGCACATTGGGAATTATCTATCAGAATGCGTGCTTTAGATAATCAGATATTTTATGTTGGTGCTGCACCTGCTCGAAATAAAGATGCTTCTTACATAGCTTTTGGTAATTCAAGAATTTCAGACCCTTGGGGAAAAATTATAGCTCAGGCTGATGAAAAGGAATGCATTATCTATGCTGATATTGATAGAGATTTAATTCCTGACATAAGACAACAATTACCATTACTTAAACATAGAAGAACAGACTTATATGAACTTAATATTTTAAAATAAAAAATTATAAAACCCCCTAAATTAATTATTTAAAATATTTATGGGGTTTTTATTATGGTAATTATCCCAACTACTCTTAGTTACTAATTGATTAATAGTAGTCATTTTTTATTAAATATCTTTACTTTTCTCACTTATCATATCTTCCAACTTTATATTTGGATTATGGT
Organism: Clostridioides sp. ES-S-0010-02; assembly: GCA_020641055.1. Classification (NCBI taxonomy): domain Bacteria; kingdom Bacillati; phylum Bacillota; class Clostridia; order Peptostreptococcales; family Peptostreptococcaceae; genus Clostridioides; species Clostridioides sp. ES-S-0010-02. Next base: position 3,850,902 of record CP067345.1, read on the forward strand.
ATCTCTTTTTATTTTTAGTTACATCTTTCCATTGAATCGCTTGCTTAGGACACCAATGTACACATGCTAAACAATGTTCACAATTGTGTAAAAACTTCGGTCTCCCCTTTTCAACGTCTATATTATTTACAGAACATACTTTTGAACAAATACCACATTCTATACAGGTATCTTCAACTGAAAAATGGCTATCTTGATTTGCACAAGATGAAATATATTTTTTATAAAACTTCTTGTATATAAAATTTGTTTTGCCAATTTTATTACTTTTCTTATTTACAATATCTTCTGACACTTCATTAACCTTGATTTCTGCTTTTCTAAGTAAATTATCAATTTTTTTATCATCTTTTATTTTAAACTCACAAATGTAATTAGAAACCATCTGTATCCTTGAACCTAGATTTAGTCCATGACCCTTCTCTTTCAATAAAGCATTCACATCATGAAGCGCACTTCCACCTATCATGCCTCCACAAGTTACTACAGCAAAAATATATGGTTTATCACTTTTAATATTTAGATTTGATATAAATTTAGAAACAAGATTAGGTAACTCCCAAAAATATAATGGAAATACAAATCCTATCATATCACTATTACAATCTACATCAGTTGTTTCACATATTCTAATTATATTTGCATTTATTTTATTCGATATACTCTCTGCTACACTTAGGCTATTTCCAGTTGATGTAAAATAATAAATAACTTTATCTTTCATAAAATACTCCTCCCAAGATGCCCTTTTGGAAAATTATTCATCTTTATATATTAAAATTAGAATACTCAAATAAAGACTATTAACTACATGCTTAAATTTTCCAATAATTAGACACTTGATTTATTTAGTATATAAAAATATACTAATTTTAATCATTAAAACTATTATATTTTTATGTAAATTTAATAATTTGAGAAATTCTTGAGATTTTTATACTAAAATAGAAGTTGTTTAAAAAGTTTTATTTAGAAAGGAGAATTTTTATGAACAGTAAAATACTTGTTGTAGATGACGAGAAAGGAATCACCACTTTATTAAAAGATTATTTTGAAATAAATGATTATGAAGTTTACACTGCTCAAAATGGAAAAGAAGCACTAGAAAAAATATCTAAAAATCCAGACATTATTCTACTTGATATAAACATGCCTGAAATAGATGGAATTGAAGTTTGCAGTAGAATTAGAAACTATATATCATGTCCTATCTTATTTTTAACAGCCAAAATTGAAAACTATGATAAAATTAATGGTTTTCGTGTTGGTGCTGATGATTATATTGTAAAACCTTTTGATTTAGAGGAACTTGGGGCAAGAGTCTCTGCTCACTTAAGACGCGAACAAAGAAAATCAAATCATACTAAAGTCAATTTTTATAAAGATTTAGTAATAGACTATGAAAAAAGGTCAATTTCCATTGATAATAACCAAGTTTCACTTTCAAAAAAAGAATTTGATATCGTAGAACTTCTCTCTACGAACCCTGGTCAAGTATTTGATAGAGAGAGAATTTATGATAGAATATGGGGCTATGATAAAAATGGAAATAGTGATGTTATAATGGAACATATCAGAAAAATACGAATTAAATTATCAAGATATACTCTTGAAAATTACATAGAAACAGTATGGGGAGCTGGTTACAAATGGATAAAATAAAGAATATGTCATTAAAAAAATCTTTTTTCTTTCTCACTCTATCTTCATTAATTATAGCATCAGTACTTACAACAGTCTCATACATTTTACTTAATTACATATATCACTCTATACAAGACAAATATTTACAAACTCCTTTATACACAGAAACTATAACCATAGTGCAAAATAATTTAAATCAATATAGTGATTTTGATAAAGTATTGATTAATATAATTAGCACACTTCAGCTTATACTCCCACTCGTATTTTTTATAGGACTTCTATTATTGGCTGATATAATTTTTTATAAGGTAAAATTAAAGATACCTATTGAAATACTTAATAAAGGAGCAAACGAAATATCCAATAATAACTTAGATTTTTACTTAGAATATAAGAGTAATGACGAATTAGGTAATCTGTGTAGTGCTTTTGAGAAAATGAGGTTGCAACTAAATAAAAATAATATAAAAATGTGGACTATGATAGACGATAGAAAACAGCTTAATGCTGCTTTTTCTCATGATTTAAGAAATCCTCTTACTGTTCTAAAGGGATACTCAGATTATTTAATAAAATACATGCCAACAGGAAAACTTAGTGATAAAAAAATTTTATCAACTGCACAACTTATGTCTGAACATATCAACAGAATTGAATACTATGTAAATAGTATGAGTAATGCTCAACGATTAGAAGACCTAGTTATTACAAAATCTACATCAAGTATAAATGCTTTTGTAGAAAACTTAGATAGCAATATCTCCATTCTATCAAAACAAGCTGGAAAATCTTTTAAAATTACAAATAAAGTGGATAATATAAACGTATTATTTGATGAAAATATTATTCATAGAGTTATTGAAAATATAATATCAAATGCATTTAGATATGCAAAAAATAAAATATCTATACTTATATACCTTGAGCAAGAATTCCTTACTTTCGTAATTGAAGATGATGGTGTGGGATTTAGTGAAGAATCTATAAAATCAGCATTAAAACCTTTTTATAAAGATAAGACTTTAAATAATAACAACTTAAATTTTGGTATGGGTCTTTATATATCTAAAGTATTATGTGAGAAACATGGTGGCTCTATTTTTATTGAAAACAATCCAATTGGTGGTGCTAAAATTACAACAAAGTTCTCAACAAAAGACTAGAGGTACTTTAATTTTTAATCTAGATTTTCTTGTATAAAACATAATAAACTTTTAAGTTTTATTAAAATATACCCTATAGCGTACATTCTAATAAAAAGACGCAACCTTAAACATAAATATAATCTATCTGATTTTTTTAAATCAGATAGATTTACACAACACATTTCAAATACATAAAAATCTATTTCGCTAATTAAATTTAATTTTTATAATACAATAATAAATTTATCTGTCAATTAACTCAGTCCATTATCATTCAAATAACATACTAATGCTTCTGCTTAAATAACTTCTTTACTCTTTATGTATAAATTTATGTACAGATAAACTTGAAACTGTTTATTAAATATTTTTTTCTTTCAATCTATCTGAACCTTCTAATACATCAGTATTATGTCGATAGCGTCCTGTTGCACGATGGTTATGATAAAATTCTTTTTTATCAGCATACATGAGTTCGTCTGCAGTTTTTATAATGAATTGAATATTTTCACAATTTTCTTCCCATTTTGAACCAATGGCAGCTTTACATTCATCATTCATAAAATTATTCCTTAATTTTTGAACTTTTTCATTGAATTCATTCTCACTTATATCTATGCAAATAATTACAAATTCATCACCACCAATTCGATAGTAGGAACCTATTTCAAAGCTATTTTGAATGATTTTTGCACATGCTTTAAGCAACTCATCACCAGAATCATGTCCCAAATTATCATTGATTTCCTTGAGTCCGTTTACATCTAAATATACTACGCCAATAGAATTTTTTTCGCCCACAAGGTTATCAATATCGTGAATATAACGGTTTCTATTATAAAAAGAAGTAAGAGTGTCTAAATAACTTAAACGATAAAGAACTTCCTCATTTTCATTTCTATGCATTGCAATCATAATAAAATAACTAAGAGTTTCAAGAAATGTAGCTGCATTTTCCGTTAAGTTTATAGAGGGGTTATCCAGTCCAATACATCCATCTAATTTTCCATTACGTTCTAATGGAACCATGACCAGACGCTTAATTTTCTGTTGTAAAAGAATCTCATATTCAAATTCCATAGTCAATTTTAAGTCTTCTATATCATGAATAACTACATTGCCTCGCTTTTGAAACACATTGAGCCACATTGCAAAATCTGACTGTGGTAAATCCTGTAGGTTATCAATTTGTGGAATTATACCTTCTTTACACCATTCTGCAATATTAGATAGATTATCACCATGAAATAAGAAAATGTAGGCACGTTCAGCTAAAAACAAATTTCCTACCTGTTCCAATACATAATTAGTAGCATCTAACGTTTCATGATTGCGATAAAGTTCTCGAATACACTCAACAAGAACATTATCTCTCTTCAAACGGCTCTCTAGTTCAATTTTTTCATTAGTTGCTTCAGTAATATCAAATGCAATTTCCATTCTTGCTGTGCGGCCCTCCCACTCCATTAATCTATCTTTTAATAAGTAGTGGCGTTTAGTGATTGGGTTTGTATGTTCCCAAGTATAATTTTCATCCTTTTTTAGAATAGAATTCTGACAGAATGAACATGGAGAATCAAATCCCTGCAATACTTTATAACACTTCAAATGCTCTTCGTCATTGATATTGAAAGTTTTCTTTCCAGCTTCATTGACAAATAGCAAATCATAGGTATCAATGTCTGATATATACATTAGTTCTGTTATTTCATTTATAGGAACAAGCAATTCTTGCAACCTTTTTGATAACTGTTCGTTTTTTAGTTTATTCTCATTTTCAACTTCAATCAATCTTCTGCGACGTTTATCTTGGCAGAAAGCAAAAACAGTACATAGCCCTGCCATCAATATAAACACTATATTAATATAAAACAATAAATTTCGAGCATCTTGAACGATTTTATCAGTATATACCTCTGCAGCCATTACCAACTGGTCCGCTAAGTTAAAGTAATCTTCACTCATCTCAAACAGTTTGTCCCCAGAACCGCCATCTCTATAACTCATGATTTCTACCTTAATATCTGACCAATCCTTTTTCATTTCTACTAATAATGATTGATACTCTTCACTTTCAAGTCTTATTAAATTAAGTTCAGCACTTCCATTAGAAAGCCCTGTTAGTATATCATCTAGATGTGCAATCAAACTATCATCCTGTACATGAGCAAGTTCTTTTTTTATCAGTCTCTGTGTAGCACCACGGATAATACCTGTATAATTGATAACACGTGCATCTCCCTCAAGGTTGTTGATAGAACGAACTGACAATATACCTGTCAAAATTAGGGCAATGCTCAAGATAAGTGGAACTGCACCTATTCGCAGTTTTGCGAATACTATCTTCATATTGTATAGTCTTCCCAATATTCTATAGTCCTCCCAATATCTGGTTTAATTTTATGTTTACAATTATTATATCACAATAATAATCCATAACAGCTTTATATTTCAAAGCTACAGTTAATTTTATTAGTAGTTATCCTCCTCCTATATCAACCACTATGAACAAATAAAAATATTAAGTAAAAATGTTCATAGCAACTCCTACTTTATTTTGGAATCTTTTTCTTTAATAGTAAATTACATCCATTTAACCCTTATACCCCTACGAATTGAATTGTACTCAACAAATACCCTTAAATCTGCCTAGTTTTAATAAATTTTCTTTAAATATTTTCTTTAAACTAATTAAACTTCTCTAAGGAAATTTCATTTTAATTTTTTATTCTTATTTCTTTATTAAATTATAATTTCTATTGAGATTCAAAATAATAGATATAGATAAGTCTATCTATCTTATTTTTTAACACAGTATTTCAAATATATTTATATCCTTTTTGTCTATAATTTACTTTTATTTATATAATTGTATAAAAGTTGAGAGAAAATTGAGTTTTATGACTTACACTCTTCTTATATAAAAAAGGAGTGTGTTTTTTATGATTATAAAAGCAAAACAACTATCAAAAATATATGGTTCTAATAACAACAAAGTTATTGCATTAAACAACATTGATTTAGAAATAAACTCAGGTGAATTTGTTTCTATCATTGGACCTTCTGGAAGTGGAAAAAGTACACTTTTACATATCTTGAGTGGATTAGATAGTCCTACATCTGGGCAGGTATTACTTGATGGGAAAGATATGTATAAATATAGTGAAAAGGAACTTTCCACTCTTAGAAGAAAATGTTTTGGATTTGTATTTCAACAGTTTAATCTACTACCAGTTTTGACAGCTTCAGAAAATATTTCAATGCCTGTATTATTAGATAAAAGACAACCTGATAAAGAATACTTAAATGAAATTTCATCATTGCTTGGAATCTCAGATAGATTGCATCATCTTCCACATGAACTCTCAGGAGGTCAGCAACAAAGAGTTGCTATTGCTAGAGCATTAATTGCAAAGCCAAATGTAATATTTGCAGATGAACCTACAGGAAACTTAGACAGCAAAAGTGGTAGTGAAGTTATGAATCTTCTTATTAAAACATCAAAACAATTTAAAAAGACTCTAGTAGTAATAACTCATGATGATAGGATTGCAAAGCTTGCTGACAGACAGCTTTCAATAATTGATGGTGTACTTATGGAGGTGAAATAGTAATGAAGAATTACCTTTCACTTTCAATAAAAGAGTTAAAAAACCAAAAACTTATGACTACATTAATTGTTATTGCAATAATAATGTCAACTATAATGACAACTGTAGTAGGTCAATCAATTGGCATACTTCAAAACTTAAGAAAAGAGCAAGCTCGCTCTTTTAATGGTGATAGACATGTATCCTTTCACCAACTCAATAAAACTCAAGTTGATAAACTAAAAAAAGATAATAGAATCTACCAAGCTGGTCTTTCAACAACACTTGGTACTAGTAAAATAAAGAATACAGGTATCTCTATACTTGTAAAAGAATACGATAAAATAGGACTTTCCAACTATCCAAAACTAATGAAACTAAAGTTTGGAAATCTTCCTAAAAATAAAAATGAGATTGCTTTAGATGAAAACACCTTACAACTTATGGGAATAAAACCAAAACTTGGTATAACTATTCCTATGGATTTAAATATCTCACTCTTAAATGATACAGAACAACCCTATGGTTATAAAACCAATTTTAAACTAAGTGGTATTTTAGAAAATGACTACACAGGCTATGCAAGTGGAATAGTAAATAGTGTTGTAGGTAAAGGTACATCAGAAAATCTATTACCTAAAAGATATGCTTTATCATCATTGGATTTTAAAATAAAGCAACAAAATAAATTTCAGGAAATTGTAAATCAATTAGCCAAAAAAGTCAATATTTCTCGTAGTTCAATTCAATACAACTGGGTTTATTTAAATACATTAGGAATTAACTTTGAAGGAGATAAAAACAGTTCCAATAGTGATAGCATGTCTATAATTATAATAATATCTTTATTTGTTGCACTCTTAGTACTACTGGCCTCTGGACTTGTAATCTATAATATTTTAAAAATTTCTGTTACAAAGAAAATCAAAGAGTATGGATGTTTAAGAGCAATTGGAGCTGAACCAAGGCAACTATATAAAATTATTATCTTACAAATTTTATTTTTATGCGCTATCGCTATACCTATTGGAGCTATAATTGGAATTGTTTCTTCTGAAAGCATAACTGAGATGGTTACGAATATTTTAAATCCAGATATATTTTTAGTAAATGACAGTAAACAAATGCCTGAGATTATACAGAGAAATTCAACAGCATACTTAATTCCACTATTATTAAGTGTTAGTATTTCACTAGTATTTTCATTTGTTGCGGCTTTACCATCAGCAATATATGCTTCACATGTTTCTCCTAAAATTGCTATGGCTGGTAGCACTATCAAAATCAAAAGAAAAATTAAGATTAAACGAGAAAAACCAATCAAAAACTTCGAAAGACATCTAGCATGGCTAAATCTAAAAAGAAATAAAGGTAGAACTATAATAACTATACTATCATTATTTATGAGTATAACAGTATTTGTTGCACTGAGTGAATTTTCTAATGTATTAGATGTATCCAAATCGGTTAGTGACTTAAAAAAAGGAGATTTTTCTTTAATAAATGAAGTGCCTGGCTTTGATAAATCTACGCTAGATAAAATAGTTAACATGAAAAATATCAATCGTACCTCTTTTATCAAATACTCTGAATATAAACAAGGGGAAATAAATACAGATATTAACTTTGAAAATGGTTCTGAAATGTTAAAAGTTATTGGAGTTGATGAACAAACTCTTAAAGAATTAATACCTTCTGTAAAAGATTCTTTATTGGAGGATTTCAAAAATGGCTCTCTATGTCTTATAAAAAATCCAATTGCTATTTCTACATCAGATACAAAATTTAAGGCTACAAATCTAAAACCAAAGGATAATATTACAATTAATAAAAAACAATTAAAAGTATACAATACTGTAGATAAAATGATTAATTTGCAGGGTAATGGTTGGTTAAATGGTATTGATGTTATTGTATATGATACTGTATATGACACCCTAACAAATAAAAATAGATTCAGTCAGATAAATGTTTATGCTAAAGATAAATCAAATTTAGAAGAAATAAAATTATCTATTGAACAAATTTGCAAAAACAATCCAGGTTCTCGTTGGATATCGTATATTGAATCAGACAACCAACTTAAAGAAAGTTTCAAACAAATACAATTTTTAGCATGGACTATTATACTATTTGTAGGTTTGATTGGTACTTTAAACATTATTAACACAACTCATACAAACATTAATACTAGAATTAATGAAATTGGAGTTAAGAGAGCTATTGGTATGAGTAACAGTAGTTTATACAAAATGTTTTTATGGGAAGGTTGTTATTATGGAATCTCTGCTTCTATATTTGGTTCAATTGCAGGATATGCCAGTGCTATTATAATAAACATGGCTACTATAGAAAAAATTGATTTTACTAATATCCCAATTGTTTCGATTTCACAAGCTACACTTGTTTCTATAGTTGCATGTATTATAGCCACTCTTATTCCTTTAAGGAGAATTAAAAAAATGGATATTATTGATTGTATAGATATTATAGAATGATAATAATAAATTAATATCTATAAATAAAACATAATAAGTTATCTTTTTAAAACTATAATCCTATAGATTTTTTGATTATATATCTTTATGACCACAAATATTGCTATCGCCTTTATTTATGGTCTTTTTTTATGTTTTCATTTGGTGTATATTTACATATACTCTCGTATCTTGATATATTTTATGGTTTAAAAGTAGTAAATTAGCAAAAATAGTATATAAGTTTAATACAATTTGTAAAATCAAACGATTTTGAGAAAAATCACATTAATTGACTTTTAAATACACAGTTATCTATTTCTTTTGATTTTCTACAGTATGTCAGCTAGATTTAATTTGCCTAATTTAAAGTATTTATTCATCTATAAGATTATATTTCTTTATACATCTAACATAATTTGCTACTAAATAATAATTATTTATATCATCTTCATCTAATCCTTTAAATGCAGTTATTTCATCAGCAAGTTCACTACTACCTTCCACAAAAACACAACCTGTTTCAAATTCCATACCTACAACAATAGAACAACCACTATAAACTTCTTCTTGATTTTCATATAAAGTCTTTGCTTTTCCTTCATTTTGAATTGTAAATACAATAGGTTTTAATTCTTTATTGCTCGGTATCTTTTTTGAAAAAGGTTTGTTTAACTTAATATTATTAATGACTACATTTTTAAATTCTTCCGAAGCTTCTTCTTTTAGTGTATACTTTTGTTTCAAATATTCTACTAATTCCAAAATAGACTTAGCATTTACATTTAAAGTACTTCTATATTTTTCATATACAGCTTTCCATTCTCTAACTTTTTGTTGTGATACTTCCTGTGTATCTATATTTATTTTTCCTTCTGGCATTTTTTTCATATAAAATCTCCATCCAATCTTTATGTAATCTTATTAATACATTTCATTATAAAAACATTGATTTATTAATTTTAATATTTACATCGTACTTCTAAAAACTTTACAAGTCAATGTAATTTTGCTATCTTTGGTTTATAACAGTTTAGAATTAATTTCTTTTATAATGGTAATAGATTAATATTATTTCTGGAGGGCATATTTATGTTTTTAAATAGAATTGAACTTTTCAAAGGATATTCTTTATATAAGTTATTAATTAATAAACATGACATTATGTTGTCATGTTTATTGTGCTATTATGTTTTTAAAATTCTTTTGCTTTACAATTACTTTTTATAGTATTTAAGGCTTAAAATTAAGGAGCTTAAACATATGAAGATAAATATAAAATCAACTTTAAATGAATTTATTAAAAATAATAATCTTTTTGAGGATAATGAAGTCTTATCATATCTTCCCAATATAACAATAGATACAGACTCTATAAAAACTATAATGATTAACGAAGTTGTACCAAGTAATCCTAATGATGATTTTTATAGTTTAGATGAGCATGCTGACTACTTAAAAAATACAATCCCTTTATTCCAAAATGCAGGTATAAAAGTATCTAGCATAAACGATATCTTAAATCTAGGCATATATATAACAAATGCAGTAAAATTACCTAAATCAGAATATACAATAACTCGCGACACTATTCAATCGCACATGCCTATTTTAGAAGAAGAAATTAAATTATTCAGTAATCTAAAGGTAATAATGTTAATGGGAGATGTAGCAAAAAAATCTTTTAATATGATTACTAAAAAACATACAAAAAAGAATGCAGTTCCTTCTATTTCAACATACAAACTTCGTAATAATGAACTTTATTATGACAATTTACGAATATTCCCATCATATATTATGACTGGTGGAAACTTATTGATTGAAAAATCAAAATTCGAAATGGCCTCAGAAGATATTCAAAAAATGATAGAACTTATAAAATAATAGAAAAGTGCCTCATAAAAACGCTTTGAGGCACTCTACTTTTCAAATCATAAGTTATAATTATAGTACTTTTTTTATAGTAAATTTAAATTTTTATTTAATATTATTTATCACTAACCTTTAATATTGTCCATCATTGAACAAATCAAACATATCTATTTATCTAAAAATATATCCTTTACTGTAACATCTGGATGGTGATACTTCTTTCTATCTGTCAAAAACGATTTTTTTATATTAATAGCCTCTTTTGGACACCAATGAAAACAGGCTAAACATCTTTCACACTCATTACCCCACTTTGGTTTTCTGTCAACTATACTTATGTTTTCTAATGGACAAACTCTTTTGCATGTTCCGCACCCATTACAATTATCTTCTGCAAAAAATTTAGTGGTGGCAATCTGCATGTTTTTACCTACTAGACGAAGTACAACACTATCTATATGTGACTTTAAATTGTTTTTTCCCTCTATATTTCCAAATTCCAAGTTATTGATACATTTTGCAACTTCAGCTACTCTATTAGTTTGACTTCTCAATCTTTCCTCTTCAACATCTGGAGGTGTTATCAAAGCATTTCCAGGCATATTAATTAAAAAACCAGCAGATAATTTTTTACCCTTTTTCTTAAGTAATTTATCTATAGTAAATAAACTGTGTCCAGCCACCCCATTGCAAGTGGCAATAGCATATATATGAGTATTACTATTAAAATTTAACTTATCTATAAAAAACTTTACTATATCAGGAACATCAGCGAAATAAACTGGAAAAACAATTATCAATATATCTTCATTTACGTCTATATGTCTTTCTTTTCTATGTATAGCTAAAGGTATTACTTCCCCATTTTCATTTAACATTTCTTTTAAAGTCTTTGAAACCACTAAAGAGTTTCCTGTTCCAGAAAAATAATAAATCTTAGAACTCATCCCTATCCCTCTTTCTATTGTTTTGTATCATCAATGAGTTAAAAAGACTTCTTAAAACATAGTTTATACTTATTTACTGAGTTTATCTAAAGCTTCAGTAAATAAAGACAGCTCCTCATCTGAAATAGTTTTAAATGTCTCTGTTGCATATATATCTGCAATTTTATTTAATGGCTCTTCTAATTCTCTGCCTACATCTGTTAAAAATATTTGAAATTTTCGTCTATCTTTAACATCTACTTTACGAACAATCAAGCCTTTATTTTTCATAACATCTAAAATTCTTGTTGTATTAGATTTATCCTTACATGATTTTTCGCACAAATCTATTTGAGAAATTCCATCTTGTTCCCATAGAAATCTTAATAAAGCATAATGATCAGTTGTTATATCATACCCATTTTGCTTAAACATCTTTTTTAAATCTTCTTTTACTTTCAATGAAGTACTTATTAACTTACTTGTAACTTCATATAATTTCTCAAAATCTCTCATAATACCTCCATCTAAATAATACCTTGCGCCTCCCATCTATCAATTATTCCTTTATATTGCTCAATATTTTTAAATGCCATTGGCTTTAAAATAATATTCATAGCAATAAAGTCGTAGATTTGAGAAAACACAGGTGGATTTTTCTTTTCCTCTATACAATAAACAAATTTTTTAGATACCTTTTGTATCTTTGATTCTACTCTTTCAACTATAGGATTTTGATTAAATCCAACCTTTACAGATAAATGACCACAAACATAACCTCCTGAATCTAAAACCATTGATTTCATAAAAGAAATAGCTTTTGAACCACGAGCATTTTCATATGTTGTAACTGCTATACATGGTTTATGATACAATAATCGCTCTAACATCATATGAGCTCTATCTGTAAACACCTTAAAAAGACCAGTTACACTACTTCCATAAGTTGGACTACCAAATATAACGCCATCACTCTTAGTAATTATATCATGAATATACTCTACTTTATCATTTTGATTAATACACTTACCTATTTTATAACAATTTAAACAACCAATGCAATATGATGGATTGACTTCACTTAGATTAAAAAAATTGATTTTGACATTTGGTTTAATTTTTTTTATATCTTTGCATAACTGAGTCAAAACCTTTGATGTTGCCCCATTTTTTCTAGGGCTTCCATTTATAACTGTAATTATCATAATTTATACCTCCATTTTAGTTGTTATATCAACAATAAGTATATCAACCATTTTTTCAACTGTCAATATAATCCTTATATTTAATTTTTTACCATACATACAGATTAATTAGTCATAGATATACAGCTTAATTAATACTATTTATATTTAAATACATGTACTTTCTAGATGACTAAAAATGAACTATTTAAAAAAATTGACAAAGCAAACTAATGATAATATACTTTATATATTACAAATGTAAGTATAAGGAGGTATCTTATGAAAAAACTACCACAGATTTCAGAAGCAGAATATCAAGTAATGAAAATCATCTGGAAATATGCTCCTATTAGTACGAATGAAGTGATTGAAAAGCTAGTAAAAACAAGTAAGTGGAGTCCTAAGACTATTCAGACAATGTTGTTGCGTTTGGTTAAAAAGGGAGCTTTGGCATATGAAAAAAATAGCAGAGTCTTTGTTTATACTCCAATTGTTAAAGAAGAAGAGTATGTATCTACAGAAAGTAGTTCTTTTTTAAATCGCTTTTATAATGGAACACTTAATTCTATGGTACTAAATTTTTTAGAGAATGATAAATTATCAGAAGATGATATAGAAGAATTAAGACATATTTTAGATAAAAGGAAAACTAAGGAGGATAAGTAAGTATGTATGCTCCATTTTTTATTCGATTCTTGCTTAGCACAATAACCTTATCTTTTTTAATTATTATAATTTTGCTTGCTAAAAAAATATTAAAAAAACATATTTCTGCAATGTATCAATACAATATCGGGTTTATGATACTTATAATGTTAATAATCCCATTTATTCCGCTTAAATATATTAATCATTTAAATATATTTAGCTATATATCTAGTTTTACTCAGATTGAAAATAATACAGCAAATACTTCTATTGTAAAAAACTCTTCAGACAGTATAATTAATAATTCAAATGCATTAAAAGATTTTTCAGTATCTTTGAGTCAATCTAATTTCGATAATTTAAATATTTTATTGCTAACATTATGGATAATTGGAATTACAACCATGATAATTATTACAGTTCATTGTAATTTTAAAATAGGAAATATAAAAAAATCAGTACAAATTTTAGAAGATGAAGAGATACTTTCACTTTTTAAGCACTGTAAAGAAAATATAGGTTTAGATAAGAATTTTATACTATGTAAATCATCTATTATAAATACACCTATTACATTTGGATACTTTAGGCCACATATTATATTACCAAGCGAATCTATATCTAAATTATCTTTAAAAGACATAAGATATATTTTACTTCATGAATTACAACACTCTAAAAACAAAGATATTTTAGTAAATTATCTAATGTGTTTTTTCCAAATATTATATTGGTTTAATCCTCTTATCTGGTATGCACTTAAAGAAATGAGATTAGACCGTGAGATTGCATGTGATATTTCAGTTTTAAAAAGACTTGATGAGAATAGCTACATAGAATATGGACATACCATAATAAATTTTATAGACAATCTATCAAAGCCATCTAATCTCACACTTACTTCAGATATTGGTGGTTCAAAAAAGCAAATAAAAAGACGTATATTAAAGATAACAGATTTCCAAATTGAGTCAAAAGCTTTAAAACTTAAAAGTATTTTAATTTTTACAATAATAGCTTTAATTGTATTTGGAAGTAGCCCTACACTATCCATTATGGCAGATGTCAATGAAAAATATAATATTACAAGTAATCAAACTTTATATGAAGATTTAAGTCAGTATTTCAAGGGTTTTGATGGAAGTTTTGTAATGTATGATTTAGAGTCAAATCAGTATCATATTTATAATGAAGAAAAAAGTAAAACGAGAATTTCACCAGACTCCACTTATAAAATTTATAGTGCTTTGTTGGGATTAGAAAATGGTGTGATAACAAGAGATAATTCATACATTCATTGGGATGGGAAGTATTCTACTAATGATTCTTGGAACAAAGACCATGACTTATTTTCTGCTATGGAAAACTCCGTTAACTGGTATTTTCAAGATTTAGACAAAAAAAATGGTATGAAGAAAGTACAAACTTATCTAAAAAAAATTAACTATGGAAATTGTGATGTTTCATCTGGGATATCAAACTATTGGTTAGAATCTTCTTTGAAAATCTCACCTATTGAACAGGTAAATTTACTTAAAGATTTTTATACAAATAAATTTGAATTTAAAGATGACAATATAAAAACTGTAAAAGATTCATTATTGATATCTAAAGAAGCTGGAGTATCGCTTTATGGAAAAACTGGTACTGCTAATATAAATGGAAAAGATGTAAATGGTTGGTTTATAGGCTATGTAGAAAAAAATGGAAATACTTATTTATTTGCAACAAACATTCAAAGTAAAGATTATTCTAATGGTATCACAGCATCCAAAATAACATTGTCTATTTTAAATGATAAAAAAATATATAAGACAAATTAATGCAAATATACTTTTAAAATTACAATAAAAAAATTTGATGGTTGTAATTTGTTTACACATATCTATATAAATACTCTAAATATGGGATTTTATTTATAAATAGTTTAAATATTTATGTAAGTTTTTATTTATTTACATAAAACCTAATACTTTTTCTTTAAGATTTAAAAACTTCATACAATATTCAAATTAATTCTCTATAAAATTCATATACAAGGTTTATTATATAAACATAGAAGATAGTAAAACTAGCTTAAAAACATAATATAATACCCTATACAAATAGTGGCAACTCTCCCTCACATCCTCAATTGTTGCCACTATTTTATTTTTTGAACTAATAAAAAACTTCACTATATAGTGAAGTCTCTTATTAGTTTGACTTTTATCTAAAAATAAGCCAAAAATATAATCTCTAATACATCATATTAATCTTCAAATACTGATTTTATAATAGGTATAACATAATGGCTTCCTCCACGATGTTTCACATCTTCGACCATAGCTAATGCTAAATACTGTTTGTCACTATTTTCATCAACTGTAAAAGCATTAAACCATCCAAGCTCTGTTCCAGTAGTATCATCTTTTGATGCTTTAATTTCTGCTGTACCAGTTTTTCCAGCAATAGTAACTCCTTCAGTTTTAGCACTATGGCCTGTTCCATTTGGATTTTCAATAACTTGAATTAAATCATCACGAATAATTTTCACAGACTCTTTAGAAAACACATCTTTTTTCCAGAATTCAGCCTGTGGATTTTCTTTAAATTCAAGATAAGGCCTTATCATACTTCCATCATTGACAAAAGTTGAATATATTGATGCCATATGTACTGGATTTACAAGTACTTTACCTTGACCATACCCACTATCTGCTAATTGTATTTCTGTATCAAATTTATTGTCAGTACCAAATTTTGAAGAAGCTAATCCAAATTCAAATGGTATACTTTCTTCAAATCCCAGTTTTAACAATTCTTTTGATAATACATTTTCACCTATTTTTAATGCTGCTTTGGCAAAGTAAATATTATCAGAGTAAATCAATGCATTTTTCATATTTACAGTATTTCCATAATCCTTTAATGTAGTTACCTTATAACTTCCCCAACTAGAATCTTTTTGCCAACTAAGACCACTATGTCCAAAATTTTCATTAGGATTAATCTTTCCTGTTGTTATACCAATACCAGCAGTAACTGGTTTAAAAGAAGACCCAGGGCATAGTCTGGCTTTAAATCTATTATACATTGGTTTATTTTCATTTTCATTGAGTTCCTTCCATCTATCCCCTGACATACCTAGTATAAATTCATTTGGATTGTATGATGGACTACTTACAAGAGATAAAATCTCTCCTGTTTTAGGATTCATAACTACTGCGCAACCTTTATCATTTTTCAACTGGTCATATAATTTACTCTGTATCTTCGAATCAATGGTCAGTTTGACATCTTCCCCATCTTGCTTTGGAACAATTGCTAAAGTTTCTTTTTTATCTCCATATCTATCAGCTATGATAATCTCACATCCATCAATACCACGTATTCTGTCTTCCAATAAACTTTCTAAACCAATTTTACCTATTATGCTATTAACATTGTAGTTCTTTCCCTTTTTTTCTTTTAATATTTCTGCATTCACATTTTGAACATACCCAGTTAAATGACCAGCTTTTTCACCTAGTGGATATGCTCTTACCTCTGTATTAGATATTTTAACTCCTGAAATGCTAAGTAATGATTCTTGTAATGATTTATCTTTTTCTTTTACAGATCCATCTGGATTTTCTTCTATTTTTTCAATAGTTTTTATAGGTACCATTGAATTTTCTTTTACCCAAGATGCATCTAATTTTTTTTGGATTTTCTCAACTGGTATATCTAGTAAATCAGATAGTTTTTTTAGGTCTTCTACATTATTACTCATCTTTCCAGGCACTAATCCTATAACAGATGCAAGACCTTGACCAGCAAGTACTTCACCATTTCTATCTAAAATATTTCCTCTTTTAGCTTTAAGTGTTGATACTAGAACCTTATTATCATTTTCAAGTTCTGGAAATATAACTTTTGACTGCCATCTTATTTTATAGTTTTTTTGCTTGTCTTTAGTCAACAATACTTCATTTGAAAATGAGATTTCTCCTGCTAAAGTGTTTATTTTAGAATCATAATTTATTTTTGTACCTTCATCTTCATCTTTTTTAATGCCCTTAATATCAATACTTATATTGTGTGCACTAATTCCTTCGTATATTTTTTTATTTCTAGAGATAAAATCTTCTTTTTTGTTTTCTAGTTTACTTTTCTCATCTAATAGATTGTACATTTTTTCATATTGTCTTTCATTTGCGAAAGACATATACTGTTTTAATACTTCATCTGGTTTGATTTTATTAAATCCATTCAATACAAAATTAATTGTAAGACCAATAATAACTGTAACTAAACAGATTAAAGCTCCAAGGATTAGTAATTTCTTTGTTTTTATCTTTTTTTTCATACAAACCCCCTTATTCTTCAATATATTACATATGTAAGCTTTAAATTTAAAATAAGCCCATAAATATATCAATTATATACTTTTTTATTGGTCTATTGTTTTTAAATATACTCATAAAAAATATGTATCTTAAATATTATAATTGATAGTAATTTATATATTACATATGTAAGTTTTAAAAGTCAATATTATTATTACTATCTTTAATAAATTTCTTTCTTAATTTAAAATAAATTAAGTTATCTTACACCTAACTGTTTTATACTATATAAATTTAAATTGACAAAGCGACATAAGTGTCTTATAATCAAAAGCGACACGCATGTCGCAAAGGAGGAAAATCTATGGCAACAAAGGGAATACAAACTAAACAATTTATTATTGATACTTCAATAAGGTTATTTTCTGAAAAAGGCTACAGTAATGTAACTATGAAAGATGTTTGTGAAGCATGTAATTTAAGTCGTGGTGGTCTATACAGACATTTTAATTCAACAAAAGAAATTTTTATTGATATGCTAAATTCTCATAAAGACAATGCTAAAAATTTATTAGATGAAAGTATCAAAGAAAATATATCAGCTAGGCAAATGTTAGAGTATTTTCTTAATCAACAAAAGTCAGAAATACAAAGTGAATATTCTGGACTAGATTTTGCAATCCATGAATTTGCTTTTGTAGAAAAAGACCAGCGTGATTATATGAACAAAAGATATAACTCAGCTATTACAATACTTTCGAAGTTAATAGATTATGGACAATCTAAAAATGAATTTAAAAAATGTAATTCTACAATACTTGCAACACACATAATGTTCTTGTTTGATAGTATGAAGACATCCGCACCTGTTTTAATACTTACAGATAACGATATTGATAATCAAATAAATCTTATAAAGGATATGGTGATTTTATATGAATAAACAACAATTCCATAAAATTGACTTACAAAACTGGGAACGATATACACATTTTTATTATTTTTCAAAGATGACAAATGTAGGATTTGATTTAACTATAGAAATAGATATTACTCATTTACTTGATGAAACGAAAAAGAAAAATATCAAATTTTATCCAGCATATCTATATATAGTAACAACTTGTTTAAATCGATATAAAGAACTAAAGATTGCATATGATGAAAATGAACTAGGATATTGGGATACTTTAACTCCATTCTATGCAATTTTTCATGATGATAATAAAACTTTTTCATCAATATGGACAGAATACAATAAAGATTTTTCAATATTCTATAAGAGTTACTTAAATGATGTTGAACAATATGGAAAAAATTATGGTTTTTTAGCAAAACCTAATCCTCCAAAAAATTGCTATACTGTTTCATGTCTTCCATTGATTAGTTTTAAAAGCTTTACTGTACATAATCATGGTCTTGAAAATTATTATTTCCCTACAGTTGAATCAGGTAAGTATCATCAAAAAGATGAAAAAATACTTCTCCCTCTTTCTATAACAGTACATCATGCAGCTACTGATGGATACCATGTAAGTTGTTTTATTGATGATATACAAAAAATGTGCTTTAATACTGATACATGGCTATTCTAAAAAACATCTGTATTATAACCATGTATTATAATATTTATAATCTAGGATAAACAATC
Source organism: Clostridioides sp. ES-S-0010-02 (assembly GCA_020641055.1). NCBI lineage: Bacteria > Bacillati > Bacillota > Clostridia > Peptostreptococcales > Peptostreptococcaceae > Clostridioides > Clostridioides sp. ES-S-0010-02. Next base: position 3,870,358 of record CP067345.1, read on the forward strand.
ACATTGCACTGATAGGATAATGTGATTGTTTACTTATTTTAATTATAACTATTTATTTTTTCTTTAATTTTATTTAGTTCTCAATTTTATTTAAATATTTTACTCTTTTAGTGCATCCCACAGTTAACAAAATTAAAGCTACTATTATTGCTGTTAAAATATAAATATAGTTCATATTAGAAAACCATCCTTTCCCATCTTCCATGTAAGTGGAAATACTTATAAAGCATCGTATAGGACTTATGATACTCATATTTTGCAACATAGTAGGCATTTTATCAATTGGAATAAATGAACCACCAGCAAGTGATAATATAAGAGATATACCAGTAGCAAATAAATTTGCATACATCTCTTTATTAAACAAGGAAGATACAAATGTTCCAAAAGAAGTTGCCAAAGCCGATATCCATACACCCATTAAAAGTAAATTTATATAACTGATACTAATATCAATATTAAATAATTTAATAATAGTTATAGAAACTAGATATTGAAAATATGTGATTGCAAAGTTATATAGCATATTCCCTAACACATATCCTCTTATATTTTGTGGTGAATATAATATTCTTGTAAATGTACCCGAATTCTTATCTTTAATAATCATTGATGCTGTAATAGTAGATGTTATCATTAAAAATAATACAATAAAAGCAATTATTCTTTGCAAAACCCCTAATGTATTTTCTTGTAGTTTACTTATATTTATAGGTGTTGAATCTTCTTTATATGATTCTATTAAATACTCTAATATATTATTTGTACTTTTATCTTTTATAGAATAAAGTTCGAAATTACCCTTATTAAAATATATAACAGCAGAATATTTTCCAGTTATAATATCAGTTTTAACTGTTTTAAAATCTGCAGTTTCAACATCAATTCCTTGAGTACTTTTTAATGCCTTAACCATATCTGTATAAATATTCTTTTCAGATTCATTTAAAACTTGCTCATTTTTATACTCACTTAAAATACCAATATTAAAAGATGGTTTACTTATGTAGTTTGCCATTACTCCAAGTATTACTATAATTATTGGAAATAAGAGTGTTACTAAAAATCCTGATTTTTTATTTATATTTCTTTTAAAATTATTATTAAAAATACCTATTAAGTTCACTATATAAATGCCTCCTTTTTAAAAAATTTAACTGTAAGTACTGTAATTAAAATACTTATCATTACAAATATAGATGATATATAAAAAATAGGTTGAAAATTATTATCATAAATACAAGTAACTATACTCCTATTGACCCAAGTCAATGGTGATATATTAATTACTAATGAAACAATTGGGTTTAATGAACTAACTGGAAAAAATACTCCTCCTAAGAAACCAAAAATCACTATTGGTATATTAATGATATTACGTAGTATATCTAAGTTTTTGCATGCAAGACCTAAAAATAAACCTATAGCTGATACTACAGTTGATTCACACACTAAAAGAAAAATAATAACTAAAAAATTTCCACCAAAACTTATCTGAAAAACACTTTTTATTATCATTAAAGTTATTACATTGCACAGTGAAAGTATAATTGTACAAGAAAAAAGTTTTGAAAGTACTAGTGCTGTTATAGAAATAGGAGAAATCATATAACGATATGATGTACTAGAAATTTTCTCATCTTGTGACGCATATGAAACACTAATAATTCCCATAAGTACACAAAATGGTATTGTGACAATAGTATAATAGTTATATGATGTAAATTCTGTTCCATAAGATTTTGATGTTAAATATCCTAATAACATTATGGTTATTAATGGAAAAACAATATTATAAAATAAAATAAAAAAATCTTTACTTCTTCTCTTTATTCCTAATCTAAACAATGGTAAAAAATATCTCATATATTATTCCTCCAAATCTCTCAAATTTGTACCTGTAAGATATAAAAAAATATCCTCCAAGGTCTTGAAACCAAGTTTTAAATACTTATCTTTATATACGCTCTTATCTAAGTCTTCTAAAATTACTCCTTTGTCAATTAAAACAATCCTATTACATAAAGCTTCTATTTCCTCCATATAGTGACTAGTGTAAATAATTGTTGTACCATTCTTATTAATCGTTTTAATTGCTTCCATAATTTTATTTCTCGATTGAGGGTCAATTCCAACTGTTGGCTCATCCATAATGAGAATTTTAGGACTATGTGCGATTGCACAAGCTATATTTAATCTGCGTTTCATTCCTCCAGAAAATTTTGATGGAAGTTCTTTGTGTCTACCCCAAAGTCCAACAAACTCTAAGGCTTCTTTAGTTCGAGATTTGAGTTCGTTTCCTCTAAAACCATACAATGAACAAAAGAATTTAACATTATCATATGCACTTAAATCTTCATATATTGCCAGCTCTTGTGGCACAACACCAATAGCACTTTTAAAAACATTTTGCTGATTTTTGATACTTTTACCTTTATAATATATATCTCCACTATCTGGAGATACAATTGTAGTAAACATATTAATAGAGGTGCTTTTTCCTGCTCCATTTGGCCCAATAAAACCTAAAATGTCCCCTTCTAGTATTTTAAAACTCTCCCTTGATACAACTTCCTTATTTTTATATCTTTTAGATAACTTTTCAATCTCTAATAGTACATTTTCCATTTATAAAACCTCCTAATATTTTAACCAATATTATATATCCAATGTTGTATATATTGTTTTTTTAAAACACGAGTCTTTGACCCGTGTTATTATGAATAAACTTATTTTTTATTTTGTAATTTTAGTATTATTTTATCTATATTTTCTATAGCTTTGTCTGGATTATTAATTATTTCATCTCTGAGTTTTTGAACCTCTAATAGTTCACTTGTTGCCTCATTTGCAAATAAAAAGTCTTCTTCTATATTTGAAAAATCTATAGATTTAATGACGTTCTGTGTTTCATAACCAACAGATATGTACTTATCAATATTATTTAGTATTTCCTCATGCCATAGTATTTGATAATTCAAATTATCAATTGTCATATCAAAGGCAATTTTTTCTGTTGGAAGGCTTTTTTTATCAATCTTTTTAATTTCTTTCCAGTTTTCCCAATACTTTTTCTGCTCTATCAGATGCTTTATATGCTTTTCAAGATTGGTTTGTATAGTATCTCTTGGTAATACATCTAAAATATTATACAACAAAAACTTATTTGAACCTATTGGAACTATAGGCATTTGCAGTTCTTTTTGTAATTCTTCTCTTAGCTCCACTTTACCACTTTGTGTAATCTCATAAATCTTACGAATTCTAGCACCATTTTTTTCTTCTCTCAAAACTCTAACTAATCCATCTTTTTCTAACTTTGTCAAAGCATAGTAGATTGAACCAGATTGTATTTTGGTCCATCTATCTGCACCAGAAACTTGTAAAAATTTTTGAATTTCATATCCATGTGTTGGCTTAATATTTAAATAATATAAAATTAAAGTACGTATCAGAAAAATTCACCACCTTATACTCTATCTTGGATATTATACTATCACCAACGTTGTATATAGTCAATAGTTATTATTTTAAATAATGTATCATAAGTTATTATTTTTATTCTTTAGTACAAGGGCTTCCATGAGACATACATATCCAGTTGTATTTTAAATTTTCTAACTCATTTACAGATTTCATCATTTTTTCAGAGTCCCAGTTCCACAGATTAGGATATGGAATTATATTTCCGTTCTTATTCTTAACTAAGTCTCCTGCAAACAAAACATCTTCAAAAAGCATACAAACATGTCCTGGTGTATGTCCTGGTGTATGAATAATTTTTATATTTCCAACTTGCATATTGTCTCTATAAGGCTCTATATCTTTAATAATTCTTTTTGCAATTGTCTTTCCAATAAATTTTTTGAATCCAGGTCTATCCTTCTCTCCTATAATAAATGGGATATCTTCCATATGAGCCCACACTTTTGCTCCTGTATATTCTTTCAATAACTTAATATTAGACATATGGTCAACATCATGATGAGTCAGTAAAATATGCTTAATATCAGTTAGTTGAATCCCAAGTGTTTTTAATTCTTTAATTATACCATTCCCCATAAAAGGAAGTCCTGTATCTATCAATGTAATCTCTTCATCAAACACAATAAAACAATTTGCACCACGAGTACTATCTAACAACAAGATATTTTCTTTTATTTGCATAAATAAATCCCCCTTTTTTATATTTTACCTATATAATTAATTAGTAAAGTTATAATAAATTATAGTGCTTTACATTAATTTTATTCGCAATAGTATACCGTTGTTATATAAGTATACCACTAGTATACTATTTTATCAATGGAATCAGTAAAAAGGAGTGTTTTATATGCCAGAATTATCAAAAAGAGATAAAGAAAAAATCCAAAGAGAAAATGAAATTGTTGTCAAAGCAGAAAAATTATTTTGTCTTAATGGATTTGATAACACCTCTATGAATGAACTAGCAAAGGAAACAGAATATACAAAACGTACTATATATAAATATTTCTCATGCAAGGAAGATTTGTTTTTTGCTGTTGTACTAAGAGGGTATAAAAGACTTTGGGATAGTGTTAAAATAGAAAGTTCAAGAGGTAAAACTGGATTTGAAAGATTAAAATTTTCATATTCTGCATTTCATAAATTCTACTGTAAAGAGCCTTCTTTATTAGCTTTAATGGGAATGATTGGACTTGTACAATCTAAAAACTCAGACTTAGAGATACCTTTTAAAGAAAAGTTTTTTTCTTTCAATAAATTTATGTTTGAAGAAATACAAGAACTATTTGAAATAGGAAAAGTTGATGGAAGTATTAGGTCAGATATTGAGATACCCACTCTTATGTATTCATCAATATTTACACTTACAGGATTTTTTAATTTATTATCTATAACAGGAAAATCGTATCTCAACAATTTTAATATAGAAGAAAAAAAATTTATTGAAACCACTCTTGGTCTTTTGATAGATTCACTTAAAGCGTAGTTTTAATTTATAAGTTTTTTGACAGGAATTTTATTTTCTGTGCAGGATAATCTAGAGGATAAAATGATAACTTTGTTGTAGAACAAGGATTTCCATTGTGTATGATTTTGTGTATCTGTATAATATCTGTATAAATAGAAATTTACGTTGGAGGGCTGTGTATGGAAGAAAAAGATAAAAGAAATAGTTATGTTACTTTATTTATGTTTATAGGTGCAGGTATTGGTATTGCTATCGGTTTTGCGATTGGTATCTCTCAAGGAAAAACTGGAATATCTATGTGTTATGGATTAGTATTTGGAATGATAGTAGGAGCTGGTCTTGGAACTATTATAGAAAAGAGCAATAGTAAAGATTAAAACAAATTCCAGTTTGGTAACTGAATATTCAATATCACACAAGCAGTTAGTTATTTATGCTGATAACCATATTTTTACACTATAATTTCTTTTAAATGAAAGGACTGAAAATAAATGGCAAAAATACTTCTTTTAGAAGATGATGATACAATTGCATTTGGGATAAAAGCTTCCCTAGAAAAGAAAAACCATGTAGTTTGTTGTTATAGTACAATCACTGAAGCTAAGAAAAAATTTGACAAAGATATCAATTTAATTCTACTTGATTTAAATTTACCTGATGGGATTGGATATGAATTTTGTAAATATGTTAAAAATATAAGAGATATTCCAGTGATATTTTTGACAGTGCGCGATGATGAAAAAGATATTGTACAAGGTTTGGATATGGGTGCAGACGACTATGTGGTTAAGCCATTCTTACTTTCAGTACTTCAATCTAGAATTAATGCTGTACTTAGACGTACTCATTCTAACACTACTAGCACTCTTACATGTGAAAATATAAGATTGAATAAAGATGAAGTCAAAGTATATTTGGACAATATTGAAATCTCTTTGACAGCAGGAGAATACAAACTACTCCTAAGTCTAATGGAGAATAAAAATAAAGCACTTACTCGTGCAAAACTATTAGAAATGCTCTGGGATATAGATGGCAACTTTGTAAATGATAATACTCTTACTGTTACAATAAAGCGACTTAGAGAAAAACTAAAAAATCCATCCTGTATAAAAACCTTGAGAGGTATAGGATACAGAATGGAGGACAGCTAGTGAAAATAAAAAAATATATCAATAATACTGTTATTTTTATAGTATTCTGTTTAGTTATTACTATTTTGTTAAGTATAATTCTAACAACTGTAACTTCTTCTGAAGAATATAATATGATAGCTAAAACCATTGGTACATCCTATCAACTTAATCCTAAATCTACAGAACATATTTTAGAATCACTAAAAAATTCAGATTCTCATGACTTTAATGTGGGAAATGAGATTTTATTAAAACATGGTTATACTAAAAATACATTTTGGTATAAAAACTTTTTTTATTTCATGATAGTGTCCTTTATTATAGTGTCAACAATGGCTATAGTTATGTTTATAATTCAGTATAGAGAAAAAAGAAAAAATATGAATAGAATAAATATGCTTACGAGCTATTTAGAAGAAGTAAATTTAGGAAAAGAATCTGTACTTTTACGTTGTGAAGATGAGTTTTCACATCTTGAAGACGAGATATACAAAACTGTGGGAGAACTTCGTTGCTCAAAAGAATTTGCTTTAAAAGAAAGACAAACTCTTTCAGATAATCTTGCAGATATCGCACATCAACTTAAAACTCCAATTACTTCTATGTCGCTCATGGCACAGTTACTTACAGAAAGTTGTCCAGATGAAGAAATAGATTACCTCAACAGACTTACAAATCAAATATTAAGATTAGAAAGATTGGTGTCATCCTTACTTACTTTGTCAAAGTTAGATGCAAGTACTTTAATATTTGAAAGTAAGCTTATAGATGTCCATTCTCTTCTTACTCATGCAGTTGAACCTATAGAAGAAATTTTAAAAGAAAAAAACCAGACATTTCTTATTGAAGACTCTTCGTTTGTAGAATTTAACATTGATATTAACTGGACTTTGGAAGCTCTTTTAAATATTCTTAAAAACTGTAGTGAACATGTAGAAGATGGTGGACAGATTGTTGCTTATTATAGTAAAAACCCTCTATACATTGAAATTATTATAGAAGATAATGGTAAAGGTTTTGCTCAAGAAGACCTGCCATATATTTTTAATCGATTTTATCGTGGTAAAAATGCTAGCAAATACAGCATTGGTATAGGTCTTGCTCTATCAAAGTCTATTATCGAAAATCAAAATGGTACTATACATGCAGAAAATTGTCATCATGGCGGTGCAAGATTCATAATTAAGTTTTATACATAAAAAACTGGATTATAGGAAAACACCTATAATCCAGTTACATTATATCTTATTTATCATTTATACATTATTTATAACTTACACACAATATTATTTAAAGTTGCTTTTAAAAAATATTCAAATAAATCTTGTTTATATTGTCTCATTTTTTATAGATTCTACTATGTTTTCATTATTTAATTGTTTACATCCCATAATATACGATGCTATTACTACAATAAGTATCAATATGGTAAAACTCGTCACTATGGATATTGGTGCAAATAATAAGTACTCCATAAAACTTATTTCATTTATATGGATGAAAGCATACAATATAGCTATTTGCACAGGAATACTGAGTAATAATGGTGTAAGACCAAAAAATAATCCTTCTAAGATAATCATCTTTTTCATGCCATTTGGAGACAATCCTGCAGAACGTAACATAGCAAATTCTTGTCGCCTACTTCTAAGATTCCCTGAAACAGTCGCCCATACATTTGATAAACCAATTGCAGCTAACAATGCTGTAATAAATCCTACTATTAAATTCATAGTTATTTGTCCACTATCACTTAACTCTTCATTTTCTACAACATCATTAATCCTATAATCACCTGACCCATAATATTGGTTGCAAATAGATTCAAACTCTTTTCTTACTTTAGAAATATTATCATGATTATCTATTTTAAATAGCCCTGTTATCCTATTTGATTTTAATCTACGATTTTCATGGTAATTTTTAGACACATCTTGTACTGTAGACATTGGTACTACTTGAATTAGTGTGTATCTACCAAGCCTTTCTGCTATTTGTGGAAGTGTATCTGTAATAGTTCCTACTTTCATGTTAAAAGTATAATTTCCCTCATCTTCATCATATACTTTTTCATTCAATGTAATGTTATCTCCTACAGAAAGATTTAAATAATCTATATATACTTTATCCCTACGTGTACTACGCTCAACATCTTCCTCACGATTATATACAATTGAAATTGGATTTTTTGTATCATAATATGGTTTGGGGTCTATAGAAAGTTGTTTGCAATATTTTGCAAAACTCTCATCATCAAGTCCAATCATAGTTGAAGTGATACGAAACTTACCATCACGTTCTATAGGAGAATATTTTTTAGCTGAGACTATATTTTTAAATCCTCCACTCTTTGCAAGCTCTTTTGAAGCATCTTTTTCAGTTAACCAAGTTGCTGCAGACATTTTTAGATAATATAATGAACTCTCTACACCTTGTGTATTGTTTAATTGCTCTAAAAACTGTTTTTCTGTAGGTTCACTATTTTCCAAATACAATGATATATCCCTTTGACTCGCATAAATATCACTACCATAAACACTCTCTGCACCTTTTTGACATGCAATTATATTTAGAAAGCTTGTCAATAATAAAAAAGAAAGTGTTAAAGATATTGTTGCAGTACGATAAGATTTTTTACGGGCACGAAGCGCATTTACTGCAAGTTCTCCTTCTATACCAAATAACCTTGTTAATGAGTATTTATTAGAACTTTTAATTTTAACACTATCACCTTGTCTGATTGCTTCTATAGGTGCTAGTTTTGATACTCTACGTGCTGGTATCAGTGCGGAAACCCATACTGTTATTATTGTAAGTAAAACAGCTGGTAAGAAAGCAGGAATACCATAAGTAAAGATTACCTGTTGATTATCAATATTAATATTTACTGAATTAATATAACTTACAAGGCCATTACACAATGCCCACCCTAAAAATAAGCCTATAGGTAAAGGGATAATTGTCAATAAAAAACCTTCAAAAACTACAGACTTTTTAATCTGCTTTGGAGATGCTCCAATGCTAGCTAGTATGCCCAATTGAGTAAGTCTAGCATTTGCTGATAATGCAAAAGCATTATAAATCACCATTACAAATACAGCCACTGTAAAGATTGCTATTGTTAAATACATAAGAGGTGTTGAAAATTTTTCTATACTGTTCATAGATGCTTTCTGTTCTGGAGAAAAGACTAACATCTTTAAAAGATAATTACTATTATACTTAAGATTGTATTTTCCATATTCATTCATTTTCCATCCTAATGATTTAGCAAGCTTTGGAAGCTCTTTATATGTATCTCTAATATTTTTAAATCGCAAATATACAGTAATATTATCACTAGGCTTTATACTTGCTCTATCAAGATAACCAAGAGCTGTATATGCAGGTACAACTGATGAAGTAGTAACATCTATTTTCCCTACTATTGTCAACACAGTTTCTGAAATCTTTCTAAAACTTTCACCTTTTGCTGTTGGTGCTGTAGGTACAATATAATTTCCATTTAAAACCCTATCTCCTATTGGGATAGTAATCTTATCACCAACTTTTACATTTGGATTACTTTCAAAATATTGTTTTGAGAGTGCAATTTCATTAGCATTATTTGGTCGACGCCCCTCTAGTATAGTGTCTTTTTCTGGCATAGAATTCCAATATTCTGATGTGGCATTTCTATAAATTATGTAATCCCTTTTATCATCATTAATTTTACCTACATACCATTGTCCTTTAATCATCACATCATCAACTGAAGAGAAATTTTCAATTAATGATAAGTCACTTCCATGAGTTTCATCAAATAATTCTCCATGCCAATTACCTTCTTTCTCAACTGAAAGTCTTATAAAATCACTCCACATTGTATATAATAATCCACATAAAGAAGACATCATAGTTGTAGTAAGTAATATAGCCAACATTATAGCTATACTACTACGCTTATTACGACGTACAAAATCTAAGGTGTATTCTTGAAGAATATTCATTTCTTCACCACCTTTTCAGAAACTATCATACCATCTTCCATAGTTATAATGCGATTTGCTTCTAATGCTATTTTTTCATCATGAGTAATAAGAAGTATTGTTTGATTAAATCGTTTATTTGATAAGTTTAGTAAATCTACAATTTCTTCAGAATTTTTTCTATCAAGATTACCTGTTGGTTCATCTGCTAATAAAATAGCTGGTCTATATATTAAACTTCTAGCTATAGCTACTCTTTGCTGTTGCCCACCTGAAAGTTGACCTGGAAGATGTTTTAGCCTATCAGTTAATCCCAAGGTAGATACAATTTCCGAAAACCTATCTTCATCCACTTTCCTCTTATCAAGTAACATTGGTAATAATATATTTTTTCTAACATCAAGAGTAGGTATAAGATTATAAAATTGATATATAAGCCCTACTTTTCTGCGTCGAAAAATTGCCAATGCTTCTTCTTTTAAGCTTGCTATCTCAGTATCTTCAATATAAATTTTTCCAGATGTAGGTCTATCTACTCCTCCAAGCATATGGAGTAATGTAGATTTTCCAGAACCAGAGGCTCCTACTATGGATACAAAATCACCTTTTTGAACTGATAAATTCAAATTATTAAGAGCCGTCACCATAGTTTGATTTGAGCCATATGTCTTTGTTAAATTTTCACATTTTAGTATTTCCATATATAATCATCTCCTTTATAGTTAAAGTTTAGCAATCCAAAATGACATTATAGTGACACTTCAAACTAAATGTTGACTCTCTCTCAAAATACTTTTTTCAATTAAATATGATACTTTACATAAACACCTTATAAATTTTAACCAATATAAGATTATTTTTTATTAAAATTTTGCTCATATCCTTTTACATATACTTAAAATAATATAAATAAAATAAAAACTATGCAATATATTTATCAATTCATTGCATAGTTACTTAAATCTACCTAATATTTTAGTATAAAGTTATGTCTATTATATAGTACTGTAATAGTTATTAATTATATCAATTGCAATCTCTTTTACTTTTGGTCCTCCAATTTTTTTATTAGAATCATCTGATTTAATAGCAAAGTAATATGTATCATCTTCATTTTCTACCATCCCAACAAACCATGCATCAACACATTGCTTCTTTTCATCAAATCCTGTTCCAGTTTTACCATATACATTTATTTTCTTATCATTTGTATCTATTTTCATAATCTCCTTCAAGAGATTAATATTCTCTTTTTTAAAACTTGTATCACCCTCAAAAATTTTAGTTAATACTTGTGTTTGCTCTTTGGGAGAGATTTTTAATGAAGATTCTAACCAGAACCCATTTAAATCTTTACTTCCATTTTTTAAATTTCCTTCCCACTCACTAATGTCACAATTCCCATATTTTAGATTATCTAGTGTATTTTGAACAAATTTAGCACCAACTTGATTCATCAGTTTTCTATGATACCAAACACAAGATACTTTAAATGCTTCTTCTAAATTAAGATTTCTATTCCAATCTTCAATCTCATAAATTGTGCCATTATACCCCATAACTGATTCTTTTGAATTTACTATTCCTTTTTCTAAACCAATTAATGTTGAAATTATTTTAAAAGTAGAACAAGGTGAAGCCCTTGTTTCAATTAACTCTTTATTGTATATATTATATTCTTTATTTTTACTACTATAAAAAACAGCCCCTCCACTAACATCTTTAAAACAATTACTATAATCAACTACATTAACTTTATCTTTTTTCTGTTGTGTACTATCTTTACTATCCAATTCATTTGATTTAAAATTTGTATTGTTACTCTTAATATTTTGTTCTTTACTCTTTTGATTACTTTCCATTGAATGTTTTGCTATAAATGCAATGATTAATAGAATAATTATTAAAATAAAACTTGTCTTTCTTTTCATATCTTACTCCTTCCCTATATATGTATATTTATAATCCTCCTTTAAAATAATAGACATCATCTGTCATATACTCTAAACGTGGAGCTTGAATGTGTTTATTTATAAAATCTAACTCTGGCTTATTTCTTTTTAAATCTTTAAAGAATACAATCCCATCAACAGATTGTAATTCAGCTCCAAAGAAAAAACAAACTGATTTTTTATTACCAACTATCTTAGTTACATCTACATTTCTATTTAACTTATTTATTTTATTTACTACTTCTTCTGAAAAAATATTTTCTAACTCCTTTTTGCCAAGTTTAATATTTAGATTATATTCAGAATTTAACTTTTTCTCATCACATGCTTTTAAAACTGCTTGTACAACCTCTATATAATCCTTTTTGTAAAGTTGGAATCTAAAACTTTCACTTGGTCCAGGAAGAAATATAGTAGATATACTTATAAAAGTACAAACTATACATCCGATTACTTTTCTTTTATTTAAATCTTTTCTAAGATGTAGTTTAATAATATGTACACAAATCCATATGAAAGCAATCAACATTAATGGTATTGCAAATAATCCTATGAATAGTAAAATCACTCCTCCTCTCAATATAATATTTCCACAAAGAAATAAGAAGTCACTTACAAGAAATAAAGCTACAGGAATAATTATTCCTTTTATATTTTCTTTACCTAATATAATTATGTTGATTAAAGCTATTATAAAAACAGCTATTATAACTATCAGTAACATTGTTCTCTCCTTTCAAGTAGTAAAATTATGTCTGAGTATACACTTAAAACTTACTATTGTAATATTTAAAATATTACAATAGTAAGTTTTAAAAGTCAAGTTATTTAAATCTTTTAAACTAGCTTATTTTTACTAAATTCTAAATAAGTTTTATAATAGGAGTTTTGTTTTTATATGTAGCATACTAATTAATACTGTTTACACTGTAAGTAAATTTAAAAATAATATCTGTAATATAGCAGAATATATCATGAAAATAAATTTTAATCTTATTATAATATAACTACATAATATAATTATGCTACTAAAATATATAAAGAAAGGGCTTAGTATTTATGTCAGATATCATAATAAAGGGACTTACACATAATAATTTAAAAAACATCTCACTTAAACTTCCAAAAAACAAAATCATTGTCTTTACTGGAGTTTCTGGCTCTGGAAAATCAAGTATTGTATTTGACACAATTGCGGCAGAATCACAAAGACAAATGAATGAAACATATTCAGCATTTATTAGAGGTCGACTTCCAAAATACAAAAAACCTCATGTAGAACTGATTGATAATTTAACTGCTTCTGTAATCGTGGACCAGTCTCCTCTTGGTGGCAATGCACGTTCTACAGTAGGAACTATAAGCGATTTGTATTCTTCACTAAGATTATTATTTTCTAGAATTGGCAAACCATATATAGGAACAACATCATATTTTTCGTTTAATGACCCAAATGGTATGTGTAAAAACTGTTCTGGAATTGGTAGAGTCAAAGCGATTAATATTGAGTCTATTCTAAATCCTGAAAATTCATGGAATTCAGGTTGTGTAAATGACTCTCTATTTAAACCTAATTCATGGTATTGGAAACAGTATACTGAATCTGGACTATTTGATTTAGATAAACCTCTGAAGGATTATTCTATGGAGGAATATAATTTATTGCTATATGGCTCAAAAGATGGAAAAAGCAAACCTGAAAATTCAAAAGTTGAAGGTATTTTTAATAAATACAATCAAACATATCTAAATCGAGATATTAGCAATATGAGCAAACACACCAAAGAAAAGTCGGAAAGACTTATAACTGATGAGGAATGTCCTGAATGTCATGGAAAAAGATTAAATAAAGATGCTCTTAACTGCACTATTTTAGGGTATTCTATAGCAGATATGAGTAATATGGAATTTACTGAACTTTACAATTTACTCTCTCAAATAAATGATGATAGAGTTGAAACTGTTGTAGATACTCTTACTGATGGCTTGAAAAGAATGATTGATATTGGACTTCCTTATTTACATCTAAATAGAGAATCAACTTCTCTATCTGGAGGAGAAGCTCAGAGATTAAAACTTGTACGCTATATGGGAAGTAGCCTCACAGGTCTAACCTATATTTTTGATGAACCCAGCACTGGAATGCACCCAAGAGATGTACATCGTATGAATCAATTATTAAAAAGACTTAGAGACAGAGGAAATACAGTTCTGGTGGTAGAACATGATAAAGACGTCATATCTATAGCAGATGAGATTATAGATATTGGTCCAAATGCTGGTAAACATGGGGGAAATATTATATTTCAAGGTACCTATAATGAATTACTTCTAGCAAATACACTTACTTCAAAAGCTATGAATTTGTCATTATCTCTAAAATCTAATACTCGTAAACCAAAAAACTTTCTTCCCATTAGAGGAGCTTGTTTGTATAATCTAAAAAATGTTGATATAGATATACCGGTTGGAATCATGACAGTTGTTACTGGAGTTGCTGGTTCTGGAAAAAGTACTTTGATTTCTAGTATTTTTGCAAAAAAATATGAAAAAGATGTTATTAAAATTGACCAAAACCCTATCACGACTACAAATCGCTCTATGCCAGCTACATTTCTTGGTTTTTTTGATGAAATAAGAAAACTTTTTGCTAAAGAAAATAATGTTGGTGAAAGTTTATTCAGCTTTAATTCTAAAGGGGCTTGTCCTATTTGTAATGGAAAAGGAGTACTTGTTACAGAACTGGTATTTATGGACCCTGTTGTTAATATATGTGAAGCTTGTAGAGGTACTCGATATAATGAAGAAGTCCTGTCAAAATTGTATAAGGGTAAAAATATAGTTGAAGTTCTTTCCATGACAGTAGATGAATCACTTGAATTCTTTACGGAAAAGAAACTTTGTAAAATATTACAAACTATGAAAGATGTTGGATTATCTTATATGACTTTAGGTCAGCCACTTAGTACACTATCTGGCGGAGAATGTCAAAGAATTAAACTAGCAAAAAATCTTAATAAAAAAGGTACTATATATATTCTAGATGAACCAACTACTGGTCTTCATATGTCTGACATTGACAAGCTTATGTTGATTTTTGAAAGAATAGTAGACAGAGGTAATACAATTATTATCATTGAACATAATTTAGATGTTTTAAAGCAAGCAGATTGGGTGATAGATATTGGACCTGATGGTGGTAAAAATGGTGGTCAGGTAGTATTTGAAGGTACTCCATCAGAAATGTTAAAAAAAGGTAATACTATAACATCAGACTTTCTTAGAAAATCAATAAAAAAATAAGAACAATGGTGTAAATAAAACTACAGAAAAAATGCTTTTTATTTTAAAAAATATCTATTAAAGTATGGAATAAGAATACACATAATTATATATTTTATTTATGGCTTGTACAGTTCTAATTACCTCAAATAGTACTTCTGATATTTTGTTAATTCTATAGAAGACACTTTAATCTATAGAATTAATAAAATGATTAACAAAATCTCAGTATTTCCCCTATCAGAAATCAACAAGGGAAAAATCGTTTTATCCAGTGCTGGCGTAGTTTAAAGTGCCTCCTCCTTGATATAGTAGCGGATACATTGCTTTAATTAGCGCTAAGCTTCATGTTCCGACTTACTTTACCACACAATCATCTGCCTTCACATCGTTTTCGGTTCCTATTCCCACTTCGTTCTACCTGATACCAGCCGCAGTTTTATTAACAGCTATGTTGCCTGTGATTAACTGGACCACATCCACAACATTAAAATGACACATTCGTCATTTTAACATTGACATGACATAGAAAAGAGAGTATAGTATATCATATAATAATGACGATAAAGTCATTTTAAGGGAGGTTGATGTAATGCCAAAAGTAAATGAACAGTATTTGGAGGAAAAACGGGATCAGATACTGGATGCTGCATTTGATGTTTGCATGTCCAAGCCAGTATATACAGTTAAAATGAAAGATATTATTGAGAAAACAGGCTTTAGTCACGGGCTTGTATATCGTTATTTTACTAATTTGGAGGATATCCTATTTGCCCTCATTAACAGAGACACATCAATTATTGACGTGTCTGCTAAAGTTGATGAAATACTGCACTCAGGACATTCTCCAGAAGATGTTGTAAAGCAGCTGTTTTCGCTATATTTTGATGCGATTATGATTGGCATCACTGGGTACGGTAAGATTTTAAATGAAATGCTTTCTACGCTTGCCAGCGACCAGCAATATTATCAGAGGTTTCGGGCAAATGTGAAGGTTGCATCCCATAGCGATTATTTACAAACGCAAGCATATCAATATATTGAAGAGCAAATACAAAAAGGCTATTTCTCTCCTAAACAGACGTTAGATGAAATATATTCTTTCATTACAGTATGTCTCAGCGGAATCGAAAGGGACTTGATTCTAACAAGGTGCTACCCTGCTATGCAATATATTCAGTTGAATACGGATGGATTACTGTTCAGCCTGTGTACATCTGTCCTTTTCATGTTGGGAAGCAGTAACCAGTCTGTCTGAAAATAAGGACAACAAGAATGAGTCCATAGTTTATTTACAATGAGGAGGTTATGCTGATGTGGAATTATTATGAGAAAAAACCAATACTACAATACTTATTGCTTGTATTTTTAATTGCATGGAGTGCTACAACAATCGTCATAATAGGCGAACGGCTTGAATGGTTTGCAGGACCGATTGGAACTGTCGTATACTACTTACTAGTTGGTTTCTCAATTGGATTTGCTCCAGCTTATGCTGTTACGATTCTTCTTAAAAAAAGCGGACAGATTCACGGGATTAAAGAACTTTGTGAACGTATCGTCAGAACCAATCATATATCCAGCTCTCGCGCCCTGATTGTTGCTATTTTCTTTGCCAGCCAGATTGTGATCAATATCCTTTGCAATCGATATCTGGGAAAACCTTGGTATACGATACTACTTATGTTTCCATTCATGATTATAGGTGGCGGATTGGAAGAGCTTGGCTGGCGCGGTTTTTTGCAGCCAGCATTAGAGCAAAAACTCCCTTTTTTTGCTGCATGTCTTCTCACAGGCGTGATATGGGCCATTTGGCATCTTCCGCTCTGGTTGCTACAGAACGCAAACCAATCCTCCATGAACTTCATCTCGTTTTTGTGTTGGTGTATCGCGATGTCTTTTATGTTAGCAGTCTTATACAGGCTGACTGGAAGTGTCATGATCTGTGTGTGTTTTCATGCGTGGTGCAATGCGATTGGTGGTCTATTCACAATGGACCTTCTTATCCAGCCAATACAAGCAAAGTCAATTGTGCTTCTAGGTCTCCAAGTTATTTTAGCTATGATTGCTTACATCCATATGAATTTGTCTTGGAAGTAACTCAGAAGATACAATGCTTCATATCGAAATGCAAGTTTGCTGAACTATAAGAAGTTCATATGGCTAAAGAAAATGCAAATATACCTAACAAAACCGTTTATTTGCTTTCTATGACAGATTATATTGAGTTGAAAGGTACACTTGTATCATTTATTCAAAATTTTAATTATAACCTTGTTCCTTTTATGATTACTATTTTTTTTATTAAATTCTTAGATAGAAAAGAATCAGTTGATATTCTTACAAAACGATTAGAATATCTTGAAAAAAGCAATATAGGTACTTCAAAGCAAATAGAAATTTTGAAATCCCAAGACTTGCCTGCATATATTATTTTCAACGTCAAGCACAGTGCACAAATTATTCAAACAGATATAATATCAACGAAAAAACTTATTAACACGATAAAATAAATTGATTAAACTGGAGAATCGTAAGTGATACCCCAGTTTCTTTCAAATAATGGCGACACGGGTTCTTGCCTTGATAAACTTCTGGTAAGGGCATATACGCCCTTAGCCAGCCATATCCTCTGATCGGAGGACTACCTTCTTGGCTACCCTTGCGGTAACGCTCATGCACAACAAGGATTTTTTCAACAAACTCATTAAGCATAGTTGTTGTCATGGTGTCAAAGTTTTTGTATTTGTCAATGAGGTCAATAAGCTCCCCCATTAAGAGTACAAGCGGAAAAGCACATGAAATCAGATTTTCAAGTAATTGAGTGTCAAGATGTTATACCTCATAATAAGTTAGAAAAATCAATCTTTACAATGTAAACTATATATCTCAATTAAGTTCTATCAACTGTGTTAAATTTCCAGTGTATGTAAGCTTAAGTTTATGCATAGCCCGTGTACAAGCAATATATAATAAACTACGGTCGTAATCATTGTAATATGTTTTATTATTTACTGAAGGAATAACAACTTCATCAAACTCTAGCCCCTTTGACATCTTAATAGAAGTAATTGATACACCTTTTACAAAACTAGAACTTTCAGGAGATATTAAATTAACATCATATTCTTGCTTAATAACATCATATATTGCTTTAGCCTTGCTGTTGGTTTTTAGTATAATACCAAGGGTAGCATTGTTGCTTTCCTCAAACTGCTCAATCTCCATTTTTATCTTATCTATCTCATCTGGTTCGTTACTGCATTTAATCACAACAGGCTCCTCACCA
This sequence comes from Clostridioides sp. ES-S-0010-02, assembly GCA_020641055.1. Classification (NCBI taxonomy): domain Bacteria; kingdom Bacillati; phylum Bacillota; class Clostridia; order Peptostreptococcales; family Peptostreptococcaceae; genus Clostridioides; species Clostridioides sp. ES-S-0010-02. The sequence goes on from CP067345.1 coordinate 3,888,939, forward strand.
TGTCTTTCAATAGCCTCCAGCGAAGTTATATTTTGAATTTTCTTGGCAAAATTAATAATCTCAAAAGTAGAACGATAACTCTTGTTTAACATTACTAGCTCTCCATCATCATAAATATGTACCATATCATCTAATGTATGTAAATGATTAGGGTTGATTAGTTGTCCAAAATCTCCAAGAATAGTTTTTTTACATTTGAAAAGCAAGTTTATTACAGCATATTGAATAGGAGTGTAATCCTGCATTTCATCAATAACAATGTGTCTTATCACTTTGTCTTCTTGTAATCCCTCATATGCAGCATGAAGATATATAAATGGATACACATCTGCCCACTCAAGAGTATTCTTTGATGGCATTACAAACATATCTTGAATATTCATCTGTTTGAAGAAGTCCTTATATAGTGCTAGAGTATTTTTTATTGTTAGCATTCTATTTAAACTTTTCAGTATATTTTTTACTTTTGGTAAGTCATCTTCCATAATATTATCTGATTCAAATCTATAATGAATATCTTCTGCTACCATCTCCAGTCTTCGCTTAACTGGATATTTATTGTATGCATCAAATCTTTTTCGTATCCAGTCACTTTTAGCTATAAAACCTCCAAAAGTGTAATCTTTAGGAATAAAGACCATATTTGGCATTTGCTTTATATATTTATCCATAAGCTTTAAAAAATCTAGTGTAGATTTGAAACGTACTCTTTTTTCCCATTGTGCATCATTTACTTCCAGAGAATCTTTTTCTCCCTCAAAATTAATAATTCTTTCTAATTGAACTTCTGCTATATCTTCAAAACTTAATTCACATAGTGGTTCTTCTCCTAGCTCAGGAAGTACATTAGAGATATAGTCACCAAAAACTTTATTAGGTGATAGAATAATTACATTATTTGCTGATATCTTATCTTTAAAACGATAAAGAAGAAAAGCAATTCTATGTAAAGCTATAGATGTTTTTCCAGAACCAGCTACTCCTTGAATAATGAGGGTGTCAGCCTTGTCATTTCTAATAATTTGATTCTGCTCTTTTTGTATTGTTGAAATAATGGATTTCATCTTTTCATCTGAAGTATTACTAAGTTCCTTTTGAAGAATATCATCTTGTATATTCATAGAACTTTCAAGTACATACTCCAGTGTTCCATTTTTAATTTTAAACTGTCGTTTACGTGTTATTTCTCCATCTATCCATCCAAGTGGTGCATTATACCCTGCTGGTCCTATCTCACAGTCATAAAACATACTGGCCATTGGAGAACGCCAATCTAGTATTAGAAGTTCATTTTCATAATCAAATGCAAATCGACCAATATAATACTTTGAATCATAACCTTCATCTTTTAGTTGAAAATCTATCCTAGCAAAATATGGCGAATCTTTCATTTTAGCAATCTTGTCTCGAACTTTTACCATAAAAGCCCCATAACTATCTATTTGCTTTAGTGCCAGTTCATTTTGGAACATTTCATGTGGGTCTATCTCTCCACGATTTTTTACCATATATAATTTAGCATCCATGTAATCTTTATCTAGTTTATCAACTGAATTTTCTGCATTCTCCAAAGCATTATCCAGCTTATTATTTATATCTATAAGGTATGCAATCTCATCTGGAAAAGATGTTGCTAACTCCATCTCTTGTCCAGATATATTATGTTTAGGATTGGATGTAATAGAATTACAACTTTCTAATTGCTGATTTTTAGACATTTGAATCCTCCTTGCCAATTAAGTATTATCTTAAATCATTATACTGAATTGAATTTTATATTTTTTAATCATTCTTGCTCTTTGATTCAAATTTAGTTTTTGCTTTAAATTTCAGCCTCAAAATTTATATTTCTTTTTAAATAAAAAATACATTTTCTTATATTTATAATCAAAATTATGAGAAACATGGACAGCAAAATAAATACACCTAAAAATGTAAAATTATTTTTTAATACAATAGATTATTAGTACTATTCAGTGTCTTTTTCATTTTCAGAAGACAGAATAAATTTTTGAGTAGGATACCCAAATTCAGTCAATAATTCAGCTTCTGCAAAACCTAACTTCTTTATCATATTCCGATGTCCTGTATCAGCTTTATCTCCTTCTCTAAAAGTTGTGATTGAGATAGATTTATCTATCAAAAAATTCTCAATAACCTTTTTTAGAAACACCTGTGCAATATCTGAATTACGATATTGAGGGTGTATTCCAAAAAAGTCAATGCTCCCAGTTTCTTTATTAAATACCATATTTGCAATAGCAATGTTATTAAACTTTAATATCAAGGCTCTTTCTTCCAAAATATATTGTTTTAATTGAGAGATATATTCTTCCTCCTGTAAGTTTGGGAATCCATCTATGACTAATCTCACTAAACTCATCCATGATGGTATATCAGATATTTTAGCAAGTGTAATATCTTTTTCTAATTCCGATATATCTTTTGAAAATAGATTTTCTTTTTTCAAAACAAATCTTAGCTGCAAAGGATAAAATTCTTGTTCTTTTCGATATTTATTTGGAGATTTTTTATACATATCTTTAAATACAGAAGTAAATGCTTGTTGACTTTCATAGCCAGCTATCAATGCAATTTCAATAATTGTTTTTTTAGAAAATACTAATAGTTTTGCTGCCTCTGTGAGTTTTCTTCGTTTTATATAATCATGCATTGTCAACCCAACAGAAGTTGTAAAAGTTCTATGTAGATGATATTTTGAATAATGAACAGCATTAGCAACTATATCTAAATCCAGCTTTTCTGATAAATGCTCCTCTATATAATCAATAGCAGTTATAACATTATTTACTTTATAAAACATTGCAGCTCTCCTCCTTTTATCCATGAGACATTATATCAATTACTTCTTAGTCATATTTAATAAATCTTGCTATTTTTTATAATGTGAAAATTATTTTTTATATGTTTATCTCATCCTGTAACCTATTTTTCAATTTTCTTACATATTTCTAACTTAATAATATCCATTTTTTCATATAATATAATCATTGAAAAAGAAAAATAGAGTATTTCATTTGAGATTCTTAATATTCTCTTGAAATACTCTTCTTTATATAAATATTTCTTTATTTTTAAATATACACTTAATTTATTTAACTCTAAATAAACTTTTAACTTTAAGATTTACTATCTTCTATTATTTAATTAAAGACTCCAACCCTTTAATTTTCAATAGTTTTTCGTTTAATAAATCTAAAAATTTATCTATTATTTCCTGTTTATTAGATTCTTTAACTAAATAATAAATAAACCTATCTGGTGGAGCATCTTTTATGTAATGTATCTCGATATTAGATATTTCTTTAAGGTGATATGCTACTGATACTGGCACAATGGCCCATACATTTTCTTGTCTCATAAAATACTCTAAAAGAGACATTTGGTCTAAAAATACTTTAGGTTGAAGAGTTGAACGAAACCAAAAATTATGCCACAAATCATATTCAGGATTCCATGGAAGTCTTATTTCATCGGCAACATCTAAAACAGATGGATGCAATTCTCCATTGTATTTTGAGCCATAACTTGTTACCAGTAACATGGCTTCTTTAAATATTGGTATTGTTTCTATGTCATTAAAAAACATATCATCTGAAATAAGAGCTATATCAACTTCCCCCTTGGAAACATAATCATATGCTTCATAAGAATGATAGTTATAAAAATTTACATTATACTCTGGATATGTATTCATAAAACAGGAAAATACATCTGGAAGTATGTATGAGCTAACACTTCCTATAGAGGATATATTTATAATTTTACTTCTATCAATCTTAGTTATATACTTAGCTTCTTGTAAGAGAGTTTTATATTTTTCTGCTAAGGCTAGTATTAAATTTATGATGAATAATGCCACTGATAGAATTATGGTAAATGGCATAGAGTACATGAAAACTATCGCTATTTTCTATGTTTTATGTTTTATAGGAAGTGCATTTGTTGGATGGTATAGAGGAAGTGGAAAAGTAAATATCCCTGTAATTGGAACCGTCTTACATATATCAATTCGTGTTATTATTTCTTATTTGTTTATTCAACAATTTGGTTTAAAGACAATTGCATTTGCTACTGGCATAGGATGGGTTTCTGTTGTGACATTTCAGTATATTATTTTTTGTAGGTCAAAAAAAATAGAAAGGTGAACTCTATCCAAAGTTCACCTTTTATGTAAATAACTTTTTTTATTTTGATACATATTAATCTAATTTATAATATATCAGAGTTAAGATTAACAAATTAAACTTTTGAGTATATAATATATTACCCTAAGCTATTTATTAATAACTCTATTTTAAAGTTAATCCTGTGTTTGAGTTAATCCCATATTTTGAGCTAATTTTATTTTGTATGCTGAACATACTCTATAATTGTGCCATCTGGATGTTTTACTGTCATATTATATCCTGTAGGAACTTTTTTCTTATCTCTTATTACTACTGCTCCACTTTGTAGCAGATGACTTCTCCATTCATCCACAGAATCAACCATAAAAGTAGCTTTCGTTTCTGTAAATGGCTTAAGAGCAGTATCAGAACCAGATAACAGCAAAACATTTCCTACTTGAGCCAACTCTAACCCCACTTCTTTATAAGAAAAACGTAAAGAACATTTATCTTTTAAAAGATTTTCATAAAAAGGAATTGCATTTTCTATATCCTTAATATAAAAACGTGTTAATACATCATATATCTTCATATTATTTACTCCTTTATTTATCTGTCTTGTTTCTTCTCGATTATATCATTTTGCAAATATTATGATAATATCTCAATCATTAAACCACAACTATAATAATTACCCTAACAAGTCCTTATTATCACATAACAGGTAGTAACTTTCAATAAAAACGTCTATTAGTCACTCATCAAGTAACAATTCAATCTGTCATATCATAAACAATCCATATAAAAAACAAGTTAACTACCATTCATAGTAAAATGGTAGTTAACTTGTTTTTTATTACAGCTAAACCTATGTATCCACAGAATTTCTATTCTGTTTTGTTATTTATAGAATAGGTAACATCATTTTAGTGAGATACTCACTTTCAGGACGATTTAAATCATTCAAGTACTGATAATAGATATCTCCATGAAGTTCATATCCACTATCCTTAGCCCACAAAAATAATTCTTCAAGTGTAGGGTCTTGCAGTTCATATGGTCCTAAATCAATTGCAGTTATTATTTTCTGTGTTGGAACAATCTTTTGCAAAATTTCATTTTCTGTATCCATATTATTAAATACAGAATGATTAGCTACAGGAAAACCTACTTCAACATCTAATTTTTCTAAGTCCATGTTATGAAAGCATACAATTGGTGCTCCTGCAGACAATATTCCCTTTTCTTCCAGATAGTTGGAAATTTTTCGAAAACTTTGCTGTGAAAACTCTGAAAATTCTACCATAAAGTCAATAGTTTTTCGTATTGCTAAAATGCAATACGAAGGCTGTTCAGCCATCGTTATATTAGATATTCTAGCCATTTCATATCCTCCATTACTTTATTTTTATTTCTTAGCCTCTGTTTCGTAGTTTTTATTCTTAGTTGCATCTTTATATTAACAGTATAACAAAACCAATATTATGATGCTTGTCACACAGTGCTCTTATTTTGAGTAAATACAAATGGATTGAAAATAATGAATAACTCAAATAAGAAATAGTACTGCTTATTATAAATCACTAGTATTCATCCTTGAAATTCATAAAGAAAATCAATATTAATCTTGTAGTTCTTCTAATATATAAATAACATTAGGATTAAACATATTTTCTAGGTTACTACTTTTAGAGTCATTTTTTGCATAAAATTAAGAGATAGTTTAATAGCTATCTCTTAAAATAATTCTACTATTTAAATTTAACTAAATCTTATTTTTATTATCAAGTTACTAATATACTAAAACATTTTAACAGTTTTCATCTAGCTCCCCTAGAATCTTATGAATATGAATCATTAAATATAATTCCTCCTGACGAGGCAATTTTCTAGAGTATTCCTTGTGTATATAGGCTCCTATTTTCTTTACACATTCATATTCTTCCTTACAATTTTTACGCACTTGATTATATATAAAATCTATCTTTTCTTTTGATGGTTCATTAGCCAGAAATCTTTGAGAAAAAGCCTTTAGATGCATTACAAATCTCATATAATAAAATGATTCTTTATTATATACAATAGAAAAGTGATAATGAACTATTTGTAAAATGGCATTCACAATTTTAGCACTTCTCTTGTTTCTATCACTATAAGGATTGTCTTGTTGTGCATTTATAAAATGGCCTGCTATATTACCAATTTCCTCTTCTGGTAGGTCTCAAGAACCTCCTTAAAAACAGTAATCGCATATTTTCCTATATCATATTCTTTTGGATTAAATTCTTTAATTTCAAACAAATAGTAATTCTCAATCATTATACCTTCTTTAAAGCGTCTCACTGCAAAGGCGATGTGGTCAGTTAAAGCCAAATATATATGGTTCATAAGTTTTAAATTATACTTTTCTATTCCATATGAGATTATCATTTGAGCTATACCAAAGTATTCTGCATCTATTTCTGATGCAAGTTGTACAATGCTCTTTTTTATATTTTCATCATGAAGAACGAAAGTTTTTTCTATATCTTCTTTATTTAACTCAGACCCAATCTTATAATTATGACCAATTCCTTTTCCCATCAATATTATCTCTTCGTCATTATCATCCTTTGCAAGTAGCAACGAATTATTTAATACCTTTGTAATGTACATACTAAAAACCTCAATATATTATATTTATTTTGTTATTCCATTACTCTTTATGACTTCTTTATACCAATAAAAACTATCTTTCTTTATTCTTTTTAAATCTAAGGTTTCATGGTCTGTTCTGTTTATGTAAACAAGCCCATAACGTTTGTTGAAACCTTGTGAAGAACTTAAAAGGTCTGTAAATGACCATAGACAATATCCCATCATTTCTACACCATCTTCAATAGCTAATTTACATGCATTTATATGAGTATTTAAATAATCTATACGATAGTCATCATGAATTTTACCATCTTCAAGGACATCTTTAGCTCCAAGACCATTCTCCGTTATTATAACAGGTAAGTGATACCTTTGCCAATATTCATTCAATGCAACTCTAAGTCCTGATGAATCTATTGATGCTCCATACTCTGAAGCCTTTAGATTAGGATTCATTGACATCTTAAATAATCCATACATACTAAAGTCAACGGTTCCTTCTCTTAGTCCAAATGGATGTTGTGAATCCTCAGGTAAGGCCTCTGCACAGTTTGTTCTATAATAATTTACAGCTATGAAATCCATTTTAGCTTTTTTAAGTACTTCTTTATCTTCATTTTCCATATGAGGGACTATATTTCTTTTCTCAAGATAATTCATATAATACCCTGGATACTCTCCATAATAATGCATATCAAGCATGTAGTACACTTTAAAGTTGTCATTCATTCTTGCTGCATATACATCTTCTGGTTTAGATGTAAGAGGATATGTTACAGATGATGATACTGCTGCTCCAATCTTGCTTCCTTCTACCATTTCATGGCATGCATTAACTGCCAATGCATGAGCTAAACAAAGATTATAATCCATTTGAGCACGCATTTTATCTATCTTCCATGGGTCTGTTTCATTATATATATTAATTCTCTCTTCTACTCTAACTATTAAATTCTGTTCATTATGAGGTTGCCAATATTTCACTCTATCTCCAAAATGCTCAAAGCATACTTTGGCAAATCTTTCAAAGGCATAAACAGTCTCTCTACCTTCCCAACCATTATACTTCTCCACTAGTGCAAAAGGTAGGTCAAAGTGATATAAAGTTACAAATGGCTCAATGTCACACTCTATTAATTTATCTATTACTTTATTATAAAAATCTATTCCCTTTTGGTTTATTTCTCCTTCCCCATCTGGAATTAGCCTTGCCCATGAAATTGAGAAACGATAAGTTTTCATTCCTAATTCTTTCATCAGTTCAATATCTTCTTCATAATTATGATAAAAATCTGATGCTACTTTAGTGTCTGCTTGCAAGTGAGACTTTTTAAAAGAATTGTAATCAGCCACTGTTTTTCCTTTATTATCTTTATCCCAAGCTCCTTCCACTTGAAATGCTGAAGATGATGCTCCCCATAAAAAATCTTTTGGAAATCCTGTATTCATAAGTGTCACTCCTTTTATATTAATGTTTTAATCGTTTTATTTGTTGCTTTATTGCACTAAGCCAATTTTTATAGTTCTAATCAATTTAATTATTAACTAATGAAATTATTTTATCATTTGTAGATACATGACTGGATTTACAAGAAATCACCTGTGCAAAATCAAATGTATTATTTACTATAACTGGTGTAGTTACATCATATCCAGCTTTTTTTATTTCATCTATATCAAAGGTTATCAGTTTAGAACCTTTTTTCACTAAATCTCCTTGATTAACATGTTTTACAAAGTGTTTTCCATTTAACTCTACTGTATTAATTCCAACATGTATCAACATTTCTGCTCCATTATCTAGCTTTAATCCTATTGCATGTAGTGTTGGAAATAAAGAAGCTACTTCACAATCAGTAGGAGCTATTATTACGCCTTTTGTAGGTAATACAGCTATACCTTCTCCCATAGCTTTTGATGCAAATACATCATCTTTTACTTCTGATAATTCTATACAATCTCCTTCCACAGGTGAAATTATATCAACAATGCCCTCTTTTGTTTCTACTTTTATAGTAGAGCTATTTCCTTTAGAAGATTCTTCTAAATCTTCAAACCCAACCAGATAAGTTAAAATAGCTGAACCAAAAAATGCTATAGCACAACCTCCTAGATAACTTAAAAAACCTAACGTTCCTGCTTCAGCATATACAGGTATAGTTAAAACACCTTGGTTTGCGAATGCGTTACCATAAGAGCCACCCATTCCCATTATGCCACCTCCAATTGCACCACATATTACAGCACATACCATTGGTTTTTTTAACCTAAGATTAGCTCCATATATTGCAGGCTCAGTTATACCAAATAGTGCCGTTATAGTTGCAGACATAGAGATTGTCTTTAATCCTTGATTTTTAGTTTTAAAGAATACCCCTAGAGCAGCTCCTGCTTGCGAGAAGTTTGCGGCTCCTGCAAAAGCCAATAAATTCTGTCTTCCAGTTTGAGCAACATCACTTATACCTATTGGTAGTAGTGCTCTATGTGCACCAAATATAACTAATACGCACCATAATCCACCTATGAATGCTCCACACAATGCAGGGCTTAGTTCATAAATATACTTGTAAACAAAGTTTATAACATTTCCTATATATATCCCAATTGGTCCAAATAAAAACAATGTTGCAGGTAAGATTATAACTAATGATAAAGTTGGAACCATTATTATTTTAATTACTTCAGGTATATACTTTTCCAGTATTTTTTCAACATATGAAAGAGCCCATATAGCAATAATTATTGGAATAACAGATGATGTATATGTGGCCTTTGTTACTGCTAATCCTAAAAATCTAACTGTTTCTTCCCCTGCCATCAAAGCTGTAAAGGCTGGATAACAAAGTGTTGCCCCTAATACCATAGATATTATTTTATTTGCATTAAACACTTTAGCCGCAGTATATCCTAGTATGATAGGCATAAAATAGAATATAGAATCAGCCATAGCATTTAGAATAATATAACTTTGAGTCTCTTTTATATCTACACCATTTTTATTCATATAGTACATAGCAAGAACTGATAAAATACCTTTAATCATACCAACCCCTGCTATAGCAGGTATTGTAGGTGTAAATATTCCAGCTACAGCAGATAATATAGAGTTCATGATACCTTGTTTTTCTTCATTTCCATTTTTATTATCTATTTCACTTGATTGAGGTACCATTTTTACAATCTCATCATACACTTTTTTTACTTTATTACCAATTACAACTTGTATCTGACCCATACTCTCTACAACAGTTATTACTCCTTCAGTTCTGGCTAACTTATCCTTATTAACCTTAGAGGTAATTTTAACTTTGAATCTAAGTCTCGTCATACAGTGAGTAACTTCATTTATATTCTCTTTTCCACCTACATTTTGTAGAATTTCTTGAGCTACTTTTTTATAATCCATATATAAATCCTCCATCTTTAATTATAGGCTTTTTGTTTTTATGGCCAATTAAACAAAAAAATCGAACCAAATAAATAGATTATACCCATAGTACTATATAGGTAACCTATAAAAATTGATTCGATCTTGCCTGCATCACCAGTAACACGTCTACTGTAATATTCAAATTTGTTAACTTTATAGTAACATAAGCGTTTTCTTAATTCAACTATAAAATATAATTTTTCAACAAATAATTCTTATTGTTATATCGAAATTTATTTTTAAAATTTTAAAATACTTGATTTACTAAACAAAATGGTATATTATTTCCATTATAAACATACCATTCGGAGGATAATATGAAAAAAATATTTAATCAAAAATTACTTTTACTCTCTATTGTTGTATTTTTCTGGTTTTCACAATACGTATACATACCTTTTCAAAATCCATATTTAAGTATATGTCACGTATCTACAAACATGATTGGTATAATAATAGGCTCATATGGAATCTCACAATGCTTACTAAGACTTCCTATTGGGGTTTTTGCAGATTCTATAAACAAACATAAAATATTTATACTATGTGGAATTTTATTTGCTGGTTTGGCATCTCTTATAAGAGTTATTTCTCCTGGAGGAGAAGGATTTCTTATAGCTAATATCTTATCTGGAATAGCATCATCAACTTGGATTTCTTACATGGTTCACTACACTGATTTTTTTTCCATAGAACATCAACAAAAAGCTACAAGTACAATAATTTTGGTAAACAACCTAGGAATGTTAATTGGATTTGTCATGAGTACCTTATTTTATGAAAAATTAGGAATGGTAAATTTGTGTATTATGAGTGTAATATCTTCAATCATTGGTACACTTCTAGCCTTAAATGTAAAAAATCATCACTCAGGAAAAATAACCGAAAAAATCCCATTTAAAAATTATTTATCTATATGCAAAGACAAAAGACTTGTATTTTTTTCTTTTATGGCATTGATTCAACAAGGAATCCAAATGTCTACAACAATGTCATTTACTACTCAAATTCTTAAAGAACTAGGCTCTAGCTCTACCATTATAGGCTTATCTTCTATATTTTACATGGTATGTGCTGTTGTATCTTCTGGATTTGCTTCTACTAAATTTTGTACAAAGCATGGACCAAAATTTTGGATTCCCTCAGTGTTTTTTTTGATTTCAGTTTATTGCTTTCTAGTTCCAACAGTAAAAAGTATTAATATAATATTTATGCTACAATCGTTACCAGGAATATCTACAGGTATACTTCTTTCTTACCTTACTAGTGAGTCTATGAAAAATATACCAAAATATCAAAAATCTACTGCAATGGGATTTTTTCAAGCAGTTTATGCTATAGGAATGTCTATATTTCCAATGCTAGTGGGTAAAATATCAGATTATATTTCAATACAATATGGTTATTTTACTTTAGCTTTTATTGCTATAATTGCTTCCATATTATCTTATACATACTATAAAAAATTAAATTTACCTCTTAATTGTGATATAATACACTCATAAAAAATTATATGTTTAGGAGTTTTTATGACAAATTTAAGTGCCACTGAACAAATTATTGATTATATTAAAGTAAATATTCTAAATGGAAATTTTAAAATTAATAGTAAATTGCCAAGTGAAAGAAAGATTGCTGAACTATTTAATATAAGTAGAATTCCTGTAAGGAATGCTATAGACAAACTTTGTAAAGAAGGAATACTTAGGTCTATTCCCTATTCAAGCCCCATAGTTGAAGGATTTAAAAAAGTTGACCTTTTTTCTGATAATGAAGTTTATAAAAATCATAATATACAAGAATTTTACGTTGAATCTTTAAGAGCAAGACAACTTATAGAAAGTGAAGCTACTAAGTTAGCCATTTTAAATGCTACTTCTGAAGAACTTCAGAGAATAAGATATGCTTACTTGAAATCTGTAGAAGAACTAGACAAAGTTTCACAAGGCTTAATAGAAGAATGTTATGACGCTGACCTGCAATTTCACAAAGAAATAATTTTAGCTTCTCATAATCCAATTTTTATAAAGTATTATGAATTAATACCTAAAACTGTGTCTTCTAATCAACACTTTGGCTTTAAATATAGAAATTCACTACAAGATATGATTAGTCATCACAATGAGATAATGATGGCTTTTGATAGTAAAGATGCTAATTTGGGTTATACATCAATGTATAACCATTTAGAGGGAGTTATTCAGTTATTTCAGCGTGATTAAACTTCTATTTGTAGGTCTTATAGTTAAACTCGTGAGAATTATAGGTCTAATAGTTCAGACTTATGAGAACTAAATATTTATAATATGTACTATAAAGAGCTTATTTTAATATACTACTAAATATAGTGTCCAAATAAGCTCTGTTTTACTATTCATAGATTATTTTATTAAGTATTATAATTAATATTAGATTGTATATAATCGTTACTTAAAAATAAAATTGACTGTAATATAAACAATTATAAAGCATTATTTGGCAGCCTTCTTTTTTCCTAGTTTAGGTATTTTTAATGATTATCATATCATTTCTTTAATTATGCATATAAAAAACAGCAAATCATGAGAATTTACTGTTTTATATTTTGATATTTAGAATTACTTAGTTTGATATTCAAACTTACTTAATTTGATATTGAGATTTACTTAATCAGCCATAATTTAGCCTTGTAAAATTTGATTAACATCATCAATAGTTATATCCATTCTTGTAGCTATTTCAGTAAGATTCATACCTTGTTCTTGGAATCTATTAACTACTGATTTCATAGACTCACCTATTTCAATTAAATGATTATCCAAGTCATAAATTCGAACTACCTTTTGCCCCCATGGTGCTTCTTCTACATCACGAAGTAAGGTAACATCATTTCTTGCATTTAGTTTTGATAGAAACTCTTCAAAAGACTCTGCTTCAAAGAATATTTCACAATTATTCTCTTTGTCTTTCATATCTTCTTTCGAGATTCCTGTCAACCAATCAAAATCTTGTTGCAATGACAATCCACCCTCAAATACAATGTTTTTTCCATAGTCAACAATAACTTTTAAATCAAATAATTCTTCATAGAATTTACGAGCAATTTGAATATCTTTTACTGCAAATAAACAACCTGCATATTTCATAAGTTACCTCCATCAACATTAGTAAATAGATTATAACATTAGTACTAGAAAAAAATATTGTAAAAAACGGACATGTTTTCGTCATTTTTAAGTCAATAAATATAAGTATTCTCAGTAAATGTAAGTTCTCTAAATAATAGTAATATACAAAATAAACACTACTTTATAAGCGAATGGATACAAAAGTGCCATCCTGAGTTTCCACATGAACAATCTCAAGTCCCTTGTACTGCTTAAGAACAGACTGACATTCTCGAACGAGTTCCTGTAGAAATTTTTTGTTAATGACTTCCTGATATGGCTCTGGAAGTGATTTTTTAATCTCTTCAATAACCGATTCTGGCAACAAAAGAACTGCAGTATTTGCTAGAAACAATGGTATGGGTAGCCACAAATTTGTTTCTTTTGAGCGGACAATAATGCGCATAAACCTATTCTCCTAGTATTATTTTATAAAAACTTTAACTGTAGTGCCATCAGCAGAGTCAACCTCTATGATATTGCCAAGTGTTTCATTATCCAGACATTCAAGAATAGAGGTAGTAAGAGCATCTAGGTCTATACCTTGCAAATCTTCACTCTTAATTGGCAACTTACCTGTCATTTTCAACACTTGACGTATAATCTTTACAGGAAGTTGCACATTTACTTTATCACCATCTGGAGTGTCCACAATAATCTTCAACATCTTATTTTCATATGAAGTACTGCTTTGTTTAGTAAAAGCTTGACTATCAAAGTCTTCTGAATAATTCGTATACTCCTCTTGAGATGTAGTTTTATCTAATGCATCAATCAAGTCAATTGCCTCTTTGGCAGAAAGCTTTCCCTCCTCTACCATTGTTAAAATCCTCATTTTTTCATCCATATTATTTTCCTCATTTCTGCTCTTCTGTATCCATTCCAACAGAAATAGCCTCATATTTTGGTCACTACTCCTGACTACTGTCAGAAATAGAGATAGAGCTTCATTTATTTTCTTTTATTTGTTCTAATGCCTCTGCTGGAGTGATTTCTCCTTTTTCCAGTGCATCTAAAATCTCCTTTTTATGTGAATCAGAAGAAGATGTCACATTAGATTTTCCGTCTAGTTTTTGGATAATATCATCTAACCTAGAACGAACAGTTGGATAAGAAATCTTTAGTTCTTTTTCCACTTCTTTTATATTACCACGACATTTTAAAAATGTTTCTGCAAAGAATAAATCATCTGCAGATAGATAGTCAAATGCACTGAGGCAGAAATCATTTTCAATCACTGTATCACAGTTTTCACATTGTAGCTTGACAACTTTAAGTTTTCTTCCGCAGACAGGACAGCGGCTGATAACTTGATACATCACATCACCTTCTTTCTATCTAATGTTTATAATATAAATCAAAAAATTAATAAAGTCAATATATACATTAAAATAATTAATATTTATATTAAAATAATTAATACATATCTAAAATCAGCAATAGATATATCAAGAATAGTAGATGTACCAATTGAGGAACTATTCATTTTCGATTAATTTTTGTATCATTGATAATATGTTTTAAATACACATTAGAAAATGGCTACTTTGATTTTATTTCAGATCCACCATTTTACTAACACCTATATTTAAGATGAAACATTTCTATTCCTAAACAAAGGTTTTTAACTACTAAACAGTTGTTCACAGAATGTTGATTTATATAACCTGATGTTTGTTATAAGCCCGTATAGCAAGAAGAAGAAATACAGGAATTTCAATTATTGATGCCACTATTATGACATAGGGTAACCAGATGCTTGCCTGTCCAATATGCAGATAATTAAAGCTAGTCAATTGGTACAGTAAACTATTTTGCATACCTATTCCTGCTGATGGTAAGATAAAAGTAAGCCAATTGGCTCCAGCCGAATACGTAAATATTGGAAGTAAACATGTTACAATAGCAATTAGGATAACAGAGAGTGAATCCTTGCATTTAGCTGATAAAAACAGTGTGAAACTGACAGTTGCCAGCAGTGAAATAAGCCCTCCTATTGCCAAAGTAATCTGAAGCTGCCCTAAATTAAGTGCAGGCAGACTGATAACTGAAAATAGCATCTGCATAGATGTTTTCATACACTCAGTTCCAAATGCTAGATTTGAAATTGTCAAATGAATTGAAATACATATGACAAATGCTACAGTAAAAATAGTAAGTGCAGCCATAATCTTTGCAATTGCCAATCGAGAATGTCCATGTTTTGTACAGCGCAAAATACTATCTGAACCCGTTTGGTATTCATTAGAAAACGTAGGGGTCACAGCCGCTGTACAAAGAATGACTAGGAGAAAAATAAATAGAATAATATAATCAAATGCATCTCTTGAATATCCAGTATAAAGCTGAAAAGGCGTATTTACTTCTACATATTCTTGTATCGCATGTTTCTGTGCGGTTGGATATTTCTTTTGCTCCATCTGCATGATATCTTTAAGATGTTGCGTAGTCTGCTCATAAAAACCATCTAATTTATTAGGAGAAATATCCATTAAGCTTATTCCCTGACCAGTCTTTGGATTAGAATAGGCTTCTGGCAGTCTTGCCAATAGAGATTGAATGGGAAATACCTTTTTTATATAAATATCTGTAGGGAATTCACCACTACTAAGGCTGTCTTCTCCATATGGCAAAACTGCACTTTGATAGATATTCAAAGCTTCTTTGAGTTTTTCCATAGTAACTTCTCCATTATTTTCAGAGCGAAGTGATTTTTTATAGGCAATTGCTTCCAGACCATTTAATTCTGCTACCTTGTTGCCGTTTTTATCATATTGATTGATGTCCTCATACAATACCGGAAGCCAAGCCATCACAACAGACATGAATAGTTAAATAAGTAATAAAATGATAGAACGACGTGATTTCAACACACGTTTTATTTCAAGACGATAAATTTACTTTCCCTCCTCACTTATTTCCTCTTGCGGAAATAACCATAAATATAAGTCCTCCAAACGGGGCGAAGCCATTATTGAGTCACTTGTTTTGGCTTCATCTGCCAAATAACGAACTGATACCTGATTATTACCTTCACTACGTTGATTAATAATACGAAGCTGCATTTCATACATAGGCATCTTTTAAGCAGGTATGATACAATTCCAAACTTTACCTGTAACTTGTTTGACCAATTCATCTGTTGTCCCTACATCAAGAATTCTTCCTGATTTCATAATGGCATTTTGAGTAGCAATATACTCAATATCAGATACGATATGAGTTGAAATAAGGACAATCCTGTCATGAGAGAACTCTGAAATAAAGTTTCGGAAACGAACTCGCTCTCCAGGGTCAAGTCCAGCTGTTGGTTCATCCATTATTAGAAGTTTCGGGTCATTTAACATTGCTTGTGCAATTCCCACTCGACGTTTCATTCCACCAGATAACTTGATAATTTTTTTATTTTTGACATCAGTCAAGGTAAGTGTATGCAGCAGACTGTCAATCTTTTTTCTTGTTTCTCTAGCAGGAACGTCCTTTAATGCAGACACATACTCCAAATAGTCCTTTACTGTAAAATCTTGAAAGAAACCAAAATCCTGTGGCAAGAAACCGAATAGATTTCTGTATTCTTCTCCCATTGAATGAATATCCTTACCATCAAAAACAATTTTTCCACTAGTTGGTTTTAGAATATTCGCAATCATTTTCATAAGCGTAGTCTTACCAGCACCATTAGCTCCAAGAAGCCCCCACACACCAGGTGTAAGATTTAAACAAACATCATCAACTGCGGTTTTATTCTTAAAATTTTTTTTAAGATTTGTAATTGTTAATTCCATGTCTTTTCTCCTTTTTTATAATACAAAGACAAACGTCCTTGTTCAGTTTTATTTTACTAAACAAGGACGTTTTAAACTTTAATATTAACAGGATAAATTCCTAAGAAAATCCTAATATCCAATTAATGTTTTCCTAAGACTGAATTGGAAGTAATACAGTAAAAATAATCCTATCATTTTCACTTTGAGCCAAAATTTCTCCACCATGTAAAAGAATAATTTCATTGGCAATAGAAAGCCCAAGACCTGCACCACCACTGTCCGATTTACGAGCATCATCTAAACGGTTAAATTTTTCAAAAATTGTAGATAATTGTTCTGGTGGAATAGTATGTCCTTGGTTTTCAAATTTAATTTTAATCTTATCCTGTTCCTTTTGAACGTAAATAAGAATTTCTGTATTAGGATAACTGTACGCAACAGCATTTTTGAGCATGTTGTTAAACACTCTAGCTAGTTTCTCAGAATCAGCATAAACCATCAAATTCTCATTTGCGTTGAGTATAACAGAATTTCCTTTAGCAGATAATACAGGATAAAACTCATCAATGAGTTGCACAAACATATAGTATAAATCTACATTTGTTTTTGTTAGTTGAATTTGCTGTGTATTGTACCTTGTGATTTCAAAAAATTCATCAATGAGCTTTTCCAGACGCATAGACTTCTTCAAAGCAATTCCAACATATTTTGCTTTCTGTTCTATAGGCATGTCAGGTGCTTCATCCAGCAGACTTAAATAACCTATTACAGAGGTAAGAGGTGTGCGAATATCATGAGCTAAATACATGACTAATTCATTCTTTTTGTTTTCAGCTTCTTTTACAGCTTGCTGGCTAAGTAGAACAGCCATTTTTATTTGGTTCATCTGCTTTTCCATATCTTTGAGTGGTTCAGATAATTCAATGGTGCTGTCATTTAGTTGATATATTACTTTAGTGGCATTCATAACTTCCTGCAAATATCCCCATGGTTTTTTCCAGTAATGATAAAAAGTACAGAAAAAACCTATAATCAAATATAGAAAATAAATTAAGTCAATTCTAAGATGTAGCCACGGAAAAAATGTGTTTGAAAATCTACTGAATCCATAATCGAATAATATTACCAAAATATACCCAGCTAAGGTATATATAATTAAGCTTATAAATAGTTTCATACGTAATTTCTTTTCTGTACCAATATTTGTCATTGCTATCACCTCCATATCTATACATTTATTAATTGGATAACAGAAGAACTGTCATCAGTGCTAAAAAAAGAACTGCAAAGATTCCAGCTAGAGTTGAAATTACTATATCTGTTTTTTGCTTATCTTTTAGTATTTTCAGCAGTAATGCATATAGACCAATACCAATTATTCCACCAAACATATTGGTGATTAAGTCTGTAATATCTGTACTTCCGATAGCAAGAATATACTGAATCATTTCAAGGATAAAACTGCTTCCAAAAATAATAAGAACTTTATTTTGTAGTTTCATTCTTGATGACAACATGGAAAGTAAAACTCCGAAAGGAATAAAAATTAAAATATTATCTCTCACTTCCTCAAAATGAAACTGTTCTCCAACAGAAGTAGAGTAATGAAATGGAGTCAAGTTGATACTCCTTATGTAACCTATATCGCTTATTCTGAATTGTAGTTTAAACAATATAATCCATACTAATAAAATTAAATAAAGTATGAATAATACACAACTAATTCTTTTTAAATGTTTCTTTTTTTTATTCATAGCGTAATTTTTCCTCTCCTCATAGTGAGTTGTAGTTAAATTTTATAACCGACTCCCCATATAGTTTTGATATATTTAGGTTTTTCAATAGTATCATCCATTTTTTCACGCAAATGTCGTATATGAACAGTGATTGTATTGTTACTTTTGCTATAATACTCATCTTGCCATATTTTATAAAATAATTCCTCTGAACTAACAACAGTTCCCTTGTTCTGTAGCAAAATACAAAGTATGGAATACTCCGTTGGTGTAAGTGAAATAGGATTTCCGTCAATTAGACAATCATATGTCTTAGTATTAATTTCTAAACCTAAATAACATAAAACAGAACTTGTATCAGATTCTTCTTGTATAGGATTGTATTTTTTATATCTACGCAGCTGTGCCTTTACTCTAGCAATTAATTCAAGGGGACGAAAAGGTTTTGTGACATAATCGTCAGCTCCTAAAGTTAATCCTGTGATTTTGTTAGTTTCCTCATCTTTTGCAGTTAGCATAATAACTGGAAAATTGTACTTCTCACGTATTTTTCGACAAATATCAAATCCATTTACATCAGGCATCATAATATCCAAAATAGCAAGGTCAAGCTCTGTATTTTCTATACAAGCAAGAGCTTCCTTAGCTGAATAATACTTAAATACGATATAGTTTTCATTTTGCAGATAGACCTCTATTAAGTCCGCTATATCATGTTCATCATCTACTACAAGAATTTTATCATTCATAACTGTTTTCCTCCTTTCGCGCATATACAAGATATTTTATTATTGTATCAAAAGAATCTTCACTATTTATGATTTCCTGCATAAGAAATTATTAAGAATTTCCTAACTCTACAACTTTTTACGATTATCTTTCGGTTTTTCTGCTTCTTTTTATATCCACCAGATACGACTAAAATGTATAATACTTGGTATTCATTTTCTTTACAGAGTTTTTGTACCTAAGTTCTGAAGTACCCCATTTTTTAGTAGCTTATGGGGAAAATATATAATTCATAATCATATTGTCCGACCTAAGCCAATACTAAAATTATATACAGTTAGCCGAATAATAATAATAAAATAGGTAATTTTCTCTTTGAAACAGAGAAACTAATACTTTAAAGAATCAGTCAGATTGTACCTGCTACCTTTACTACCACTTGTTTTCCAGAATCATCTTCGCCAGCTTTTGGCGGTTATAAAGCTATTTTACATTATCGCAGTGGTAATGATAAAACTCCAATACTGCCTCCATACACACAATATCTGCCACGCCCATACTAATAATCAAATAAGATATATTAATATTGTTTATCTACAAAAGGGAGAGGTTCTTCCAGTTCGTCTGCATGATTGCCTTGCCATAAAACAGTAGAGCAATTATCAGAAATATCTGGAGCATGCACCCCTGATCTTTCGATTTCAAATCATAGGTACACTCCTTAATCTCGTCAAACATGGCTTCGACTTCATTCTGGATATGAAGGTAACAGCGGAGAGTAGAAAAGTTAAAAGTAGCAAAGGTTGCTTCCTTATCAATTACAATTCCATTTGCTAATCTCATAAATAAATCTCTATCTTTCTTTATGCTTTTACCATATCATCAACGTGCAAAATATAGTTTGTAAAACTACGATTACCGATTTTGTAGCCCTCCGAATATCTGAGTACAGGTTAAAGTTGTGTGACAGTAGGGTCATTTTTCCGTTGATTCTTCACTGTTATACTATGTTTTCTCTGGCAAATTCCAGACTGCCGAATGTCTTTTCCTTGTTTGGGATAACAAATTTCAGCTTCACATGTTTTTCTAGCTGTCCTTTCTTAAAATCAATGGTTTACATATCCTCATTCTGCTTTGCGGATAATACTTGTCTGCTTCTAACTTATCTAATTTATCATAATCTAATTCTTCATCATCTCTATATAATGCTGAAATTAAACTCTTAACTGAATTTTTATGTATATTTTTTATAAATTCTCTTGTTTCAAATCTTTGATATTGCTTTTCCTTTACTAGTACCTTATAGTGAGTACGTTTATCTATTTTCTCTGTTTCTAAAAACTCTCTTCTTTGTAATCTTTTTAATACTGTAAAAATAGTAGTATCTTTCCATTTATGTTTTTGTTCCATGGCTTCAACGATTTCTCTTGATGTCAATATTCTATCTGATTTGCAAATACATCTCATAACTTTTAACTCTGCTTCTGGTAATTTACTAATTTTCATGTTATATACCCCCTTGTCGATTCATGTACAGATAAATTCTATCTTAATAAAGTTTTCCAAACAACATAATTAGCATAAATATCACTTCCAATTTATACCATATCATTCTTCTAAATTCCTATAATACTCTTCTAATTTATCCAATTTTACCTTCAACTAAATCTTTTAACTCTATATCTTTATAGCTTTCACTACCATATCCCTGACCCTTTTCTAAAGTGCTATACATATTATTTACATCTTCGTCATCAAAAAAACATATCATTTATGTAATTTTTCTTAATAAAAAAATGGCAAACAGATACACCATTTCTTTGATATATCTGTTCACCACTATTTTCCCATTTGTCGATTTTCGACAATGATGTTTGACAAGTTGTATCCATTCAATTATATTTCGTCACACCCATAATTGTCTCGGTGGATTTGCACATGAACTTGCCATTTACCTGATACCATCTGTCGGACTTTTGCTCGTAAACCTAGTTATATTAAACTATTAAATTTTAAATAAAGCAAGTAATAAGTTGCTCCGCTTTTGCTTGTATTTGTTGCATATATTTCTCCATGTAATCCCAATCTGGTGTACCATCAGTTATTATAGGCAATTTTATTCGAAAATCTCTTTTAATATGAGCATTCAATTCTTTAATAAAAGCCTGATAATTATTTTGACTTTCAACAAAAATTATGCTAGCAATAAATTGTTTAATATTATAGCTCATTTCACGATTGGGAATTAACACAACAACATTTTGACTCGTATAAAATTCATCCGGTTGAACAAAACATGACCCTAAGTATGCCCCACCTAAAGCTAAAGTAAGATTTCCTTTTTTATAAGGTTTTAAACCCTCTATCATTTTCACTTTTGCAGTAATTCCATTATTCATGTTAGAACGTCCAACAAAAGAAATCTCTTCATAATTCATATCCATCTTTACTTTATCCAGCTTTGTTCCTGCATCAATAGTAAACAAGTTTTTATCATAGAGATGAAATTCACCCCAATCAGAAACATCAATCTTTCTTTGTGATATATCTCTTACTGATTCTAAGTGTAATAATGAATTACAAACTCTACTCTTGATAGTATTCATATAATACTCCATGTAATCCCAATCAGGCTCACCTGATGAACTTGATGGAAGTTTTATTTTTTCTTTCACAATAACACTAGAACTTAACTGGTCATTATATGAATACTTAGTAAGTTGATTTCTTATTACGGATGCAATGAATAAGCCTCTCATTAAATTCAATTTGTCATTATATAAAAGAATAATTGCTGAACCAGCACCTCCACGCCCTAAAAAATCATCCTTTTGATAAAATGCAGACCCATCTAACGGACTAACAGTAATACAATTGCTTTTGTCAAGCTTTTCACCTTTCAAAGGCTGACAATATTTAATAATTCCATTATTATAATTACCAGATGCAACAAATGGAATATCACCATCATCATAATACGATTGACTTCTTTTTGTGGGTCTTTTGACAATAAATAATTTTCCTATTTCAAACTCTTTCCAGTTAGTGATATCTATTCTATTCATCAATACCACCATCCTTCAAGGCGATTTTCACACCATTTTCATCTGATGTAATATCACTACTGTACATTGTTTTTTGAAGTAATGTATTACCAAATTCTTTTACATCAATACCCCGTTTAAACATTTCATAATCCATTAAAGTTTTAATAAAATCTTCCTCATGAATTTGAAATGGTTTTTCAGGCATTT
Organism: Clostridioides sp. ES-S-0010-02; assembly: GCA_020641055.1. Classification (NCBI taxonomy): domain Bacteria; kingdom Bacillati; phylum Bacillota; class Clostridia; order Peptostreptococcales; family Peptostreptococcaceae; genus Clostridioides; species Clostridioides sp. ES-S-0010-02. The sequence continues at coordinate 3,911,768 of CP067345.1, forward strand.
GATATGACAAATGTTCTTTCGGATTGACAACCTGAATAAATTTCCTCACATCATTTGCTTCACTGCAAATTGGATTCTCGATAATTTTCACCCATTTATCTTCAATCGCTTGCCATTTTCCTTTAATATCCTGACGACCTTGATTCTTAACTGTCTCAAGACCATCATCTTCAATATAACAAGCAAAAATCTCTTTCCCATCCTGTGGAACACCCGATTCAAAGATAAAAATACTTGTTGTAATACCAACTCCAAAGAAAAGATTTTCAGGCAACTTAACAATCTTTTTTAAAGTATGATTTTTCAATAATTTATTTCCATACTTCTTGTCTGTAAAATCCTTCTCAAGTTTTTTATCAGGCAAGATAAAAGCACATTCTGTATGTACTAGAACATTATCAAGAACGTTTTGAACAATCTGCATGCAACCATATTTTCTCTCATATGGTGGATTCATTAAAACCTTTGTAATGTCTTTACTTTTAATCCAATCACACGCTTCTTGTCCACGTGTATCTAACTGCTCGAGATTTGTTTTTCCATCTTTGTGAATAAGCATGTTAGCACATGCAAGGGCATAAATTTCTTTATCCCATTCGATGCCAAATAACTGTGCTTCTTTAATATCATCAGCCTTTGTGGTATTGATACCACCTGCTTCTTTAATCATATTGCACATTGCTTTCACAAGAAACGCACCACTTCCACAAGTTGCATCAAGAATTCTGTCATTCATATCACAATGAATTAAACGATACATCATTGATGTAACATGGTCTGGTGTGAAAATCTGACCATTTTCTGATTTTGCCTTGTATCTATTGAATTCATTGAAAAAGATACCCATAACATCCTCACCATTCCAGTTATCAGATGTAACATAGCCTGAAATCTCTTTCACCCAACCAATAAAATCATCAATTGCAGTTTGATTGTCAGGAGAATTCATTTCAATCTTTGTATAAATATCAGACAATAGCTGTAATTTATTATTTCTCTTTTTGCTTTCCCTTAATGATTTATTCAGCTGATTAAGGATGGCATTATGAAAGTCATTATAATCCATACCTTTTGCAAGCGTAGCACCTTCTTTTGTTGCTACTAATGCACATGCTGTAAAAATCATTCTATGATATAAATTCTTAACCCCAAAACGAATATGAAGACAATTATTGATTCTTGCTGTCAATGTATAAATAGCCTGCTTATCAACAGCCAACTGATTGTAAATAGAGAGATAATAAGATTTATCCTGTAATTTTTTTGATAATCCTTTTAACTCCTCATAATATTTGAAAATGCGAATATCCTGACCATTATAAAGAATACCAACAATTCTATCATATTGCATTTCAACAACTTTGATATTATCAAATAACTCTTGAACCCATTTGTGATTTGTCAAATCCTCTTTTTCAGATTTTGTTTCCAAAATCATTGCAGGCATACTTTTATCATTTGGTAAATACCATCCATCAGGCTTTCTGTTAATCCCCTGAAAGCCTAATTGATTAAATGTTGTAATCTGTCCTGTTCCTTGTTTGATGCCAACTTCTGTTTTATCAAATCCTAATATCAATTTTGCATCATCACGAACTTCATCCTCTGTTCTATATTTTGGTGTCACTTTGCTCATTTAAAATAATCCTTTCATCAACAAAGATGTTCTTACATCATTGTTTATTTTCGCTTAATAATTTTATTTAAGACTGGGTCATATAACAACAATACTCCACTATAAGTATTTGCAATTTTAACTGGTTCATACTTACCAGTCAGCCAAAACCAATTTACGCATTTTATCAATGCATCAACTCGCATTTCCTCATATGCATCTAGTTCTTCACTGAATTTTTCTTCAGCTTCCTTTTGTTTTTCTTGCTGTAATTGCTCCGCAGATTTCACTGTACCATATTCAAGAAATTCAGATGGCAAATTGTCAGGATTGGAAACCTTATTAGAATAAGATTCCTCAAACATATGAATAGCATAAATAACAGACTTGCCAAAACTCGTTAAGACTTTTTCTTTTGCTTTTCCCTCCAAACGTTGCATAATAGCTTTCATTGAGCCTTGCATCGTTTTAACTGCACTTAAATCATTATTAACAAATCCTTTGTTTATGAGAATATCAAAGTCAGTTTCTCGAATTCTCAATATCATAGGGAATCTTCGCCATACCTGATTTTCATCTTCGACTTGATGGAAAACACCATGTTTATCTGTATAAGTACCAACAAAACCATCAACAAATTCTTCATATGGCTGAGCACCATTAATAATATTCAGAGCATTCGTAAGAATCGCTCTGGAATGTTTAGCTTGCTGTGCTTCTTTATCTGGATGTGTATCCAATATATTATAAGTGACATTCGGTTTGAACTGTTGAATAAAGTCAGTAACACGAAAATCATTCCAGATAATAACTGATTCGCCATCATATCCGTAGAAAGATACTCTTTCATCATTTCCAATAGAAAAATAAAGTGTATCAAAAGCACCAAATAATGTTTGTGCAATATAACGACAAAACGATGTCTTTCCAATTTCCTGCTGAACCATCGACATAAATGTTAAATCGAAAAGGACAAGGTACTAAATCAAGAAGATAACATAATCTTAATGACGGAAGTGTACTTCTAATTTTTGCAAATAGGGTCATCATCTCTGCACACTCTCATTGTCCAACCAGCACGCATGACATGCATTCTCATAACATCTGATAATGTCTTTTCACCAGCAAGTTTTCCATATTGAGCACGATGAACTTGCAAATTTGTAAGTTCTTTTCTAAAATCAAATCCAGCCTATGCAACAATTATCAAATCCACATTTATCCTTTATCTGTGCTATATAAAGATTCTTTACATTAAAGCCGTATTCCTGCTTTATCCACTCACGAATCTCTTTATATGTAGCACTTCCACGCATACCCTTTAAATACTCTGAATCCTTTTGTTCATAGTCGAATATAAGAATATTGAATATCATCAGCATTTTACCTATCTAAAAGAACTACAGTCTCGCAATGTGGAGTATTTGGGAACATATCCATACACTTGACCAATTTAATCTCATAACCATAACTCTTAAAATCAACCAAATCAACAACCAAAGACTTAGGATTACAAGAAATATAAACAATCTCCTCCGCACCAAATCCACAAATATCTCTAATAGCATCCTTATGAATCCCTGGTCTAGGAGGGTCAACAATAATTAAATCAGGCTTATCCTTTAAATCTTTAACAACCTTAGCAACATCTCCAGCAATAAACTCACAATTAGTAAGTCCATTTAACTTGGCATTCTCATTAGCCGCAGCAACAGCTTCCTCAACTATTTCAATACCATACACCTTCTTAGCTGCACCAGCCATAACCTGTCCAATAGAGCCAGTCCCACTATATAAATCAAATACAACCTTATCATTGTAATTTCCAATAAAATCTCTGGCAATACTATAAAGAACCTCTGCTCCTTTAGTATTGGTTTGGAAAAATGAAAATGGAGAAATCTTAAATTTAAGCCCTAAAATTTCCTCTTGTATATAATCTCTTCCATATAAAACTCTTAACTCATCACATTGAACAGCATCTGCTAGACCATCATTAATAGTGTGAAGTACACCTACCAACTCAGCTTTTAAATTAAGTTCTAAAAGCATGTCCTTAAATTCATTCATATTAAAATCTTCCTGAGAAGAAGTAACTATATTAACCATAATCTCATTAGTATAAATCCCTTTTCTAACTACAAGATGTCTTAAATATCCCTTGTGATTCATTGTTCTATAATAAGGAAGATTTTTTTCATTGAAAAATTCTACACTAGATACTAATACTTTTGAGAAGTCTTCATCAACTAACATACATTCTTCAACAGTTTGTATATCTATATGCTTTCCTTTTTTATGAAGTCCTAATGTTAAAGGTCCATTTTTTACTTCATCTCCAAAAGTATATTCCATTTTATTTCTATAGTACTTGTTTTCAGGACTTCCTTCTATTCCCAAAAACTGAAACCCAAATAAGTCTTGCTTTAAAAATAAATCCATAACTTGTTTTTCTTTTATTTCTAATTGCTTTTCATATGGCACTGATAGTAATGTACATCCTCCACATTCTCTAAAGTGCTTACAAGGTGTTTCGGTTTCAAGAGGTGAATATTCAAGTAACTCCATCATCTTAACTTCTGCTTTTTTGCTTCTAACTTTTTTAACAGCAGCTTTTACCTTTTGACCACTTATTCCGCCCTTCATATGGATAACTCTATCTCCAACTTGGCTTAAGGATGTGCCTCCAAACTCCATTTTATCTACTTCAAATTCTATAATATCCTTTTTCTTCACAAATTCTCCTCCAATTTACTATAGTATCTTTATTATCTTTCTTCAATCAATTTTACTTCTTCATCTGTTAACTCTCTATATTCGCCTAACTCTAAACTTTCATCCAACTTTAAATTACCCATAGACAATCTTTTTAAGTATACTACTTTTTTATCTACGCTTTCAAACATTCTTTTAACTTGGTGAAATTTACCTTCATGTATTGTAAGTTCTATCTCTGATTCCTCATCACTCTTTAATATTTTTAACTGAGATGCCATAGTTTTGTACCCATCATCAAGTACTACTCCTTCTGCAAAAGCTTCTACATCTTTTTCAGTCACTATCCCATCAATTTTTGCATAATAAGTCTTAGGCACATGCTTCTTAGGCGATAAAACTCTGTGAGAAAGCTTCCCATCATTAGTTAAAACTAACAATCCCTCTGTGTCTTTGTCTAATCTTCCAACAGGAAATGGCTCAAATGCTAAGTATGATACATCAATCAAATCTAAAACTGTTGGGTCGTATTTATCTGTAGTTGCTGATATATATCCATCTGGTTTATTCATCATTAAATATATATATTCTCTATAGAAAACTTCTTCTCCATTGAATAATATTTCATCGTTTTCAGTATCCACTTGAGTCCCTGGGTTTGAAACTTCACTTCCATTTACTACTACAGAACCTTGCTTACAATATTTCTTTATCTCACTTCTACTTCCATAACCTAAGTTTGAAAGAATTTTATCTATACGTTGCTTCTTAGCCATTAAAAATGTTCTCCATTCTCATAATATTTTTCTTTTTCAAATAATGTAAATGCTAAATCCATACTTTCAACATCTAAATTATTTCTTATACTATCAGTTATTATTCTTGCTACTGTATCTTGTACTTCTTGTCCTCTATCAAACCATGCTATCTCAACAAAAGGATACACTTCTGCTATTTTACCATCTCTTATTGCAACTGATTTTATACATTCTATCTCAAAGTAATCTCTTGGACATTTTACAGCTTCAACTAAAGCATCTATCATTTTTTCACTTATTTTACATATATCATTTTCATGAATTCCTCTTATCTTTATCTGTGGCATATTGACTCCTTTATTTAACCCTTCTTTATTTTAATTCTTCCTAAATTGTTTCTATTCTTTATTATTCTGCCTAATCCTATTATCTTCTATTTAACATTATACTTGTAATTTATAGTTATTACAATTTACTATGTACTTTTTTTGATTTAACGTTATAATATAAGTGATGGGTAAATTTTAAAAGTTAATAGGAGGAGTTTAAAATGGCATTAATTAATACAAAAGAAATGTTTAAAAAAGCTTACGAAGGTGGATTTGCTATAGGTGCATTTAACATAAGTGACTTAGAACAATTACAAGGTGTTTTAAAAGCTGCTAAAGCTAAAAATTCTTATGTTATGATACAAGCTTCTATGTCAGCTGTTAAATATGCTGGACCTCATACTTTAGTTGAGATGGTTAAAGCTGCTTCTGATGAAATAGGTGTAGATGTAGCTCTTCACTTAGATCATGGTCCAAATATGGATGCTATTAAAACTTGTATTGATGCTGGTTTCTCTTCAGTTATGATAGATGGATCTCATTTTGACTTTGAAGAAAATGTTAAAATAACTAAAGAAGCTGTTGAATATGCACACTCTAAAGGTGTTGTTGTTGAAGCAGAACTTGGTGTTTTAGCTGGAACAGAAGATGATGTTACTTCTGATGTTCATAAATATACTCAACCTGCTGAAGCAGTTGAATTTGTTGAAAGAACAGGAGTTGATTCATTAGCAATAGCTATAGGAACTTCTCATGGTGCTTTCAAATTCAAAGGAGAAGCTAAATTAAGATTCGATATACTAGAAGAAATCCAAAGCAAATTACCAGGTTTCCCAATAGTTCTTCATGGTGCATCTGCTGTTGACCAAAACGCTGTTGCTACATGTAATGAATTTGGTGGAAATATAGCTGGAGCTAAAGGTGTACCTGTAGACATGTTAAGAAAAGCATCTTCTATGGCTGTTTGTAAAATAAACATGGATACTGACTTAAGACTAGCTATGACTGCTGCTGTTAGAAAATTCTTAGCTGAAAATCCAAAAGAATTTGACCCAAGAAAATACATTGGTGCTGGTAGAGATGCTATACAAGCTGTAGTTGAAAGTAAAATAGATGATGTTTTAGGTTCTGCTAACTCTATAAACTAATATAACTTTTAAATATTTATAAAAGAAAAGAGATGACTTAGAGTAATTAAATTTATTTCTAAGCCATCTCTTTTAAGTTGTATATAGGTTATGTATTTAAAAATATATTTTTTTATAAAATTAATTAATATAGCATATAATTATCTACTAAACACGAATATATCCGCTTTTTATCTTTCTATGTATTGTAGAAGGATATATGCCTATCACTTCGGCTGCCTTTGTTATTGAACCATATTTATTTATAGCCTTACTTATCATTATTTGGTCTACCATTTTATATGCATCATTCAGATTCATAATTCCATTTACCACTATTGGTGATAAATCATTTGATTCGTTATCAATCATATCCAGATTTATAAGCATATTAAATTCATCTTCTCCAATTACGTTTTTGGCTGATAATACTACAAATCTTTCAATAATATTTTTTAACTCTCTTATATTTCCTGGCCAAGAGTATTCTTCCAATAATTCAATAACCTTAGGTGAAACTTCTACTTCTCTATTGTACTTATCATTATAAAGTTTTAGGAAGTAGTCCACTAATGGAACTATATCTTCTTTTCTCTCTCTAAGTGGTGGTATCTTTACTGGAATAACACTCAATCTATAGTATAAATCTTGTCTAAATTTAAGGTTGTTTCTAAGGTCCTCATGAGAAATATTAGTGGCACTTATATATCTAACATCTATCTTTATAGGTTTACTCCCACCAATTCTAGTAATTGTGTTTTCTTGTATAACTCTAAGTAATTTTTTTTGCATTTGCATTGGCAATTCACCTATTTCATCCAAGAATATAGTTCCACCATTTGCTTCTTCAAAAAGTCCTTTTTTACCCTTTTTCTTAGCTCCAGTAAAAGAACCTTCTTCATATCCAAAAAACTCTGATTCCAATAATTCATTTGGTATAGCCCCACAGTTTATAGCTATAAAAGGCTTTTCCCTTCTTGAACTATACTTATATATTGTCCTAGCTATAATTTCTTTTCCTACGCCTGATTCTCCATTTATAAATATAGAAGAATCTGATGCTGCAGCTCTTTTGACAACTTTTTTTATATTGTCCATAGTCTTACTTTGGCTTATATACTCTGTATCTTCTGATACATCACTATATCTTATCTGAGATTCAAGTTTAATAACCCTTGATATATCTCTTCCTGTAAGTACTCCTCCTGTAAGTTTTCCTTTTGAGTCCCATATTGGAACGGCTGTATAAGCGATAAGCTTTCCATCAGGATAAACAATATTTCTATAAATCTTTTTCTTTACCTTAAGCATATTTAATATTATTGGTTCTTCAACTAACCCCTGTCTGACAAGATCTGTTATATTTCTACCAAGTACTTCAGTTCTTTTAAAAGGTAAAATCTCATCACTGACAGTATTCATCTTTTCAATTACTCCATCTTTGTTAAATACAACGACAACTTCATCTATATGTTCTATTATATCCTCAACTATTTTGTCAGATATTACAGACTTCTCAAATAAATAAACTATGTTATTTTCATTATCATTATCTTTCATATTATAAATATGTGCAGTCATTCTTAATTCTCTAAAAGCTATTTTCTTTTTATTATTCACCAGTATATCTTTTTTGTCAAAATTTGAATCTAATTCATTTATATTTTTAGGTCTTTTTATATCGAGAAAGCTAAAAATATTATCTATTAGATGATTACAGTATATTATTTCGCCTGACTCTTTGCATAAAATAACTGGATTTTCTACATGTTCTATAAGCCCTATCAAATTATTATCCATCAATATTCGCACCTTTCATTAAGTAATTTATTGAACTACATACAAAATTTATTGTTTGCTTACAATAAATACTATTAGCACATACAACCAACTCCTTATTTGTCTTTTTTTAATATCTTGCTTCATTAAAATACAACTTACAGATAATTTTAATGGTCATAGTTTGTTAAAAATTTCATTTTGCTTTTAATTGTATTTTATCACATATTCGGTAATTATTTGTCTGTTTAACACAATTTAATTAAAATTAGTGCTTATTTTTGAAAATAAAGATAATCCTTATAGAATATGACTCACATTTTGTAAGTAATATACATATAAGGATTATCTAGATATCTTGTATTATAAAATTTTATTCAAACAGACTTTTTAATAACTGACAAATACAATTTAGTAATAACCATATTATGTAATAATATTTATGTTACTAACTAATAAGGCTTATTTCATCAGTAATATTTAGGTACTTGTTACCTATTAAGCTTTTATAGCTTCTAATAAATCATCAACGCTATCTAATTTATCTATAAGCATTGGAACTATTTCATGTAAGTCACCAACTACTCCATAATCAGCAATTTCTAATATTGGAGCTGCTGGGTTTTTGTTTATAGCAATTATGAAATCTGATGATTGCATACCTGCTAAATGTTGTATTGCTCCTGATATACCACAAGCTATGTATAGGTTTGGTTTAACAGTAGTTCCTGTTTGACCTACTTGGTGAGAATGGTCTATCCATCCAGCATCTACAGCTGCACGAGAAGAACCAACTACTCCACCTAATTTGTCAGCTAATTGTTTAAGCATTTCAAATCCTTCAGGTCCACCTAATCCTAGACCACCTGATACTATAACATTTGCATCTGTAAGAGATACTAAATCTTTTTTACTCTTAACTGTTTCTAAAACAGTAGTTCTTATATCATCTTGAGTTATTTTGTAATCTAATGCTATAACTTCACCAGTTCTTGTTTCGTCTTTTTCAGCTTTATCCATAACTCCAGGTCTAACTGTAGACATTTGAGGTCTATGGTTTGGACAAATGATTGTAGCCATTATGTTTCCACCAAATGCTGGACGAGTTTGTTTTATTTTCTTATCTTCTGGGTCTATTTCTAGTTTAGTACAGTCTGCTGTTAATCCAGTTCCTACTCTTGAAGCTATTCTAGGTGCTAAGTCTCTACCTATATGAGTTGCTCCGAAAAGCATTATTTCTGGTTTTATTTCATCTATTGCATCTTTTATTACTTTTGTATATGCATCAGTTGTATATTTTTCTAAAAGAGCATCGTCTGCAACATAAACTTTATCAGCTCCATAAGAAATTAATTCTTTAGCTAATCCATCAACATCTTTTCCTAATAATACTGCACAAAGTTCTGCATCTACTTCTTTAGCTAATTTTCTTCCTTCTCCTAATAATTCGATAACTACTGGAGTTATTTTTCCATCTCTTTGCTCTGCAAATATCCATACGTTTTTATAAGAACTTAAATCTTTTATATCATTCATAGTTTGTACTCCTCCAACTTATATAATGTGCTTTTGTTTTAGACCTATTATTATTTTGTTAGCTATTTCGTCAGCTTTACCTTCTAAGATTTCTCCTTTTCCTCTTGGCTCAGGAGTAAATGATCTAAATACTTTAGTTGGTGATGCTTTTAAGCCAACTTCTTCTTTATTTACGTCTAAATCATCAATTGTCCAAACTTTTACATCATGTTTATATGCTTTAACTATTTTATCAACAGACATATATCTAGGTGCATTTAATTCTTTTACTGCTGTTAAAAGTACAGGTGTACTTACTTTAATTAATTCATATCCATCTTCTAATTGTCTTTGAACTATTATGTCTTTTCCTTCTATTTTGAAGTCTTGTACATATGTAACTTGAGGAATGTTTAATTTTTCTGCAATTTGTGGTCCAACTTGTGCAGTATCTCCATCTATTGCTTGTCTTCCTGCAAATATTATATCATAGTCACCTATTTTAGATATTCCTGCTGCGATAGTATTTGATGTAGCCCAAGTATCAGCTCCTCCAAATGCTCTATCACTTAATAATATTGCATCATCAGCCCCCATAGCTAAACACTCTCTTAGCATAAAATCTGCTTGAGGAGGTCCCATTGTTATAACTGTTATAGTTACATCATCATGCTCATCTTTAATTTTTAATGCTTCTTCTAATGCATTTGCATCATCTGGGTTTAATATACTTGGAACTCCATCTCTTATAAGAGTACCTGTTTCTTTATTTATTCTTACTTCGTTAGTATCTGGAACTTGTTTTACGCAAACTAATATTTTCAAAGTCTATACCTCCAATTTCATTAGATTATTTATTATTTTAATACGTTTGATGAAATTACCATTTTTTGAACTTCTGATGTTCCTTCGTATATTGATACGATTCTAGCATCTCTGTACATTCTTTCGATTTCATAATCTTTTATGAATCCATATCCACCGTGAAGTTGTAATGCTTTATAAGCAACTTCATTTGCAACTTCTGCTGCATAGTATTTAGCCATTGCAGATTCTTGAGCAACTCTCATTCCTGCATCTCTCTTTTGTGCTGCATCATAAACTAATCCTCTAGCTGCACAAACTTTTGTTTCCATATCAGCTATAGTAAATTGAGTATTTTGGAATTTAGCTATAGGCTTACCAAATTGAACTCTTTGTTTTGTATATTTAACAGCTTCATCTAAAGCACCTTGAGCAATTCCTAGAGCTAAGGCAGCAACACCTATTCTACCTACTTCTAGAGTACCCATTGCTATTTTAAATCCATTACCTTCTTTTCCTATAAGGTTTTCTTTTGGAACTTTAACATTTTCAAATATTAAGTCAGAAGTTTCAGTTCCTCTTATACCCATCTTATCTTCATGAGCTCCTGTTGAGAAACCATCCCATTTGCTTTCTACTATAAATGCTGATGTTCCTCTAAGACCTTTAGATCTATCTGTAACTGCTATTACTATAGCTATATCGCAGAATGGTCCATTAGTTATGAAAGTTTTTCTACCATTTAATATGTAGTGGTCTCCTACTAATTCTGCTGTAGTTTGTTGTCCACCAGCATCAGAACCAGCTCCTGGCTCAGTTAAACCAAATGCTCCTATTAACTCACCTGTTGCTAAACCTCTTAAGTATTTTTGTTTTTGCTCTTCAGTACCATTGTAAAGTATTGGTAATGTAGCAAGAGAAGAACCAGCTGTAACGAAAGTAGCTGTTGAAGCACATCTTCTAGCTATTTCTTCCATTATGATAGCGTAAGAAACATATCCTGCTCCCCCACCACCATATTCTTCTGGGATATTACTGCTTATAAATTTTGTTTCAGCTAATTTTTTGATTAATTCCTTAGGCATTACACCTGTTTTATCCATTTCTGCTGGTAAAGTATCTAATTCTTTACTAACAAAATCTCTTACTGCTTTTCTTAAAAGTTCTTGTTCTTTGTTATATAACATAGCTTCCTCCAATTTTCATATTTTATAGTAAATTTATTTTAATGAACTTAAGCTAAACTCATCATCTCAGCAAAAGTTTGAATACGAGTTCTTGCTTGTTCATTATTCTGAGTTTGTTGGTCAATTTCAACATATAAAGTAGGTATTCCACTATCTTCTATATCTTTCTTAACTAAAGGATAATCGTATTCTTCTGGGTCACAGAATTTCATCATACAGAAGATAACACCATCTACATCTTTCTTTTTAACTTCATCTACTATAAGTGACCCACGTTTTTTCTTAGGGTCATAAGCTAATGAACAACCTTCTATGTTTGACCATTGTCTTGCTAATCTTTCTAATGCATCATCACCTGCAGGTACATCTGTTCTGAATTGTCTTGTTTCTTGAGCTAAATCATCAGCTACTACTGCTATATTATTGTCTTCTAAAATATCTAATATATCTTTAGAATCTGCTAATATACCTGTCAATAAAACTTTCTTTCCAGAACAGACTTCTTCTGGCATTGTGTTTAATTTTGCTATCAAATCTTTTACTAATTTAGTGTGTTCTTCTTTTCTCATAAAGAATCCACTTTTAATTACTAAGCTTCTTATTGATGGTTTTATAGTATTAGAATGTTTATAAGCTACTTCAACAAAGTCTCTCATAGTTTTTCTATGTTCATTGTAAATTTCTATACTTTCATGAATTTTTGCTTCTTCTATTTCATAACCACATATTTCTTCAAGTTCTCTTTTTACACCTTTGTATTCACTGATTAGGTATTTTACACCAGCTTCAAGTTTTCTGTTTTGTGGGTGTACTAATGATATATATTTTATGTGAGGTACTGCTGATTTCCAGTTTTGTCCTAAACAAATTAATGTGTCACACATACCTGGTATGATAACTCCAGATAATTCATCATATGCACCTTTTAATCCATACTCTAGACATGATTGCATTATTGAACATGCAAATGCAGGGAAATATTGTTTAGCTAAATCTAATTCTGTTTGTCCTCCCCATATACCAACTGGAAGCATTCCAGCTGCATGTATAATTTCTTCTGGGCAATAAACTGGGAAACAACCTATAGCTTTTTTACCAGTTGCATTTTTATATTCTTTTACAGCCTTATTTGGATTTTCAACTACTTCTTTCATTTTAGATAAAATAGCTTCCATTATATCTCACCTCTATTAAGTTTTTTTCTTTCTTCCATTACTTCAACTAAACCTTGAATTCTTGTTTCAAATTGAGCATTAGTAAAGGCTCTAGGGTCAGCTTGGTCACCATCAAATCCAGCATATGGTAATCCAGTTTCTTCAGCTGCTCTTCTTTGCATTTCATATTGTATTAAACTCATAAGTTTACAGCTTCTGTTCATATGATAGAATGCTCCATCACATTTACCCTCTACTAAAGAATCAACTCTATATTTTGTCATACGGTCTAAGTTTACATTGTTAAACATAGTACTGTATGCTACTGCCATTCCATCTAAATCATTAACTTCATATTGTAATGCCCAAGCATGTGGATAAACACTACCTGTCATATTAACTCCAAATTTAGCTAATGTTTTCATTTTATATCCAATATATGGCCAGCAAGGTATACCTTCCATCATTATTCTATACTTTTCTTCTCCTCTGAAAGAAGATTTTCCAGTTTTCATATTATCTTCTAACTCTTCTATAAGTAATTTAAATGCTTCTGTAGTTTCTTTTTTACCTCTAGCACAAACTATTACAGCCATATAAGTAAATAAATCAAATCCATTCATTGGTGAAGGAGAAGAATCTGCTGGTAAACTCATAGAATATTTCCATAGTCTTCCGTTCTCAGCTGATACTTTCATTACTTCTTCAAATTTCTTAGGGTCAAATTTCTTTCCTGATATAATTTCTAACTGTTTTATAGCCTCTTCAAATTGAGCTTTTATATAGTCTATTCTAGATTGAGTTACTTCATCTTCATTATTGAAAGTTGTATCAATCATTATTAAAGGTATATCTAATTCTCTTGAAATATTTTCATACCATTTTATAACTTGATTACATATATTATTACAGCAAAGTAGGAAATCTGGAGCTGGCATATCTAAAGCTTCACATCCACCATTTTCTAAAAGACCAAAGTTTGTTCTTGCATATGCACATAGGTCGATAGAATATCCTTTAGATTCAGCCATTTCACATAATTCTAAAGAACCTTTTTTAGCCGCTACCCCAGCTGCTTGATTTTCTGGATATAATACATTTAAGTCAAATACTTCTGCTAACTCTTGAGGAAATACTGATGTTGACCAACCTACAGGTCTTCCTTCTTCTTTAGCTTTAAATGCATTTGCATATTGTTCAGCTAATAAATCGTTTATTACTACTCTAGCTTCTTTTTTTTCAGACATTGTCATCCCTCTTTTTATATATTTTTCACTTCTTTTTGTGATTCTTTTGCTTCATCAAAAGCATATAATGCTGCTCCTAAAGCACCAGTTAATTGAGGTATATCAGGTACAATAATTTCTGTATTGATTTCTCTTGCCATAGCTCTTACAATTCCACTATTTCTGGCAACTCCACCAACCATTACTACGTTTCTTTGTACTCCTATTCTTTTTGCTAGGCTAGAAACTCTCTTTGCTACTGAAGTGTGAATACCTGCTACTATATCTTCAATTTTTGCATTTTCTGATAAGTGTGATATAACTTCAGATTCTGCAAACACTGTGCATGTACTACTTATTGATACTTCATTTTGAGAATTCATAGATATACTTCCGAGTTCAGATACATCAACCTCTATTATTTTTGCCATTACATCTAAAAATCTTCCTGTACCTGCAGCACATTTGTCATTCATAAGAAAGTTTAGTAATCTTCCATTCTTATCTAGCTTTAGTACTTTAGCATCTTGACCACCTATATCAATAATGGTTCTTGTTTCTGGAATTATGAAGTTTACTCCTCTAGCATGACAACTTAACTCACTTATCTGTTTGTCAGCATCAGAATATTTCATTCTCCCATATCCTGTAACTACTATTTTTTCAATGTCTTCTCTTCCAAGACCTGACTCACTGTATAATTTTTCCAAAACTCTTGATGGTCCAGTAGTCCCAGTACCAGAAGATATCGTAGCTGAAGCCACAATATCCTCTCCATCTTTTAAAATTACTCCCTTTGATGCAGTTGAACCTATATCTAATCCCATTGTATACATCTTTAGTATTCTCCTTTCCCAAAATCTAGAAATACTAATTAGTATCTTACAACTTTATCTTCTTTTAAGTTATTTATTTTTGATTCGTCATATCCTAAAGTTTTTAATACTTCTATAGTATGTTCCCCTACTTTTGGTGCTGGTGTATAATCTTTTATTCCTTCATTTCTAAACATAACTGGAGTATTAACTAAAACACCTGTATTTCCACTATCATATGTCTTCTTAAATAAGAAGTCATTTGCCCAAGCTTGTTCATCATCTAGTAAATCTTCACAGCTTTGGATTTTTTCAAATGGTAAGTCTGCTTCTTCTAATAAAACTGACCACTCATCTAATGTTTTTTCTAACATAGCTTCTCCAACTATCTTAACTAAATCTTCAATGTGATTAACCATTGAATCTATGTTGTTGTATCTATCATCTTCTAATATATATTCTCTATTTATAACCTTACAGAATTTGCCTAACCATTTATTGTATTGTATTAAAGCTAATTGAATCCATCTTCCATCTTTACATTTATATGTAGTCATTAATGGGCTGTTTGGATTTTCTCTTGATAAAGGCATTTCATTTCCATATTGTGCTGTTGTTATCATTGTTCCCATTCCATATATAGCTGTATGGAAAAGACTTACTGTTACTCTTTCACCTACACCAGTTTTTCCTTTTTTATGTAATGCTGCTAAACTTCCTGCTGCTAATGCTAGACCTGCATAGTGGTCACCAAATCCTGCTGCTGTATTTGCTGGAGATGTTCCTTTTTCCATTACAGATTGGCTAACTCCTCCTCTTGCAAAGTATGCAGTATAGTCAAATCCTGGTTTATCTTTTAAAGGTCCTTTTTCACCATATCCTAATATTTGAGCAAATATTAGTCCTGGATACTTATCTTTTATTTGGTCATAAGCTATACCCATTTTTTCTAATGCTTGAACTCTAACATTAGTTACAAATATGTCTGCTTCTGATATTAATTTATGTAATATTTCTATTCCTTCTTTTGATTTTATATTAATACTTACACCCTTCTTATTTCCATTTTCTAATTCAAACATAGGGTTTTCATCATCTGATGCTGGAGATTTAAATGTTCCACCCATAACTCTTATTCCATCACCTTCTATAGGCTCAACTTTAATAACATCTGCACCCCAGTCACCTAACATTTTTGCACAACATGGTGCTGCGATGAAACTTGAAAGTTCTACTACCTTAACTCCTTCTAAAAGCATAACGTTTTCCTCCTTAATAGTATCAATTATAAAAATTCAATTAAATCACATATAAAGTACTTTTTTCTGATATTAACTATTTGATGTCAAAGTTCCTAATCTTATTGAGATAACTTATAAAATTATTAAAAGTTATAAATGATTATTTTTTATATTTTTTATTGTCTTACACCTATATTGTTAAGCATTTATCGTGCCAACTTTATATTTAAGCAAAATATCGCTTGATTTGAATGTTTTTTAACAATATACAATTGCATTATTAATTTCATATCGTGGCATCATGCAACTCTCCATAGCATTTTGCCATTTTTTTTATGCCTTTAAAAGTTTTTTTTATATATTTTTTTATGAAAAAGCTTGACTTTTCAAAAAAAATTTTCATTGCTAAACTCAAAAACACATGCTATCATTGTAATTAATCAATTGATTAGTTAACTAATTTAAAACTTAGATAATTTTTTAATAATATTTAATCTAAAAAATAACAATTTCTTTGATAAATGTTTAGAGCAATTATTATCTTAAATAAAAAATAACTAAATATCAAAATAACACAGGGAAAACAATTTCAAAACTAAATTTTTAACCTTAAAAATTTTGTATAAAAATATAACCTTATATTGCTACATATTATTTCTAAATGAAAAATTACCATATAATTTAATAATTACAGGAGGGTATTGATATGAAAATACTAGTATTTGGAGCACGCGATTATGAAGAACCAGTAATAAAACAATGGTCTGAAGAACATAAGGATGTTCAAGTGGATATTTATCCTGAAAACATGACTGAAGAAAATGTAGTAAAAGCTAAAGGATATGATGGTATATCTATACAACAAACTAACTATATAGATAACCCTTATATTTATGAAACTTTAAAAGATGCTGGGGTTAAAGTTATAGCTTCAAGAACTGCAGGGATGGACATGATACATTTTGGTTTAGTTAATGAAAATGGACTTATTGTTACAAATGTTCCTTCTTATTCACCTAATGCAATAGCTGAATTAGCTGTTACTCAAGCTATGAACCTTTTAAGAAAGACTCCTTTAGTAAAGAAAAAAGTCTGTGAAGGTGACTATCGTTGGATAGCTGAACTTCTTGGAACAGAAGTTAGATCTATTACAGTTGGTGTTATAGGTACAGGAAAAATAGGTGCTACTTCTGCCAAATTATTCAAAGGCTTAGGAGCTAATGTAATTGCATTTGACCAATATCCAAATAAAGATTTAAATGATATATTAACTTATAAAGATTCTTTAGAAGACCTTCTTAAAGAAGCTGACCTTATAACATTACATACTCCTTTACTTGAAGGAACAAAACATATGATAAATAAAGATACTTTAGCTATAATGAAGGATGGCGCTTACATAGTAAATACTGGTCGTGGTGGTTTAATTAAGACAGGGGACTTAATAGAAGCACTAGAAGCTGGAAAAATAAGAGCTGCTGCCCTTGATACATTTGAAACTGAAGGATTATTCTTAAATAAAAAAATGAACCCAGGTGAATTAACTGACCCAGAAATCAACAAACTTCTTTCTATGGAGCAAGTTATATTTACTCATCACCTTGGATTCTTCACTAGTACAGCGATAGAAAATATAGTTTATTCTAGTTTAAGTAGTGCTGTAGATGTTATAAGCACAGGAACTGCTGCTAATAGAGTAAATTAGTATTTTATAAATATATTTTTTCATTAATTAGCTATTATCTAACAAAATAGCCTTTAATTTCCCAAATATAAGAGAGTCTATTCAATATACATTGAGTATGACTCTCTTATATTATTTTTCTTATTTTATATTATTTGTATACACCTACTATTTGTTATATTTTATATCAAATTTACAACAACCTTTCTAATTATCCTATTAAATTATCCCAATTACAATCTACTTTTCCATCAAAAGACTTTGAATGGGTACAATTCACTTTTTACCAGAAAAATACCAAACAAACTATGAAAATTGTATGATTAATATTAATATATTTATAAGAAAACATTACAAGAATACTAGTTTGGGATTTTTGAGGAGGGATTATATTGGAAAAAATGAATAAAGCTACTTCTAAAAAGACGACCTGCATCGTCACTTCAGCGCTATTTGCGTCTATAATATGTTTGACAATAGCTTATATATTACATATTCCAGTTGGTGGAAACAATGGATATGTTCATATAGGAGATGCCTTTATTTATCTAGCTGCAACTATTTTACCAACAAACTATGCTATAGCAGCCTCTGCAATAGGCGCTGGTCTAGCTGATTTATCTACAGGAGCTGCAATATGGGTAATACCAACTATAATTATAAAGCCAATACTCGTATTATTTTTCACTTCTAAAAGTGACAAGATAATAAATAAACGAAATATAATTGCTTCATTTGTAGCAGGCATAGTAGGTCTAGTTTTATATATGTTTGCTGAGGGAATAATTATTGGAAGCTTTACAAGTGCTTTTGTAATGAGTTTACTTGGTTTGTTACAGCCAATAGGAAGCTTTATTGTGTTTGTACTTCTAGGGATAGCACTTGATAAACTTGATTTTAAAAGACGTTATTTTAACTAAAAACTTAAATTTATGGAGGGAAAATTATGAATATCTTATATACAATTGAAAACAGTATCTATGTAAATATGACTAATACATGTCCATGTAGCTGTGTGTTTTGCATAAGAAATGAAAAAGATGAAGTAGCAAATAGTGGTAGCTTATGGTTAGAACACGAACCAAGTATTAATGAAGTAAAAGAAGCCTTTGACAAATATAATTTAGATGAATATGATGAAATTGTATTTTGTGGATATGGTGAACCACTAATGAGAATAAATGAATTAATAGAAGTTGCTAAATTTGTAAAAGGGAAAAGTAATATCAAAACAAGAATAAATACAAATGGTCTAAGTGATTTAATACACAATAAAAAAACTGCTATTATGTTAAAAGATGTGATAGATGCAGTATCAATAAGTCTTAATGCTCCAAATAAAGAAGCTTATAATAGAGTTACTCAACCAAAGTTTGGAGAAAAATCATTTGACTACATGTTAGATTTTGCAAAAGATTGCAAAGAATATATAAAAGAAGTTGCCTTTTCAGTAGTAGATGAAATATCTCCAGAGGAAATAGAAGAATCTAAACAATTAGCAAAAGAACTTGATATACCACTTAGAGTTAGACATAAAAACTAACAATTATAAATTAGTATTTAAAACCTTAATACAAAGTTGACATATGAAAATAGTTAACTATAGGTGGGTCTTTAAAATAACGTAATAAAACATTATCTATTTAGTTAATGTTTTATTACTTTTAATACCTTTCTTGATAACAGAATCATTCTTTGCTATAACCCACATGTAAGTCAGAAGAAATATGACTATGTCTAACAAGACCAGAAAACTTTTTAAGAAAATACATAAAAAATAGAAAAAATAGAAAGTAGTGAATTAGAGAAAAAACTTGATAATATTTCCTTTGCCTATGATGGTATGGAAATTATAGTCTGAAGCATTGAATAATAAGCACAATGAAAAGTCAGAAAATATTAATATATAGTTTGTCTAAAGTCTGAGCTGGTGCAAATTCTCTGCACCAGCTACAACATGTTTTACCCCATCATGTTTCTGTTTATCTAGCCCTTTATAGACTTCCATCATCTCTCTGATTTATCAATTAAAGCAATAACAACCATCCACCAATTAATATAAGAATTGAACCTGGTATTTTCTCCTTGATATTTTCTTTAAATATAAAGTGAGCAAGTATTAAGGTTATTATCATAGAAACTTGAGAAAATGGTTCTGCTATACTGAGTTCTAAATTATTTAAAGCAATTAATAATGCTAGATAAGAATATCCATTAATAGCACCACTTAAAATTGAAAGTCCCTTCTTATTACTAAATATTTCATAGATTACTCTTTGTTTCTTTTTAAATGCTAAAAAGACAAATAGATTTAATCCAACAAAAAAGTAAAGTATCGTTGAATATAGTATAGGAGATACTTGAACATAAAATGCCTTATCTAATACCCTTCCTACTGATTGAAAAAATATGTACAAAAACATCAATCTACATGGTAGATTATTTAGAATGGCAGATGCATTTTTTAATAAAGAACTTACATTTTTTAATATAAATACTCCACCTATCATAATTATAATTCCTGCAACTTTTGCTAAACTAAAACTTTCGCCTAAAAATACAACTGATAAAAGCAATAGAAATAGTGAGTTTAAACTGTTTATTGGAGTTACAAGTGAAACTTCACCAGTTGCTAGAGATGTTACATATGCTACTGACCCAATCGAATAAACTAAGCTACTTATATAGCATGGTATTAAAAAGGACCAATCTCCAACCTTACTCATTATACTAAATGGTAGTAAACATACTCCACCTATAAAGAAAAATAAAAATGATGAAGCTATATTTTTATAAATATCGCCTTCTTCATCACCTAATAATCTTACAACTACTCTTTCAAAGGCTAACAGCACTACTCTAATTAATAGTGCAAAATAAGATATTATCATTTTTGACCTCACTTAAAAATTAATCTGAATTACTGAATATACTTACTAAATCTCATTATTATAAATCAAATCTACCATATAGGCAAATCTTTTGGGTTTTTCAATATCTTATGTTTAAACACAGGTACCTTAAGCTTTTCCCCTAACTTACGACATTGTTCTTTATAAGTCCCCTTTAATTTATCATGAAAAACTATACCATCAATTCCACCATCAATACTGTCTACACACTTTTCTAATTTTTCAAATCCATCTTCATTATCATACATTCCACTTACAATCCATTGATTTGGTAATACATGCCCAATTGATATATTGTATTCTCCATTTTTTATAATGTCTGAAAAAGAATTTTCAAAGTGAACTCCTCCTACACACAGTAAAGTTTTTATAGGCTCATCACTATCAAATACTCTAATTAGAGACTTCGATAATACTTGTATTGCTGTCTTATTATTAAAACTATTACTATTACTTCCTATCTCAATATCTAACATAGGTACAGAATATTCTGTAATTAATTTAGCTACTTCACCATATGTAGTTCCAGACCAGTGAGTTGCTTCTGTTAATGTAGTGAATTCATCAAGGGAGTTTTCATTTTTTATATCTTCAATTGCATTAATTAAGTTTCTAAAATATTTTGGATTTGAATTTCCAAACTCGCCTGTTGGTACATCTCCAATAGTATGAGCGGTTAGAATATTTTCTGGAGCATGCTCTCCTTCATGCCAATTCACAACTCCTGCAAAATCAAAATCTTTGAAATACTTATTTAAAATTGGCAGATAATATTTATAATCATGACTTATTACATTTTCCGTTTTTACAAACTGGAATAAGTTATTGTTTTCATCTATAAATTCTAATACAAAGTTATCATCAACAATAATATCAGTCTGCTTTAAATCCATTACTTCCTCACAACAGTTAATTACATTTTTAGCCACTGGGTCTTTATCTAAATTATTACAAAAGAAGAAAACTGCTTTTTTGTTATTCATCTATAAATCACACTCCTATTATTTAAATATTATATACTCTCCTACTTAAAATCATCTAAATATTACTATATACTCCATTCAATTATTATACATAATATACTACCATACTTATTTTAGCTACACCTCTCCCTGAGTTTCTATATACATGTGATACATCAGCTTTAAATCTTATAGAATTCCCACTAGATACAATATAATCCTCTCCATTTATTTTAATAGTTATTTCACCACTAAAAACTGTAATAAACTCTTGAGTTCCTGGAAGTTCCGCATTTGAATCCAACGTTCCACCCTCTTCTATCTCAATCATAAATATTTCAAATCTTCTCTTGGAATCAAATGGAAATATAGGATAACTTACATATTTTCCATCATCTTCAATAAAATGGTCTACATCCTTTTTATCAACCAATTCTATCTCACTTTCTTGTCTTTCCATCAATGATGTAAATGATATTTTTAATCCATTCGTTATTTTCTTGATAGTAGATATAGTTGGATTCACTTCACATTTTTCAATTTGAGACAACATACTCTTACTTACTCCACTAAGTTGAGAAATTTTATCTAAGCTAAGATGTTTTTCTTTCCTTATTTTTTTTAAGTTTTCAGCAATTATTTCATTTAAATTCTGCATAAATTCACCTCGACTATACTTATACAATCATAAGCATATTTAATTATTTTATCTAAAGACAGTAACTTATTTTAAAACATTCTAGACAATATACTGTACATTATGTTTAATATATAATACTTTTTTAAGAATGTAAATACTATTCTAAAGTTTTCTTTAAAAATAAGCAAATAAAAAAGCTAGAAGTTTATGTTTTTACAAGACTACTAGCTTTTGCTATCATAAAATTGTATTTTAACTATAAAACTTAGATGCTCCTATCAGTTGTCTTTTGGAAACAATCTTAGCTAGATTAGCTAATGAAGATATTTTTATATCCTTAAAAGAAACTAAAAATACAAACTTAAAATCAGTGAATTCTTGATTTATATTATATATATCAAAATAGCATCTCAAATTATCAAATAGGTAATTTTCTTGCAAATCTGCTTCTATTTCATCAGTAGCATCTTTTAAATATGCTCTTACATCTTCAAATAAGACATTGAAATAAGACTCATCTATTTCCTCACCCAATTCTTCTAATATTTCTTCTATATCTAAATCATCCATATCAAAAGAATTTCCTGTCAATTGACAATCAAACACCAATATATTCTCCTGATTTATAGTATTTGATATATCTTGTACATATTCAAAGTCTGGACGTAATTCTAAAATGTCTTTTATCTCACTACTCTTTACATGAATTTTTCCTTTTCTGTTTTCTAGTTTTAAATCTATCATATGCTCCCCCTTTCAAATTATAAGTCTTTTAATTACTTTCTTCTATAATCTTTTTAATATCTATCCAGTTATTAACTCTAATTATGTTTTGATGTTCAATATCTTTATTATAGTTAGTATCTAAAAGTATTACTTTAACACCTGCATCAGCCAATTGGACTGAGTTTAAAGGGTTATCTTCTATAAATATATCACAACTCAGTTCTCTTGCCTTTTCAACTTTATAATCACTTCCTAATAAGTAAACATCTATATCTAAAATTCCTTGTCTAATTAACCAGTTTTTAGTTACATCAGTTAAACACTCATGTCTAGCTGTTACAAAAGATAAATTATGCCCCTTAGATAATTCCTCTATTACTTCAATAGCTCCTTCTACAATTTCTGCTTCATCATATGAATGTACATACTTATCATTAAATTCTGCATATACATCCCTTATTCCTGAACCATATAATTCTTCCCAATTGTGAGTTATACACTCTGACTCTGTAATGTTTTTATTGAATATATCATTTAGGTATGGAAGAAAATGATAAGGGCTAGTTATTGTTCCATCTATATCAATACATATATTTAATTTGTTCATTTTTACCTCCATGTAACATTTATTGATTTTATTAATCAAATATTATAGCACAGCTTTAATTATAAATCAAAATCATATATATGACTATACCTATATAATACCAAAAAGCTTGCATATTTAAGCAAGCTTTTTGTAAATTTTACATTTTCAACTAATATATAAGTTTTTCTAAAGTTGGTTCTACTCCAAATTGTGTTTTTAGTTCTCTATATTCATTTAATGCTTTTTCATTATTTGTTTTAGTTTTTATTGCTCTTATCATTAAATTTTTTGGTGTATCTAATGGGGATATGTATTCTACCACAGAAGTATCGTATCCATTTCCTTCTAGCAATAACGTTCTTAAACCATCAGTTATTAAGTCTGCAAATCTAGCTTTAAATACTCCATGTTTTAATATTGGTTCCATAGCTTCATATTTATATTGTCCTAATAACTCCTTATGACAGCATGGTACTACTACTATAGCTTCTGATTTTGCTCTAATTCCTAATCCTATAGCCATATCTGTTGCTGTATCACAAGCATGTAAGCTTATTACAAGGTCAACATCTCTATTAGGTGTATAATTAGTTAAATCCTCTTTTATAAATGACATATTTTTATAGCCTAAGTTTTTAGCCATCTTCTTTGACGCTTCTATAACTACATCTGAATAATCTATTCCTATAAAATAACAGTTTTTCTTTAATACTTCTTTTATATAGAAATTTAGTACAAAACTTAGATATGATTTACCACAAGCACAATCTAATATTGTTATACAGTCTTTGTCTTTTATTTCTTTTAAAATATTGTCTATAAGCTCCACAAAGTGGTCTATTTGATTATACTTTCTTATTTTATCATTTTTTATTTTACCATCTTTTGTAAGTACTCCAATTTCTTTTAAAAGTGCATTTGCTTGTCCTACTTTTACATAGTACTCTCTGTTTTTTATTTGAGATGCTGTAAATTCATCTATTTTCGGTACTTCTTCTTTATTATCTAGATACTTTACATTTACTTTTTTATTGTCTCCTTCTATTACGACAATAGTACCTCTTTCAATATATCTAAATACTAGCCCATCATAATTTTCCGCTTCTTTAGATATATTTTTTAACAATTCACTAAATGTATGTAACTCTGACTTGCCTTTAAAATTAAATTTGTACTTACCTTCTTCTTCTATTGCAATTCCTTTAAATTCTTTTCTTCCTGATTTAAAAACTACTTCTAATTCAATAAAAAAATCTTCATTTTCAAGGTTTCTCTGAGTAATCCCCATAAAAAACATATTTAGTTTTCCTATACTCTGCTTATTCATACTAATCTCCCTTTTAACTTATCTCTTTAACTCTTAATCAATAGTATTTGACCCATCTATTTCTTCATTTAAATCATTCAATCTATTTTTAAAACTTTCTATCTGCTTATCTGATAAATCAAGATACTCAGTTATCTTGCCTATATATTTAGGACTTTTAGTATTTATTAATTTTAAGGCACTATCCATGGACTTTTGTCTAAGTTCATACGCCTTTTTTACATCATCTCTAGCACTACTTAATACCTTTGTATATTCATCCTTAGAAAGTTCTGGGATTTGCATATTCTCATATTCTTCTATAACTTCTTTACACTTATTTCTAGCATTTGTAACATCTTTTTTTATACTAGATAATTTAGTTATATTTTTTGCAATATCCTTAGTATAAGGTATACATTCTCTCATTGGTACTAAAGCTACTCTTTCTATATTATAAATTTCTTTCTTGAAAATTCCTATACTTTCTAGGTCTATTTTTTTTATATCTTCACTATCATTTTCTTTACTTGTATAAGTATCTTTGTTTTCTCCAGTATTTACTTGTTTTTCTGATTCACTATTTGTTGAAGTATTTCTTTCTAAATCATTATTCTTTGTTACATCTTTTTGATTTTCTTCTTTATTATTTTCTTCTTTATTATTTTCTGTACTTTGTGTATTTTTCTCTTGCTTATTATCTACTTTTTTGTTGTTTGATTCTTTGCTATTTTTTTTATCTTGTTTTAAATCTTCTTCTTCTTTTTCATTAAAATTTGATACATATTTCTCATCATATGTCTCATCAGAAATATAATTATGATAATACATAGATTCTTTTATCTTATTAAGTCCACTCATATAGATGTTACTTATCATTATTGTTGTAGCTAATACTACATAAATACTACTGTAGATACAAGACCTCTTAAAATTCTTGTAATTTCTGAATATCACTATCAAAGGAATAAGATATAAAAATATAAAAACTAATATCCACCTCATAAATCGTGTCTCCTTTCTCAAAACCGAAATCCCTCAAATATTTATTTTTAATCATGTATCTTATAGTATTTACCAATTTATGTTTTTTAATCGTGAACTTTTATTAAATTAAATTCTGTATAATCACAAGATGCTAATATATATTCAACTCCATTTCTAATTCCTTTTAGACCCATTTTAAAAGACTCTTTACCATGCAAGTGACCATAAATCACCTTTTCAACATTATATTCTTCAAATAATTTTGTAAATAAAGACTCCTCTAATCTATCATTTGTAGGAGGATAATGAGTGATTACTATTATTTTGGAATAACCTTTTTTACGGGCAGACTCTAATGACAGCCTTAATCTATTTTCTTCTCTTCTATAAACTTTTTCATCAGTCTCATCAAATTTAACATCATTGGGACATATCCAACCTCTACCTCCACAAATTGCATACTCTCTATATTCATAGAAATTTGTTTGAATAAAACGCATATTTTCATATAGCTTATTCAAACTTGTAACTGTTGTCCACCAATAGTCATGATTTCCCTTTATAAGTATTTTTTTACCTGGAAGTTCATTTATTATATCTAAGTCTTTTTTAGCTTCTGATAAATTAATTCCCCAAGATGTATCTCCTAATACTAATACTACATCTTCTTCTGTAACAACCTCTTTCCAATTATCTATAATCTTTTTTTCATGACCATCCCAATTACTGCCAAAGATATTCATTGGCTTATTTACTGATGTTGAAAAATGTAAATCACCTATTGCATATAAACTCATAACATCATTCCTTCCTTGATTAAACTAAATAGGCTGTCTCTTCTTAGAAATTATTTTCCATTAAGAGGCAGCCCCATTAATATTTAGTAAATTTTCTCTATAAGTAGCTTTATTGAACCACTCTATCATCTACCTTGTTATCCTTATATTGCTCTAATAACATATCTATTTCTTGTTTTAATTCTAAAATTTCGGTTATGTTTTTGTCTGTTTCAGTTCTATCCAACTTTCTTTGATACTGCATAGCTTTATGTGTATCACCTAAGTCATATAACTCTTGTATTCTATTTAGAGTGTCTCTAATTGCTATAGACTTCATTTGATACATAGCCTGAGCTTTCATTATGTCCTCTCTTATTTCACTCATTTCTTGGTCTAAGAGAAACGCAGCATCAGATGCTCTTCTAAGTCTTTCTGCTAGAGTCTCAGGTATGTAATGGTCATATTTATATTTTAATGAATGTTCTATTGTAGCCCAGAAATTCATTGCAAGAGTTCTTATTTGTATTTCACATATAATTTCTTTTGAGCCCGCAATTGAGTTTATAGGATATTTTATTATAACATGATAGCTTCTATAACCACTATCTTTGTAGTTTGTAATATAATCTTTTTCTCCTATTATAGTCATATCATTTCTTACTTTTATCAAATCAACTATATAATATATATCTTCAACAAACTGGCACATTATTCTTATACCAGCAATATCATCAATTTCAGTTTCTATATCTTTCGCATTTAGCCTTTTTAACTTAGATATTATGGAAGATATTTTTTTTGTCCTTCCTGTGACAAATTCTATGGGAGAATACTCGCCTTTTGCTAAATATTCTTTTCTTATATTTTTAAATTTTATTTTCAATTCTTCTACTGCATGTTCATAAGGTGCTAGTATTTCATTCCATTTTTCGTATTCCATATTGCTCACCCTTTATTTGTTTTTTATGACCTTCTTTATTTTATCATAATTTATTTTGTTTTTGTATAGTAAAGCAATTCTCCATCTTCTAAGATATACCCTATTTCGTCTAAATCAATTAGGTAACTTATAACAGATATCAATGAAGATTTAAAAAAATGATACTCTTTATAATTATTGCTTAAATTATTGTTATTTATAATATTTTTTAGTAAAATTTCTAAAGATTTTGGTTTTTCAAGTAATTGTCTTATTTGGTATAAATATTTCTCTAAAGCATTCAAATGCTTTTCTATTAATTTATAAGCATCTTCTTTTGATATCACTTGTTTTCCATGTCCCAAAACCAAATACTCAAAATCTATACCTTTTAACTTTTCTAACGAGTTCATTTGCTCTTGTATATCATATAAAAATAAGAAATCGAATTTTGATAGAATTTCATCTCCTATCAAAAGGTCTCCCACAAAAATCACCTTATCTTTAGTTAAAACAGCTATACTTCCAGGTGTATGTCCCTGAAATTCAATTATATCAAACATTTCATTATTTAGTTCCAGCCTACCTGCATCTATAGTTTTATCTATTTCTATATCATCTAACATTTTACTTTTTAAAATACTATCCATAAATATATTGCTTTTCCCCCCAACAATATACTTTGAAAATAATTCTGGGTTTTCTATATATAACTTATCGTATTTTGATGACATTACACACACATCTTTATAGTGTTCTTTAAATTGATTACATGCCCCATAGTGGTCATCATGACCATGAGTGTTTATAATATATCTAACTTGTATTTTATTTTCATCTAATACTTTGGTTACTCTTCTGGGCCTCGAACCACATAATCCTGGGTCTATCATAAGTGCTGTATTATCCTCAAACACATATATTCCTGTATTTGTACCACCTTTTATAAAAAAAGTATTTCCTTTTACTTTTGTTAGATTCACCATCTTCACCTCATTTTGACAATATTTATACTACAAGTTATTATTTATTTAATATAAGACTCTAGTAGAATAAGTCTTTTTATTCTATTAATAGTTCTTTTTTTTATTTTAGGTTCTTTAGATATCCTTATTTTTACATTATATGCTAAATCTCTGTAAAATAGCGATTCTATAAGATATTCAACTATGCCTCTATCCTTAAAATCTATATCTATAATGCTATTAGAATATAGTTTTGAATCTAGTATCATAAGTTCATCAAAAAAGCTTAATCTCTCAGATTTACTCAAATAATCTTTACTTGGAATAAAGCTTTCACAATAATCTATTCTATAATTTACCACTTCATCATTTATTTCAAATCCATGTTGTCTCTTCATCAAGTCTTTATAAGCATTATTTTTCTTAGTCACATTATCTAGATTTTTGTTATAGTCCTCTTTTTTCCAATGTCCAAATAATCTACAATTTAGTGGTCTGACTTCATATATTAAACACCTATTATTATCATCTTTGAATGGACATGAATTTTTTTTAGAATACTCTTCAAAATAATAGTCTACTATTTTAATTATACATCTTCTTCTTAAATCCGCTCTATCTTCAAGATAACAAAATATATTCAAAAACTCAATTAAATTTATACCTACCGACTCCATACAACAATTACCACAACCAGAACAATTTCCAGTTGGTAAAGATTCATATACATCATTTAATTTATTAAAGAGCTTATTTTTAGTGGAATAATCTATACAATTTAAAATATCTTTATTTTTTATACTAGTCATTATTATTACTCCTTGTTATAATTATTAAGTTAATACAAACAATTATTATAACATATTTTTTAAATTTAATCGCATGAGGAGGCATTTTATGAATAGATATACAAAAATCATTAATATGATGGGAAGTTACTATACAAAAGACTTTGAAAAAGAAAAAAAGAATGTAATAAAAGTTAGAGAAGTTAAAGAGGATACTGTCAGAAAATTTTTCTTACAAGGTGACTGTGAAGTTCTAGTAGTATTTGAAGATACTGGCAAAGAAATCCTTATTGACGATTTTTCTCCTGAAGAAGATATCAAAAAATACTTAGGAGTAAAATTTATAAATAAAAAAAGATAGTTATTAAAACTAAACATCTAAATTAAATTTTAATAACTACAAGTTATTATTATATGCTTTCATAATTAAAAGTTATCTTTTATCTCTTTTTTAGACTTTAAGATAGCTTTTTTTCTATTTTTTGTAAAATAATTCCATAATACACACTAATATTTCACAAAATGATATAATATAACAAATAGATAAATTTTTTAAGTTTCTTAATACTTAATATTTTGCGAGGTGATTTTATGCAAATTTATTTTAGAGTTAAAGCTGTTGGCAAACGTAGACCTATGCTAGAACTTACCCCCTTTGATTTATCTGACAACATCAATTGCCTAAAAGAGGCTATCTCTGAAATTGTATCTAAAAATGTTCTTGAATATAATGAAAAGACCCCAGAAAAATCAATAATAAGCTTTTTAACTAGTGAAGATATTGAGTCTCAAGCTACCATTGGAAAAGTTGGATTCGGCTCTATCTACAATGAAAACAAACAATCTATAGAAAAAGCTATAGAAGTTGCACTACAAGCATTTGAAGATGGAATCTATAAAGTTCTTATAAACGAAGATGTTATTGAAGAACTCAATTCTCCTATAAATTTAAAAGATAGTGATATA